>DIPH01000037.1:22102-67753 GCA_002424045.1 Firmicutes bacterium UBA5493 | reverse complement strand
CCAAAGAGTGTTAGAAATTACAGCATTTTCTACGATTCTATCTAAGTCTAAAACGTAGGTATTTGGAGTAATGAGCCCGCGCTGATGAAGCTTGATTGCAGCTTCAATGAGACTTGAATTTCTCCTTACTGTCACGTCTAGAAACATCTAACCACCCCGTGTGAACACTTTATCAATTGCCTCTTTAAGAATCCTAATAATCGTATCAGCTCCAGATCTCATGGGATTAATTCGGATCATATAATCTTCTAACTTAGGATCATGGGCCAAGAATGTCCCTGACACTCGATAAAACATTCCAGTGATTTCATACCTTGATTCCGCACCTACCGGATGAGGAGCTCCTCCCAGAAGATTAGTGTGCTCCAACACTTTTTTGGCAATGGGCTCTTCGAATTCCACAAGTACCACCCTGGACTGGGCGTTGGCGACAAAAGCAGACTTAACGCCATGAACCTCACCAAGATTAATCCTCTCTACTACTTCGTCTCCTACCTCTTTTTGAATAGCCAACATTACTGGAGCGTAGACCAAAGAGCGTAATGCGTCCATAGCTTCAGAACCCTGGATCTGGCTTCCACCAGAATAGTTCATAGTCTGGATGGTTTTCACTGTGGCCTGATCACCGATCACGCAACCAATTCCTGGTGGCCCTAAGAGCTTAAAAAGGGAGAAGGCGCTTATATCTCCTCCGCATTGAATCCCAATCTTTTCGGCCTTCATTGCTACATAATTGTCATCAACCAAGATATAAAGATCCCCATTGATCTCCTTCAGCCTCTCTATTGTGGCTTCGAGGTTATACATATCGTCCATTTTTTGTCTAGAGTGTTGAAGGAGGCAAAATTCAGCTTGCTCCACAATTTGAGCATCGAGAACTGGATCGTTGAAGTTAATAGGAATGGGCCTTAAGCCCATAGATGTGACAATGATGTCTGTAGTTGGATAAACAGGAGCGTCATGAATCAGTATTTTCTGGTTCGTTTTTAGTTTTGCATTCATGACATTTCTTATGGCTCCAGTCCCCGCCCCCGTCACTAGAGCGCAGGCCTCCCCCTGAAAAAAATCGGCCAGTACCCGCTCTACCTTTTCTGTGTAGACTGGCTTGCCAATTCCCGGAACAACCCCATAATCTCCTCCGTGCAAGAATTCATCGCCGCGAAAATGCCTATGAATAGTGTCGACTAAGCGAAATTGAAGTTCCTTCGCTTTTTCTAAATCTATTGTTTCGATAGGATACACGTTCAATTCTCTCGCCCTTTCATGGAATACTAAGCAGCTTACGTGGATTGTCTACTAGGAACTTGTTGATGGTCTCTTCTTTGAGCTCCGCTTCTTCTAACAAGGGTAAAAATGTATCTACTAGATAGGAATATCCAATTCCGCCGTGCTTCTTTAAGTGGGATTTCCGCGTCAGATCTAAGGAGAGCACAATTTGATTTTCATGTCCCCTAGCTACCAGTTCTTTGATCAAACAGACTCTGCTTGCATCAGGTTGGTAGTCTGTTTTCCCTATTGTGTCAAAACCTAGATAGCAGCCTTTACCAGCGACCCTAAGATGATAGTCCAGGTCAGGATTTAGATCCATATGACCGATTAATACTGCGGTGAGATCAACACCCTTTTTTTCCAAGATTTTTATCTGATCTAGAGCAAGCACAGGATTTTACAAGGAGCCTTTTCTGCCACCGTATTTTTACGAGTCAAGCGATGCGGAGCTCTTTGACATGTTGGTTGCAGATGTTGAGAAAGGCATGGATGGCACGGGCTTGAAGGCCAGTGTTTAAATACCACCGGCTATAGACAGAACAACGATGTTTTTCCTGATTCTTTCTATATTCTTGCCAAACACGGCAAATGCACTTGCCGTTCCTTCTGATGACTTTTTGCCATAACGTGCTGCAACGAAGACCATGGCTACAATACCGAAGAGTAAGGCCATACCATCAGCATTAAGGGGTCCCAAAAAGGATCCTGACACTAATTACGATGATACCCAGGGAGTGATCGAAGAACTCAAGGAGCTTAAGAAGCAGGGAATCGACTGCATTGTCGATGTAACAAATCGAGGTATGGGTAGAGATGCCCGCATCTTGAGCAACGTCGCCAAACAGACCGGACTAACTATCATAGCAAAATAAGCCGCGGCTCTAGACAATCAACAGGGAATCGGCTAAACGCCCTCTTTATTTAGGGAACAAGCCGATGAGATGCAGAATGTTTACAATAATCCCCATAGAGATGGCGCCCAAGGGTCCAATGGCCATAGTTGCAATGGGCTTTTTAGAAATCTCATTCAAGAAATACAGCCATAGTTCCTAGAGTGGTATGTGTAAAAATTGGTCTTCCCGTATATAAGTGAACATCCGCGACTAAATTAAAGAGCCTTTGTTCCGAGGCTTTGATCGCATTATGGCTACTACCCACTTCTCCTAGGCTTCCCACGTTGCCCAAATTGCCAGTAAAATCGATTGGCAACACGGAAAAAATGTCGGTAATAGCTTGCATACCAAACAGCAATAGAATGCCAAACAGCGCTCCTACAGCAGTGGCTATCCATTTTCTGTTACCAGAATCGGAAAACAGGGTACCTAGAATGTCGCAGCCAAGCAAAATTGTATGGACGATGATTATTTTGCCCGCAATCGACGTTGGAATTCCAAACCCTATGACCAAGCCAAAGGATAGGGCGAAGCTTGTTGCAAACAAAGCTCTCCTATCCATTGCACCACTAAAATACTGGGAGTAGAGAGGACGCAGACCATCGTGGAATACCGCAATATTCTGATTCGCTAGGTACGTGGAAATACCACCTAGAGCCGCCATAACAATTATGGTGAGTAAGTTAATCTCAAATAACATGCTTCTTCCTCCTATTTTAACATTTCATCAATTAAAATCGGAACAACTCGTCCAGCATCGGTGTTTACAAAACCAAAAGCCTTTTTTCCGTCTTGAACTGCTTTTCTAATTTCGTCTTCCGAGAGAACTTTCCCGGGAATGCTCACAGATAAGCAACTCTCTGGGCCAACTATGCCGATGGCCATTGCCAGAGCTCCACCTGCCCCTGTTGCACAAGCACCTAGGTAGAAGTGGGCTTGTCCATTTTTTAAATCCAGAGCGGCTTCAATATCCCCTTTGATATTAACCTTAACCTCTCCCCGGCCATGCTCCTCAACGAGCTTGGCCAAGCGCTGCTTATCCATCTGCCCACCAATCACGATATTCACCATTTGTCTCACCTCCCGTCAAAAGCAATCTTTCTAACCGTTCGTTCTCTCAAGAGTCGATACATAAAGGGCGCATAAATGAAGGGCTACGTATCCATATTCAGCCTTGGGGATCTTGATATTGGTTTGGTCTTCAACTCTACGAATCATTGTAGGGATTTTGGGATAGATCGGACTCGTTGTGACTTCTTCTCCTAAAAGAGCATCATCAATGGGCTTAATCTCTTCTCCATCCTTGATGCGCGCTAGAGCCATGGCAATGTGAGTGACGAACATAGAAGCGTTATCCTCGGTTAAGGCAATACCTAACTCGCTTTCGGTTTCCTTAACGAATACGTCAACAACTCGGATAATGTCCTCGTCTATTTTCTTGGCATCCAGTAACACATTTAGTCTCGTTAAGAGTGTGGCATCCATCGGTTTTCCTCCATCTAGGTCAAAATACTATTTTTAGTATATTGAAGCCAAAAAATTTAATACATAGGAATGATTTGCTTTTCGACAACCAGTTTTTGGATTTTCTCGATGTCCTCCAGATTAATGAGCCTTTTGATAATGCTCTTCAGCTCCGCGTTTCCTTTGTCAATAACCATGGCGGCCATGGTATCACACTTGTTTGCCTCTATGGTTCTTGGATTTTTGAGTGGCTGCATGTTAAAATCTAGGTCCTTCTCCTTGATTTCATCTTCACTCCACACTGCGGCATCTATTTCATTGGTTCTAAGTTTTTCCACAATTTGACCATATGACGTTTCGACATACTCCACATTTTTACCTTCACACTCATGTCTAGTTAATAAGAACTGGTCAGGAGAAGTGGTATCGATCCCAACTCTCATCCCGTCTTCGATTTCCTTAACATGATCGTCCTTAAACAGAATGATGTGGTTCCCTACATAACTACCTGGGCCAAAAACGTGCAGCTCCTCAATGTACGGAAATCTCATTTTCTCGTGGATGGCTGCAAGTTTCGATGTAATCGTGAAATCATACCTACCCATCCCCAAGGCTTGAATCCGTTGTTCTGCTCCTCTCATAAAGGCTAGACTAAAGGGAATATCCGCCTTCTCAAACGCTTTGTACAGACCCGTTGCCAGACCTTCATAACGTTTGGAATAAGGTAAGGGCATAACGCCCATAATCACACCAAAATCAGAGATTCGCCATAATTTCTTATAATCAATGGAGCGGATAAAAGTCCCCAAATGTCCCCTACTTTCAAGTTTGACTGCTTTTTCTTCGTCCAGGAATTTCATAGCGGATTGAACGGTTCCTCTTCCTGTGCTAAAACTGCTCGCATACTCCCCAATGGTTCGAATTCTGTCGCCCTCATTATAATTAATAAACTCTCTAGCTAAGAACATAGCCATTTGGCCATTCTTAGACATCAATTTTCTCTTATTATGCACATTAATCTTCTCCCTAAACATTACCAACATACAACATTCTGTACATTCATAATAGCATATGCCTCATGAGTTTGCAATGTCTTAAAAGGAGTTTTGCATCTCCTCTTACAATAGAGTAAATGGAATTACATCCTAGACGACTACCCCTTGCTCCTTTGGACATTTTGACGTATTGTAAAAGGAGAAAGGAGGTCTTGAACATGCATTCCAGGTGGAAAAGGCTGGGGAACGAACAAACAAGAACCGCCCTTTTAGCTCTCATACCTTCATTTGTTATCTTTTGCGCCTTTACGATCTATCCGATCTTTTGTTCGCTGTACTTGAGCTTTTTCAACGCATCGCTCCTCTCTTCTACCCGTACCTATGTGGGGTTCAATAATTATATCAACCTCCTGCAAAACCCCACGTTCCAAAAGGCGGTTAAAAACACCGTCCACTACACCATTGGGGTTGTGCCCATTGGTATCGCCTTATCCTTATGTATTGCCGTCCTTCTCAACAACAAACTGCGGTTTCGAGACTTCTTTCGCGCCGCCTTCTTCGCCCCTGTCGTTACCTCCATGGTGGCGGTTTCGATTGTCTGGACGTGGATGTTGGAGCCAAATTATGGACTCGTAAACAGCCTCTTGGCCAAGCTAGGTATCGCAGGCCCAGGCTGGCTCACCGATCCCGCCTGGGCCATGACATCTGTGATCCTCCTTAGCATTTGGAAGAACCTGGGCTTTAATATGGTGATCTTCTTGGCAGGGCTCCAGAACATTCCGGCGGAAGTCAATGAAAGTGCAGATTTGGATGGTGTGACGTCATTTCAAAGGCTTCGCTACATCACAATTCCCATGATGAGAGGCCCTATCGGCTTTGCCACCATCGTGAGTATGATTAAGTCTATGCAGGTGTTCGGCCAAATTTATGTGATGACTGGGGGAGGCCCAGCCAACTCCACCATGGTCGTTGTGTACTACCTCTACCAGCAGGCCTTCGAATTCTACCGTAGCGGTTATGCATCAGCTGTAGCCTGGGTGCTCTTTGTGGCAATCTTGGTGTTGACTTTAGTCCAGAACCGCCTCATCAAATCACAGACGTAAGAAAGGGGGAAGCCCATGCAAGCCCAGCGGCTGGTTATTTTCTTTGTCCTTTTCACCTTCGCCATTTTTATGTTGATGCCCTTTGCCTGGATGGTCCTCTCCTCCTTCAAAGAAGCAGATGAGGTCTTTACCTACGACATGACCTGGCTGCCCTCTACAATCAGTTTTTCGGGATATTACCGAGCCCTGACCGAGCAGCCCTTTTTGAAGTACGGACTCAACAGTGTGCTCGTCTCCCTGATCATCACGGCAGCCCAACTCACAACCAGTGCCCTGGCGGGGTATGCCTTTGCTCGCCTAAACTTTCCAGGACGAAACCTGATCTTCATGGTTTACCTTTCAGCGATGATGATTCCATCGCAGGCCACTGTCATCCCGTCCTATATCCTTATTCGTAAAATGGGTCTCATTGACAGCTATGCAGGGCTTACCCTGCCCTTCTTGGCCGGACCCTTTGGGGCCTTCATGATGCGCCAGTTTTTCCTGTCCATGCCAGAGTCCCTAGAAGAAGCTGGCATCATCGACGGATGCAGCCGCTTTCAGGTCCTATGTAAAATTGTGCTACCCTTAAGCAAACCAGCCCTGGCATCCCTAGCCCTCTTTACCTTCATGGGCGCCTGGAACGATTTTATGTGGCCATTAATCATCATTAATAGAGATGCCATGAGGACACTGCAAGTGGGACTTTCCTTAATGCGGGCTGACCTCTATCCTGACTGGCCCATGATGATGGCAGCCTCGGTCATGGCTACGCTACCCATCATTATTGCATTTCTGTTGGCACAGAAGCAGTTTATCCAAAGTCTAGCATTTACCGGAGTCAAGTACTAGGCCCCGGTAATGATGAGAGAGGAAGGATAAGGATGTTATTTGGAGTTACCACCATGGCGTCTTTTCACAAGCCCATTCTAGAAGCCCTGGAGATGATCAAGAATTCTGGGTTTGATTGTGCTGAAATCTGGGCTGATCACGCCTGGGATGCCAAAAAGGGAGCAAGTATGGAGGATCTTAAAGCCACTCTCCATCAATACGAACCGAGCGGGTCCTTCGCCTTAGACAGCCGACTTAGGCTTTGGGCTCATCTTCCGCCTGGAGATGAGCTTTCCTATAAGCAAAAGGAGAAATACCTTCCGCTTGCTTAAACGTAGTAGAGAAATGGGAACTATTTACAAAGCCGCACTGCCTGGCCACTTCTTCCATGGACACCTTCGTTTTGACCAACAGCTCCCTCGCTTTACGATGTCGGCACTCCATAATGTATTGATGGGGCGTCTTACCTACAATCTTCGGGAAAATCTTCTGCATATACGAAGGGCTCAAAAAAATCGCATCACTAATATCTTTGATAGTAATATTGCTTGTGTAATAGGTCTCAATGTATTTGCAGGCTTTCTGGACGATATGCTCCAGGCTGGGATGGGGCCCTTGGGGCCAGAAAGGCCTCGGTTTGCCATCTCGAATAAGCTGAATGGCTACGCGGTTTTCGAGGCTGGTGATCATCAAAGGACTAGCGTCGCCATAATGCAACACTTCGTGGATCAGTGCGTCCAATGCTTCCAGGAGAAAATGACTATACCTATTATTCGGAGCACTAAACTCAAGTTTTCCCTCGCCCCCCAGTTCGAGATAAACACCTCGCATGAATTCCGGTAACACACAGATGGTCATATACCCAGCCAGATCCTGCCTGCGGGCAGGGTGTACGAGAATATCATCACCCGGCGCCAAGCAAATAAGGCTACCCTTTTTAAACTGGTATTCGCGACCATTAATCGTGGCCGAGGGCGGCGTTTCAAAACAAATTGCAAAGTGGTACTCTTCCACGTCCATCTTGCGGGCAACGACATAGGAATCAGGCAAAAATACGGCCACATGCTTAGAAAAAATGGCCCGGGTCCTACTATGAATGTTCGGGGGGATCTTCTCGACGAAGTAGTCAAAGCCTCGCATGTTTTCTGCACCTTCTAACGCTAGAGTCTACTCAGGTTATCACTATTGGCACGTTCAAAAAAGAATTCTGCGTTGGAACGCCAATTCCTTTTTGACCCCTATAAGGGAGCATAGGGTACAAAATCAAAAGACACCAATTGAGGTGTCTTTTCGGAGCTAGTATTTCCGGAATCTTAGGATTCTATCGTTCTACAAACGTCTTACAGCATGTGGCCTCACAAGAACTAACCGGAGTTTCACCAAACTGCTGCACCATGCTTTGTGTTTGTTCATAATCATACTGTTCAGGCAAAGCTTCCCCCACCTCGTCACTGGTAATGAGAATACCCTCTGCAGCACAGTAGTTTTCATCCCACCACTTACAGTTTCTCACCGTGCAATGGACTTCCATAACAAACCTCCTCTAGATGCTATTCCACATTTATAGTTCCAAGAACAGCTTATGGATATACACTCTAGAGGTCAATTACCACTGTGAGAGGTGTTGAGGACATCCATCTCAGGTTTGGCCTGTTTACAGGATTCGCATGGCAAACCACCCCTTCTATGCCCCAAGAAGAATCTTAGAATCAAAGGAGGAAGTCGTGACAATTTCCAGAAAATAGAGGTAGAAACCAGCGACATCCCAGGCTCATGGTGGAGCCGGGGCAGAAGGAGGTCAAAATGTATAGTTTCCCCCGTGATTTGTATGTTGACGTCCGCCTAGAAGAATCCTTTGATACGCGAATCCGCTTTAAACAGCTCGCACTGGAGGGACAGAAGGTTCGCCAAGAAAAGGGGGCTTTTATTCGGGTATTCGATGGTCAGCGCTGGTACTACAGCTCTACCACGGATACGGAAAATCTCCAGGACCACATCGATACCTTGGCGTCTATGGCCACTCCAAATCATGATATTTTGAACCATCCCATTGTCAAAGCCTTCGAGGTCAACCGGGAGAGCATCTTACGATACGAAAAGGACTCGGTGACAGACATCCCCATTGAAGAGAAACAGGCTCTCTTAGAGACGATCCTTGGTCGGATTTCAGATGAGGCCATCGTCGGCCACAACTCGTATTATATGGACAACAAGACCATAAAGTCCTTCTATTCATCAAAAGGGGCTGTTCTTACCTTCGATCAACAAGTCTGCGGTATCCGCATCACATTGGATATTGTCTGCGGTACGAACAAAGACCAAGCCACAGTCTCCAAGGGAGCTACGTATCTTGCTGATCTTAAGGAATATGCAGACTTTTTCCAGGAAGAGATCACCAAGAGTGTGGCTTTTATTCGTGCCGCAGAACCGGTCGTTCCCGGTGAATACCCTGTTCTTTTGAGCCCAGAAGCTACGGGCATCTTCACCCATGAGAGCTTCGGACACAAGAGCGAATCCGATTTCATGGTAGGTGATGAAACCATGAGGACCGAGTGGGCTTTGGGCAAACGAGTTGGTCAAGACCTCTTGAATATCATCGATGACGGAACCATCACAGGTAATGGCTATGTCCCCTTTGATGACGAGGGGACGAGGGGTAGGAAAACGGAGATCATCTCCGGAGGGCTTCTCGCGGGCCGCTTGCACAGTGCTGCCACCAGTGTAGCCTTGGAGGAAGGACTTACGGGCAATGCAAGAGCAGTGAATTTCGAATTTGAGCCTATCGTACGCATGACCACAACCTACATCGACAAAGGCACAAGACCCCTCAAGGATATTATCGCCGAAATGGACCATGGCATCTATCTGGAAACCCTCAAACACGGATCTGGCATGTCCACCTTTACCTTGGCCCCAGCCCGGGCTTACAAGATTGAAGGGGGACGGGTCACGAGCCCTGTGAAGATTTCCGTTGTGACGGGAAATGTGTTTAGCACCCTAGAGGAAGTCGATGCTATCAGTGCAGAGTTTGAGCTCAGCAGTTTTGTGGGTGGCGGATGCGGTAAGATGGAGCAACATCCTTTACCAATAGGGTACGGCGGCCCCTATACACGGGTCAAAAAACTAAAGGTGCAGTAGGGGGCGATGAAAATGAAGCAAGAGTTTATCACCATCCGGGAGAAAGAAGCCACGGCCAGAGTCCAGATGAGCCAGGTCCAGGCGGTGCGCCTAAAAGATATCACGAAAAAAGGCGTTCGGGTTTATAAAGACGGTAAAATCGGTATTTCCGGAGCTGTAGGCGAGGCTTCAGATACTTTTTTGCTAGAGAGTGCCAAGCAGAACCTACGGGCAGGCATTGACTATCCCTACCCCCTGACAAGGGACCATCAAGACCATCGTTCTTACAATGACAAGCCTATGGATTCTCAGGAGTTGCTGGATCATGCTGAGCAGATCCTCGCTGTTTTACGGAACGACTATCCCGATTTCAGCTTCAGCGAATTTATTTCGTCCAATGAAATGACATTCCACATGCGTAACAGCGAAGGACTGGACTTGGAATACAAAGATGCCTTCTTTGTTCTTAATCTTATCTTGAAAGAGAAGGCTACCGCCAATCTTTTTGATGGGGGTTTAGTCTGTCAAAGCCGCCTTTTCGAGCCCAAGAAATTTCTGGAGTTTAACCGGGGTTTCTTAGAGGCCTACCGCAATAAGGTGGACCTTCCCAAGGATGATGTCTTACCCATTTTTACTCTAGATACCTCCAGCCTCATGGGTTTTCTAGGGCGCGCCCTACACGGTGAACGTTTTGCCAAGGGTAGCTCCCTATTCAGTGAAAAAATGGGAGAGTTGCTCTTTTCAGAAAGAATAATTATCGAACTGCTTCGCGATCCTGAAGTTGCGTTGGCGCCTTTCTTTGACGCTGAAGGAGTTGTCTTGCCCGATGACCGCCTCAGAGTCATTGAGCAAGGAAGACTGATGCGGGTCTTAACAGATAAAAAAACAGCGGAGGTATATAATCTTCCACACACTGGGGCCGCCACAGGCTCTTATGACGACCCACCAACAATCGATGGTGCCCATGGGCAGGCTCTAGCCTTTAGGACAGACAGCAAAGACATTGCCGAATCGATAAATGGCCAACCAGCCATCTTCGCGCTCATCTGTTCCGGAGGGGATTTTACAGCGGACAGCAGTTACGCAACCCCCGTCCAGGTAAGCTTTTTATTCGATGGAGAACGCCTTGTGGGCAAACTACCCGAATTCTCCATGCGATCGCACATCAATAACATGCTTGGAGAAGACTACATTGGTACCTTTGACAACACCAGCCTATACTTAGGAGACATTCCAAGCCAACTGCAAGGTTATTACATGAACATTATGAGGTAACCCGTAGACGTAGAAATCCCCTGGAGGTCACTCCGGGGGATCTTTGTCGTTAGAGAAGAAAAATCAGCATCGGTCAGCAAAGTGGCCAGCAGCCCAAACGCCCTTAAGGCACTAAGTCCCCGTTCACAAGCTCCACGGGGATTCTGACCGGAAAGCCCACCGGCAATCGCCTCGGGTCTGTGATCCCGTTGAACTCAACAACCTTACCAACCAGGGCCGGACTTGGGGATGGTTTAAAGCGAGCTACGATACTCCACACATTATCTCCCGGCAATAGTTTCACTTCAACGATGGGGCAACTACGCTCTTCTGCATCCTTGGGGTACTGCGCATCTTCCACATATGTAACCTCTGATGCTACTGACGCTGGCGCCATAACATGGATACTCGCATCTGACTCTATTTCCTGGTCTTGGTTTAATGCGAGATCCGGAACTATTGCGGGTATTGGGTTTGATTCTGGTTCTGGCTCTTCCTCATTTTCGGTCAAAATTAGCTCTAGCATGGCCTTGATGGACGCTAGTTCGTCATGCATCTGCGTATTAGCGGCTTCCCAAGATTCCTTATCCACCCACGCGGGTGCTGATTCCTGCGCCATTTGTCTTGCTTCAAGCTGGTTCAGCGTTTCCGTTATCGAGGAAAACTCTTCTACCCAAAGGTCACTTTCTAGAAGGGCCAAAATCTCACTCGTTGCCGATTCCTGTGCAGATTGACGTGTTTCCAGTTCAACTAGGGTGGCCTTGATGGACGCTAGTTCGTCATGCATCTGCGTATTAGCGGCTTCCCAGAATGTCATCACTTCGACTCCATCATCCTGCTCCGCGTAATAGCGAAACAGATAGACATTTAGTCCCATCGAAACCAGTACAAGCACCACTAGAAGAATCTGCAAACCATTTTTCTTTTTCTCACTACTCTCTGCCGCCACCTTACCCCCTCCTTGGTCATTTGTACATGTTATGCTCCGCGTGAACGCCGCAATGACAAGCCATATTGTCTGCAATATTACTATCACTGACCCTGTTTTCCTCTATTAACGCTGAATCCTTTCCTTTAACGCTACTGTCTATGCCACAATTAGTATTTTCCTGATCTCACCATTCGATGAACCTTAACCTGTTTCCTCCCTCAATCTGGGGTTATCGCGGAGTTCTCGCAGATTTGGTGCTCCCCTGGACAGGAAAATGGCCCAAATTACAGAACTAACTAGATAGATTCAGAGGAGGGAAGAGATGTCCGAAGAACAGATCCGGAACTATCGGCGTCATGCCCGTGCCTACGGTATAGCAAAAAGGCTTCTGTCACCCTTTTTCAGGTGGCTCTTCAAACTAGAATCAATGCCTGCTCCCGATCTAAAGGGTCCCCACCTTGTCTATGCTAATCATAATGCAGATCTCGACGCCGTTTTCGTGCAAATGAGTTTTGACGAGGTCTTATACTTCGTTGCCAGCGAACACATTTTCCGGGTTGGATTCGCTTCGCGCCTGCTCATGTATTTTTTCGATCCCATTTCCCGTCTCAAGGGGAGTACAGATATGAGTACCGTGCTAGACATCATGAGGCGGCTGCGGGACGGCAAGAATGTATGCATTTTTGCGGAAGGAAATCGTTCGTTTAACGGGCTCACAGGCCCCATACCCCCTTCCGTTGGCAAGTTGGCTAAATCATGTAAAGTACCCCTAGTTACCTACAAATTTGAGGGCGGTTATTTCACCACACCCCGCTGGGCCTATACCATGCGGAGAGGTCGCATGCGCGGCTACGTCGCTAATGTATACACTGTGGAACAGCTGAAGGAGATGAGCGCTGACGAGGTCAATGCTGCCATCAAAGCAGACCTTTTTGAGGATGCCTATGCACGACAGGCTATAGAAAAAATACGCTTCGAGGGCAAGCGCCTGGCAGAGGGCCTGGAGACAGCGCTTTTTATTTGCCCCCACTGCAAACAGGTTGGCACCCTGCAGAGCAAAGGTAGCGAATTTTTCTGTACTTGCGGCCTTAAGGCCACCTATGACGAGTATGGCTACTTAAGCGGCGCACCCTATTCTACGATTACGGAGTGGGATTCATGGCAGCGCCGACAACTAACGCAGATTGCTGAGAATCTTGCCGATAAACCTGCCTTTGTGGACGCAAAGGTGAAACTGAGCGTTATCGAAGGAAACCATAAGGGCAAGAGTGCCGACGCAGGAACAGGTGCGCTAGCCATGTATCGCGACAAGATTGTCTGCGGCGCCCTCATTTTTGCCATGGACGAGATTTCGGACATGGCGCTTTATGGCCGCGGCAACATCGCCTTTACAAGCCTGGGTAAGCATTATACGATTACAGGTGGTCGGTCATTTTGTGGACGTAAATATTTAGAACTCTACAATCAACTAAGAACAACGAGGTGACCTATGAACTTTTCATCATCAAATGCAGGCTTATGGAGTGCCATAATCCAACTTGGAATCATCGCGGCCACAATTCTAGGGGCCAATGTCTTAAGGCGGAAGTTGCCCTTTGTGCGCAAAACACTTATGCCCACTTCTGTCCTGGCTGGATTTGTGTTGCTTATAGTACGCAATACAAAACTATTAGACATCGATGCCATGTTCCTAGAGATGATTACCTACCACGGGATTGCCATCGGATTTATTGCCATGTCACTACGCATACCCCAAAAAGACACTGGACACAGCACCGATAGCCTCACCGCCCCCAAGAGTGGAGCACTCATCATCTCTACCTATCTGATCCAAGGAATCATGGGACTGACTATTACCCTCGCCCTAGCCTACACAGTGATGCCAGACATGTTCAAGGCTGCAGGCATTCTGCTGCCCATGGCCTACGGACAGGGTCCCGGTCAAGCCAACAACGTAGGCGGTATGTATGAAGCCTTGGGTTTTTTTGGCGGCAGGTCCTTTGGACTTTCTATTGCAGCATCAGGATTTTTGTGTGCCTGCACTGTTGGAATTTCCTATCTAAACTGGCAGGTCCGCAAGGGCAAAATTGAACTGCATCATTATGAAGAGGTTGCAGAGTCGCTCTCTGTAGACAAGTTTCAGGACAAGAATGAAATCCCCGTGTCGGAATCCATCGACAGATTCTCGGTACAATTCGCGCTGGTTTTGATTGTATATTTAATCACCTATCTGGTGCTTCACGGACTCTCAGCCCTCATTGATAACGTGGCCCCAGGACTCTCCAGTACATTAGAACCGCTACTATGGGGCTTTAACTTCATCGTTGGCGCATTGATGGCTATCTTGACCCGGGTTGTTATCAGTAGCCTTAGAAAGACGAAGATGATGACCCGCCAGTATCAAAACAACTATCTGCTAAGCCGCATCTCTGGCCTGGCCTTTGATGTCATGATTGTAGCGGGAATCGCCTCCATTGATATTACCGATCTTTCCGGTCTCTGGCTGCCATTTGTTCTACTATCCGTTGCCGGCGGCGTAGGAACGTACTACTGGCTGAAGTGGATCTGTAAAGAGATCTATCCCGACTATTTCTATGAGGGTATGATCTCTATGTATGGTATGCTCACCGGGACCATAAGCTCTGGCGTGCTGTTGCTGCGTGAAATCGACCCTGACTTTGACACTCCCGCGGCCAATAACCTCTTAACGGGCAGTAGCTTCGCCATAGTCATGGGCGCGCCAATGTTACTCTTAATAGGACTAGCCCCTGTATCTCCACTCATGACATCTGTAACCCTCGGTTTACTTGTCGTCTATCTTGTACCTCTCCTACTTTTCCTGTTCAAGGCCAAAGCTCGCAAGTAACTTAAAGCACCAATCCTAGTGGTTGGTGCTTTGCTCTCTATCGGAAGGAGTTCCTAAAACTGCAGCGAAGAGTTGAGGAAAATGCTATAGAAGGTGAGTGCGGTGATACGGCATCCCGAACCCACGCCCCTAATTACCACCAAGCTGAAGTGCCCAAAATACCATGGAAGAATGGTAGAACGGGTTATTTTGGCCGAGCATCTCCAGCAGGCTGATTACAAGGTACTGCTTGTTCTAGCCCCTGCAGGTTATGGAAAGACCGTTTTCCTAAGCCAACTAGCTAATATCTCCCATCGCCCCGTGGCGTGGTACAGTCTTGAACCCCATGACAATGACCCTAATACATTCATCAGGCATCTTGCGGCCGCACTCCAAGATCGTACTACCTTCGACGAGGTACATCTACAACGCTTGGTCTCCAAACCAGATCCTGATGGGCTAAGCCGCTATGCTGTGGGCTTTTTTATCCACGCCCTGCAGTCTAGGCCCGACGGTGTGTTGATCATCCTAGACAACTGGCAGGTGATCAGCCGTCCTGTGATCTACGAAATCCTATCCGACCTGGTACCCCTGCTGCCCCAACAAACTCAATTGGTCATAGGCGGAAGAAACTCTCTGGATCTAATAAGGCACTTGGCCCTAGAACGCATGCATGTGGCTGGGCAAGTACAGATTATTGACAGAAGCGATCTAAGATTTACCCCAGACGAACTAGAGGGCTTCTTCCGTTTGAAAGACGGTTCCTTGGAAAAAGAGCAGTTTGACCTTGTGGTAAACGTAAGCGAAGGTTGGCCCATTGCAGTGAACTTTCTTACACAAATGGGGAGCCTCCTTGAGGAGGCTAAGGACACGATTCCTCAGGTCCTTGCTAATTACATAGACCGGGAAATACTCCAAGGGGTACCTTCTGAGATCCTGGAGTTTTTAATTAAGGTATCGGTGTTTTCCCACTTTACTACATCAGATTGCGATCAACTCCTTGGCAACAATCTGTCCAAAGAAAGAATGCGCTACCTAGAATCCCATCAGCTTTTTCTAGAAGAAAAGGACGATCAATATTACCTTGTGCCCCTCATTCGTTCGTATCTTCTGGGGAAACTAGGCTCGGATCGGGACGCCTTGTACAAAAAGGCCGGGACCATAGGGATCGGTCGAGGACATCTCAGCCAAGCCATCAACTGCTTCTTGGAGGCCGGTGACCGGGAGACCGTCGCCGACATAGTAGTCAGGTTCGGCGGAGAAGCCGTGTTACACGGACGCTGGCAGACTGTTGGTGAATGGTTGGACACAGCCATCACAGCGGAGGAGATAAGGGTCAACCCCCGCCTTTCGCTCTTACAGGCACTGGTTGAGATTGGCCGCGGCCAACTGGGGCATGCTCAAAGGGCCGTTAATCAGGCTGAATCCCTCTTTTTACTCAGCGACGACCAGATTGGTTTGGCCGAATGCCAGCTGCTTAAAGCGCGAATCTCCCGTGGACGAGGTGCCATGGAAGAAAGTTTCGCCTTCCTCTTCGACGCGGAAGCGAACCTTTCTGCTTCCCGCTTTAAGCTCCTACTCGCCATTGAAAAATCCATCATCTATTATTCAGCGGGACGCTTGCAGGATTCTAGAGACATCCTCCAACAATGCCTGCAGGAAAACGAAGGGACCGGAGACAATGAAGCGTTGGTCATGATCCTTGAAGCATTAGGAAACATCACTTACTTGCTGGGAGAAGGCCCTCGAGCCCTGCTTTTGTTCAAGCGCGCCATATCCTTATGCCCCGAAGGAATCATGCCAGGATATAATTTCCAAGATATGATGTCCGCCATCTACGATGACTGGGGCGAGACAGAGCAGGCTCTCCTGATTGCCCAGCGTTCGGCAGCCATAAAAGAGAAAATGGGCTTGACCGAAGATCTACCTTCGTCCTGTCTGCAGTTGGCCTTAGTCTATACGAATCTGGGACGTTTTGACGATGCAGAGCGGTATTTCCTCCAGGGTATCAACTACGTACGAGAGCATGACAGCGACCGCGCTTCTCTAGCCCTCAACCTTGTCTTTCTGTCCCGGACGCTGGCCCTGCAAGGAAAATGGGTTGAGGCCAGGGCCAATGCGAAAGAAGCGCTTGAAGTAGCAGAATCCCAACCTTTGTTGTTCCGCACCTCTATTCCAACTGTGGCAGGACCAATTCTCGCCCGTACAGGTTCCTGGGATCTTGGTCTCAATTTGCTCAAGGGAGCCGAAAAAAAGGCCCTTCGCATGGGATTCGCCAAGTCTTTGGCTTATTGCTACCAAGCCCTGGCCTCCCTTTATTTCCTGCAGGGGGACCTTGTAGAAGCGAAACGTTACACCCAAAAAGCTCTGGTGGCCTCTGCCAAAATAAATGATCTTCAAAACTTCGTAACGTGTTATCACTGGTACTACCCTCTTCTAGTGTACGGACTAGAGACAGGAACAGAAACCAGCTTCGTTCAGAGGGTTTTGCGTAAAGTGGGTTCACCTAGCCTCAAGCACCTGATCCCTCTGGTGATGCGAGGAGACCCAGAGACGAAACAGCATATTATTCCTATTCTTTTGGAAATAGGGGGATCCGAAGTCTGCGATGCTCTTGATGCCCTCAGAGAAGACCCCTCTGCCTATGTCCGGAACATGGCACAAGGCGCCTATGAACGCCTCATGGGCACCGAGGAAGTGCCGAAGTCCGCAACCACCAAACGGGCCCTGGGCCTTCAGCTGCTTGGACCTGTACGGATCTTCGCCGGTGAACAGGAGATCACGGGAGTAAAGTGGCGGAGCCACCGGGCTCGAGATCTTCTGATTTACCTAGCCCATATCGGACAGCCCGTTAGTAAGGACCAGATTATCGAAGCTCTGTGGCCAGACGACTACCATGATCTAGGAAAAGCAGATGCGAAGTTTCATACCACGGTCTACCGCCTGCGTTCGGTACTCAAGAAGCACGGCTTCCCGGATATGATCAAACACGGCACGGAAGTGTACACTCTTGCAGGCCCAATCGAAACCGACCTAGCCCACTTTGATGCCCTTATGAAATCAGCTATGGGTTCTGAAATGGATTCAGTGGAGCAGATGAATTTGCTGGAAGAAGCGCTAGAGGACTATCACGGTGATTACCTAGAGTATCTCGATTATGATTGGGCCATCCCCGACAGAGAAGCTCTACGCCTTCGTTATGGCGACGCTAAGTTGCGCCTGGTCAGCTACTATCTCGCCTCCAAACAATATGAGAAAGCCATCAGTGAGCTTGTTTTACTCTTAAAAAGGGATGAGCTCAACGAGACCTACCATTCCCTTTTGATGGTCGCTTACGCCAAAAGTGGACAGCGTCAGGCAGCCCAGAGGCAATACGCCCAGCTTACTGAAGTTTTAGAAGAAGAGCTCGGTGTAAAGCCTTCCTTGGACACCCAAGGCCTCTATGAAGAGCTCAACCTTGGCTCTCTAAAATAAACGGCTCCAGATTTGATCTGGAGCCGTCTCATGGTCTTCATTGAGGTACGTATGATTAGTTGTTCTCAGCGTAAAAGATGTTCGGACCGCTGAGATAACCCCATTCTTCTTCATCATAAATACCTACCCAATCACCTTTTTTGGGTGCAACGGAACCCCCACCAACATCGCCGCCCCTAGCTACATCCCGATACGATGTGAAGATGGCCTTGGCAAAGTTATCAAGAGCAGCGCCACCCTGTAGGTCTATCTCTTGATCTTTCCAAACCCTAATGATGGTACCTGTTCCTAAATGAACTACGGTTCCATCTAGGTAAGCATCCTCATTCAATACATAAGGAACAATTGTGTTTAACCACTCGATGGAGTCTCTCGAAGCTCGATTTACACCTCCACCGACATAGATAGCATTGTAGGTGTTATTACTGAACAAGATTGTATTGTCCGTGTCAATGTCAAAACCAACTCTCAAGGGGTACCTATTGTGTAGGAACTCTGAGTCCTCAATGCTACTTTGAGCTGATAGGAGATCGAGTCCTCTTAGGTTATCCTCAAAGGTTGTATTGCTGATCACAGTGCTGTCAGAATACTCGCTTTCGCAAAGAGCTGCATACCCCCCTTGGCGGTCTGCATTGGTACCTCCGTAGCTAATCCGGCAGTGATCAAAGGTGGCTCTAGCGTTGTCTGCGACATAGATGTAGTCCCAGTCTCCTGCCTGTGGATCATGGGAACTGGCGCCATTGCTTTGCCCACCATAGCGATCGTCATTAATGGAAGTAAAGACAATGGGTTTAAGAGCAGCTCCCTTGGCCTCTAATAGTCCATTAACTGTAAGCGTGTTGTGATAAAATTTCACGGTGGTGCCGGGCTGTAATGTTAGCTTTGCAGCCTCCTCAATGACGAAATCCCACCCCTGGAGAACAAAGGCCACTTCTGTTTCGCCCCAGACAATCGTCTTGGTAAAGTACGTTCCCCCATCGGGGTCCGCAAAGATCCCTTGATAGGTATTGATCTCATTGGAGTTTAGTGGGTTGTGGAACTCGTTAGAGTCGTCAATACTCACATTGACGTTAATGGCAAGTGGTTTTTCGTTGTTATAGAAGGTGTTCCCTTCTATGGATACACTCGGTACATATACTGCAGAAAGGGCGATACCCTCGGAAAAAGCAAAGGTGCAATTCTTTACAGGAGTACCCACCGATTCAGCCAAATCAAGCATTATCTCTGAGATTCCGCCTCCACCATAGTAGAACTCGCAATGCTCAAACTTATTCCCATTTTTGGTTCCCAAGTACACTTCATTCCAGTCTCCACTATCGGGAGTTGTGGTGTTTTGATCCTTATTGGTGTCTCCACCCTGTAGATCATCCCGCAGTGAGGTGAATACAATGGGAAGTGTCGAGGTTCCAACAGCCTCTATCCGCCCATTACCACTGGTATACAAGCCCTTACCCTGGCCGAACTTGATGATGGTCCCAGGTTGAATGGTAAGGGTGCTTTCAACATTGATGTCGTGGAGGTTGTCAATGACGTAGATGTTTCCTGAAGCCCAAGTTGTGGGGATGGTAATATCGTCAGTTACATAGACAACATTCCCTTTGACGTTGAAGTGCCAGGTATGCTTCGTGGACACAACACCATTGGACACCGTAACGGTGACCGTGGCCGGACCGGTCGCAGCGGGAGCCACCCACTTCGCTGTATTCAGTTGCTGGTCTTTTACTACACCCTTACTGCATATCCAAGTAGAAGTCAAAGGCCGACCACCTGGATCCGACGTGTTGATGGAGAGAACGCGCTCTTCATTAAGATTCACTTCAACGGGCGTAGTCGGGCTTGAAACGGGAGTTGCGTTGGTAATAATCGGGGGCTTTACGGTACCGATTGTAATGCTCCAAGTATGGGACACCACACCGCCTTTGCCATCTGTAACGACCACTTTCACTGTAGCCGTACCCGCCTCTTCGGGGGCTTTCCACGTGGCAGTTTTGCTATTTCCGGCTGTGAGTATGCCTTCGCCGGTTTTGCTCCATGAATAGCCTAAGGTGTCACCATCAGGATCTGAGGCGGTAATACTGAAGTTCACTTCGCCGCCGACGGCCACGGTCACAGCCTGTTCAGGTGGACTAAAAGCATCAATCTTTGGAGGTTTGTTGCCTCCCCCGCTTCCTCCACCACTACAACCCTGCATTAACAATACCAGACACAATACCAAGATAGCGAATACGTTCCTTTTCACATTCACACAAGGCACCTCCTAATTTCAAAGAGCTTTCTTTATGGTGAGTGTATCATGTTGCTTCTTACCAAAAACTGACCACTTCAGTCCATCAAGTAAAGGCAAGTACCAGACACGACCAAGTGCGCCATAGTCTTCAGGTGTGAGGATATAGTACCTCCTTACTCTCTCAAACCGTGGTGTACTATTTTATTTTCGATCAGGAGGCGATTGTCTATTTTGGCAGAATATAGAAAAAGGGCCGAGTAGCTCCCTAGCCGGGGGACTGTCCCTCGATCAGTTTGACGGTTGTCTTCCCTCAGTCCCTCAAACAAAGGAGGCACGACAATGACCCGTAAAAATGTGTTTGCAGTCTGGCTTGTGTGTTTCGTGATTGTGCTTTTGGGCTGGTCACCTTTAGCTCGAGGTAATGGTTACATGGAGGACAGTGCGAGTCTATGGAAAAGCTCTTTCCTTATAGGAGCTTTAAGGGCAGAAGAGGAACCTCTGGTTATTCGCCTGATTCTAGAGACGGGTGTCGATGTAAATTTCCAGGACGAGTTTGGAAACACTGCACTCTTGATGGCTTGTAGCGCCTATAATCCAAATCCAGAGGTAATTAGGTTGCTTCTTGAAGCCGGCGCAGATGTAAATGCAACAAATCTATTTGGGGAAACAGCCCTCTTCTTGGCCCTCCCCTGGGAGGGACTAGACCCGGAGGTCGTGCGGCTCTTGCTGGAAGGGGGCGCGGATCTGACCCACAGAGACGATGCGGGCTTTACTCCCCTCAAACAAGCCCTATACTTTGAGAGCACACCTGAGGCCATAAAAATGCTGGTGGATGCAGGTAGCGAACTGGATATTGTCGATGACGAAGGGAATTCTGTCTTGATGCAGGTTCTAAGCCGCATACCAGAAAGAAACCTCCTTCGCTCCCTCCTTGATAGAGAGGCAGATCCAAACCAGGCCAATTATGTGGGGTATACGCCGCTTATGGAGGCGGGAGTTACTTCGACAGACGATACCATCATCCACATGCTCCTAGAAGCGGGAGCCGATGTCAACGCTGTGGATAACGGCCACAATACGGCCCTGATCTGGGCAGCTTGGGGCAACAGAAATCCCAGAGTTATCCAGGTTTTGCTGGAGGCAGGGGCCGACGTGGATGTCACCGATTATGAGAGTGGTGCTAATGCCTTGATGTGGGCACTTCGGCACGATCCCAAACTAGAAATCGTCCAAATGCTCCTAGATGCAGGATCCAAGGTGCGCTCTAGAAGCGACACAGGGGCTTCACCCTTGTTTTGGGCCACCTGGGGCAATGCCAGTCCAGAAGTCTTTGAGATGCTGATTGAAGCTGGGGCCGATGCTTCTGCAAGGGATTTTTCGGGGTCCACAGCCCTCATGTCGGCCCTTCTGGAAGGAAATGATCTAGACGTAATTTCTTTGCTCTTAAGGGCGGGTGCTCCCATCAATGCAAGAGATGATTCGGATGCTAATGCCCTCATTCTGGCCACCAGAAGTAGCGCTTCCCCTGCGGTAATCAAAATGCTTCTCGAGGAAGGTGCTGATCCTCAGGCGAAAGATATATCAGGAGCGACACCCCTCTACGAAGCATCCTACGGCTCTGACCCCGAAGTGATCAGGCTCTTGCTCGCTGCCGATTCTGACCTTCACGTCACAGACGACTTTGGATATACCCCTTTGATCTGGGCAGCCATAGGAAATGGAAACCCCGAGGTCGTGACAATCCTCCTTCAAGAAGGAGCTGACATCCACCACACCACGGCCTTCGGAGCTAATGCCCTAATGTTGAGCGCCATGAGTAACCCAAATCCAGAGGTAATCCAAGTACTCATCGATGCGGGGGCCGATGTAAACAGTCTGGATTGCGAGAATGCAACGCCCCTGATGTATGCTGCTGGTTTAGGCTGGGGAGCGGCAAGCGTAGGGCCACTCCTTGAGGCGGGGGCGGATCTCAATGCCCAGGATGATTTGGGCTATACGGCCCTAATGAAAGCGGCAGCCATGACCACAGATCCTGAGGTGATCCGCCTTTTGCTAGGTGCGGGAGCCGACGGAAAGTTAAAGTCTCAAGAAGGAAGAACAGCCTTTGATTATGCCAAAGACAATCCCGTTCTCAAAGAAACGGAAGAATTCTGGCTCTTGAGCGACGCCCGCAAGTGATCGAGGGACAGCCCCACCATCACTTGCGATCAATTTGACGAATTTCGCGCCATGCGTGGCGCACCCAGACAAAAAGACTGCAATCTTAATTGCAGTCTCTTCTTACTTCCTAGATTTTACGAGCAGTTATACGACGGCCTCTACCGCAGCTTTGATCCTGTCATAGGGGATCTCTGTGGGCAAGGTGCAGTCTGCTCCAAGGATAAACCCTGTGGTTCCAAAGTCTTTAATGATCTTGCGAACAGCATCTCTGATTTCTTCATGGCTTCCATCAACGAGAACCCCACTGCGATTGGCCAAGCCACCCATAATGGTAGCGTTGGGGAAAAGTTTGCGCCCCTCGTCGAGTGAAAAATCAGTCTCGTACACACCCCAGTTTACAACATCAACGAGCTCGCCGTAATTAGCATAGCGCTGTACGTTTAGGTTCTCCTTGCAGATATGCAAGAAGTTGTAGAGTCCCGCTTCTTTGGCTGCTTTCAAAATACGCAGATCATAAGGTTCAATCCAAGTAGCGAACTCTTCATCGGTGAAAAAGTGATGTTCCGCGCCTAGTGCTGCATAGTAAATGCCATCTACCCCTAGGGCCGCACTTTCCCTAACCAGCTCGCAGAGAACATCGGCAATGCGGGCCATTGCGGCCAATACAGGCGCGGGGTTAGCCCTTAGGTGTTCGCAGAGCATTTCCCTGACGGGAACATATCCATAGCGTGGTTCGATGGGATGAATCGTGGAAGCGCAGATTCCGTGAATGGTGGCTAGAGAAAATACATTCTCCTTGGCCGCCTCTAGGGTACGCTTTGTTAATTCCAATTGCTCTTGGATAAAGGGAGACGACTTGGTATGGGCTGGCACTTGATCCCAGTCTTCAGGTCCATTCATCTCGCCGATGGGAGGAACTAAGTTCTCATTCATAATCTTTAGAATGTCACAACCCGTTTCATTGAGAAAGGAGATATGTGCATCCACCGCTGCCTGTCCCTTTTGAATATCTGCGGGGAAATGCAGAGAAAAACTGGCAGGAACACGATCAACAGGCTTTTTCTGAATCGCTGCTATGACTCGTTCTTTTCTGTTCATGTCTAACCTCCGGTTACCATATAGTGTTTATGTCAGCTTCAAGGATTTCTTTGGTAAGGGGCAAGTCCTGATTTTTACAGGCTTCCACCAGTTCAAAATGTCGGGTGCTTGAAGAACGTTCCTTCAGGACTGGGTCATCACTTTCATAACCACTGAAGTGTTGTGTGGTAGCCCCCGCTAATCTTCGTAATACCTGTTCTAAGTGGACGTACATCGTCTGGTTTCTTGCGTAGGAAGCAAGTGTGAGATGAAATGTCATATTCCTCTGCCAGTTGTCCATGGGCGAACTGCGGATTTCCGCGTCCTTAAGGGCAAATTGATTGAGAGCATCTAATTCGGCGAAGTTTTCATCGGTGAGGCCGAAAAAAGCCTTTTCCAACAAATAGAGTTCCAGTACGGTTCGCATTTCGGCCAGTTCCCGGATTTCCTTAGGCGTAATCTGTACCACCATGTAGCCTAAACGGGGAATGACTCGAACTACATCTTCATTACAGAGCTGGATAAGGGCTTCACGCACTGGTGATTTGCTGACGCCATACTTTTCTACCAAGGCGCTTTCAGTAATGATATCTTGAGAACCGTATTTCCCGTTGATGATGTCGCTGTATACTTCATCATAGACTCTTGCTGTCAATGGCTTTGAGGCATGCATGCCCTCCCCCCTTCCGTTTTGAAGTCTTCACTCAGCCACCCAAGCGTCCAAGGCCTTTAATGCATCCACGTAAATCACAAAAGCTTTTTTCAAATCTTCTATTTCAACGTATTCATCAGGCTGGTGTGCGCCGCCCCGATCAGTCCCATATCTCTTTACCGCACGTGGTATTCCCGGTCCAAATCCAACGGCATTTTTCAGTTTTCTCGAGTAGGTGCCGCCACCCATGATAAAGGTATCTAAGTTTGTTCCCAAATGCATATTGCAAATCTCTACCAACTTCTGTACGATGGGCTCTTGTTTGTCCATATAGAAAGGAGAGCTGTTGTGGGTTCGTTTCACCACAAATCCATACCTATCTAGAACCTTATTGATTGTGGTGATCATTCCATCGTAATCAGCAGTAACATTGTATCGTATATTGATATTCTGGTGGAACACTCCCTGTTCGTAGGCAGCAACGCCTCCAACATGGGTCAACTTTCCAGAGACCTCATCTTCAAAGGGTACGCCAAGTCCCGCCCCATAGTAGTCACCAAATAAAATACATAGAGCTTTCATCAGGGCATCCGCTTCTTGATCTAGCACACCAGAGTGGGACAAGATGCGGGCCAGCTTCAATTCTGCACTTTCCGATCCTTCGGGAAAAGCGGCATGGGCTGCTATGCCCTTGGCTGTAATCTGATACATCCCATCAGGGAGCCTCTGGGCCTGGGCACCTAGGGATTCGAGTTTGGCAGCCTGCATTTCTGAAATCTTCAACGTAGCGCTAGCTTCTGACGGAACAGCATTAGAGACAATACCCGAGGAAAAGTGGAGTAGCACATTGCTTTGTAGCCTATACTCTGCGTCTATCTCCAGGATACCTTTTTCCCCATTGCACACGGGAAACCTTACATCGGGAACGATGGAAAACTCTGGTTCTTTGTAGTTCTTGGTGTAGTATTCAATGTCTTCCATCCCACGTTCTTCACTGCAACCTACAAAAAAGCGAAAGGAGTTCTTCGGTTGGTAGCCTTGATCTTTTAGATAATAGATTGCGTAGAGAGCTACCAGAGACGATCCCTTATTATCCGATGCTCCGCGTCCGATAATAATTCCATCCTTCACAGTAGGACAAAATGGTTCATACTCCCAACCACTTCCTGCCGGAACGACGTCTGCATGGCCGAAAACGCCAATCTCAGTCTCGCGTTCGCCTTTCCAGTACAAGCTTCCACAATAGTTTTCGTGATTCTCCGCTGTAAATCCCATCCGCTGACCTATGGCCAAGGTACACTCTAGAGCCTTGAGACACTCTTCACCAAAGGGAGCATTTGGGTCATTGGTAGTCACACTAACGCTGGGGATTTTCACTAAGTCACAGATATCATCAATCAAATGCTTCTCCTGCTCGTCTATCCACTTCTTCGCTGCTTTCACAGAACTTTCCTCCCAACTGGATTAGGATGCATTACCCATCTTGTCTGAGTTGCCGAACAGATGACATGCCACGTAATGATCTTCGTCGACTTTTTTCATTGTTGGTTCAACTAATTCGCAGTACTTCGTTGCATGCCTGCATCGATTATGAAATTGACAGCCAGATGGTGGATCGTAGGAACTGGGCAAATCCCCTTCAAGCAAGATGCGTTCACGCTTTACGTCCACATCGGGTACGGGAATCGCAGATAAAAGTGCCTCAGTATATGGATGCTTGGCATTGTCAAAAAGTCCATGCTTGTCTGCAACTTCCACGATTTTCCCCAAGTACATCACTGCAACTCGATCGCAAATGAATCGTACAACACTCAAGTCATGGGAGACGAACATATACGTCAGGTCTAAGTCTTCTTGGATATCCTTCATGAGGTTCAAGACCTGAGCACGTACAGATACATCCAAGGCTGAGACTGGTTCATCACAAAAAACAAACTCGGGATTTAAGATTAGGGCTCGGGCAATCACGATCCTTTGTCTTTGGCCTCCGGAAAACTCATGGGGATACTTTCTCAGGTCTTCCTCCCTAAGTCCCACAGCAAAAGTGATGTTCCTTACCCTCTCAAGCTTCTTCTCCCTAGATTCGCTTGAATGAACATCTAAGGGACCTTGAATCAACTCGCGTACAGTCATCTTGGGATTTAGGGATGCGTAAGGGTCTTGGAAGATAATCTGTATTTCCTTCCGCAGGTCTCTCATGGCATCCGCAGATAAGGTGCTCAAATCTGTTCCCTTGTACAAGATCTGCCCATCTGTTGGCTTCAGAAGCTGTATGACTGTTCGTCCAAGAGTGGACTTTCCGCAACCAGATTCTCCAACGATCCCGAAGGTCTCTCCTGCTCTAATGCTAAAGCTCACATCATTAACGGCCTTCACAACAGTAGGTTCGCGCTGAAACAGCCTCTTCTTGCCGTAAAAGAACTTCTTTAGATTCCTAACTTGAATAATATCGGCCCTTTCACTATTCAAGTCACTCACCATCCTTTTCGTCATACAGGAAGCAACGCACACTACTGTTGCTATATTGGTACATCTGGGGAAGCTCCCTCTTGCAGCGTTCCATGGCATGTTGACAGCGATCGTAAAAGCGACATCCTGGAGGCATATCCGTCAAGGTCGGAACCGTTCCTT
Organism: Firmicutes bacterium UBA5493; assembly: GCA_002424045.1. Classification (GTDB taxonomy): domain Bacteria; phylum Bacillota; class Limnochordia; order Darwinibacteriales; family Darwinibacteriaceae; genus UBA5420. Next base: position 40,851 of record DIPH01000037.1, on the reverse strand, counting down.
CTATGACATTAAGCCTTTCAATATCCATGTCTTTTCGCGGGATGGCCGCTAGCAATCCCTGTGTATATGGGTGCAAAGGATTGGTAAACAGATCCCGGGCAGATGCTTGTTCGACGAACATTCCAGCATACATCACGATAATCTTATCTGCCATTTCGGCAACAACACCCATATCGTGGGTGATCAAAATTATGGCTGAGCCCGACTTTTCTTTGAGCTCTCTCAACAACTCCAAGATTTGTGCTTGGATGGTGACATCCAACGCCGTTGTGGGCTCATCGGCAATGATCACAGATGGTTGTTGCGCCAAGGCCATGGCTATCATAACCCTCTGCCTCATACCGCCACTCAGTTGATGGGGATATTCTTTGTAACGCTGCTCAGGAGCATTAATGCCCACGACCTTCAGCAGATTAATACTTGCTTGGGTTACGTCTGATTTGTCAACCATATCGTGGACCTGGAAAGCCTCATCGAGTTGTTTCCCGATGGTCTTCACGGGATTTAGGGATGTCATGGAATCTTGGAAGATCATTCCTATACCTTTTCCCCTAATGTGCGTCATTTCCTTGCCTGACAGCTTAGAGATATCTTCGCCTTGAAATAGAATTTGATCCGAACGTATCTGTGCCGTTGCTTTGGGGAGTAGGCGAAGGAGAGACATGGAGGTCACGCTCTTTCCACATCCAGACTCTCCCACTATGGTCAGTGTCTCTCCGGCATTGAGCTTAAAATGTACGTCCTCCACAGCAGGGACCCATTTTTTGTCTATTTTGAAATCCACTTGCAGGTTCTTAACCTCTAGTAATGGTTCCATATTCCCCTCCTTTCCTGGCATCGACCGTCATCTTGTGACGTACAGATACCAGAACTACTGGTATCTGTACTCTAGCAATATCAAGTTATTTACTTTACAATCGTCCAGTTCCAGACGTCTCTGTTCAGTTGCGAGTAGTCTTGGTTGTCATTTATATTTCCAACCCGTGTGTTGTGCGCGAAGAGATTGTTTTCGAAGTAAAGGAAACTAAAGGGTACTTGTTCGACTAACAGTTCCTGGTACTTATCATAGTGTAGTTTTCTGTCCTCAAAGCTGAATGCTTGTTCACCTGCTGCACCTGTGTTATAAATGGACCAATCCGAAAGCTGTGCAAAGTTGTTGATGTGGTCGGGTTTAAAGTTGATCACAGCTTCTGATGGATCAGGAGAACCACCGGAGCCAATGAGACCTAGATCATAGTTTCCTTCTCGTACTCTGTTCAGGTGAGTGGCGAAGTCGGCACTGACAATCCTCGTCCGAATTCCAATATCCTGAAGGTTTTGTTGAATGATTACTGCTGCAAGCTCCCGAACCGTGTTACCCGTTGGAACCGAGAATACCAGCTCGCGTGAGGAATCCCAGCCTTCTTCTTTGAGAATTCTCTTTGCCTCCTCAGGATTAAACCCAACATTTACTACATCATTGTGATAGAGGTGCTCTTTAGAGAAAGGTCCAAAGGCGGCTTCGCCTTCTCCCCGCAGAAGCCCTGCAACGATTGCCTCTCGGTTGATGGCCATGTTAATGGCTTGTCTTACTCTAGGTGTGAGATAGTCCTGTGCTGTATTAATGGCCATATACTGGTATCCAACCGTAGTAGTGGAATTTGTTACCAAGTTTGGTTGTTGCTGTGCCATATCCCAGTCAGACAATTGTAAGGAACCGATGTTTCCGGCCAAGACATCAATCTCGTTGTTCATCAGACCAGAAAGGAGGTTAGGAGTAGCCACAACTCTTAGAACGAAACGATCCCAGCTTGGTGATTTCAGGTGATAGTCCTTATTTGCGGTAAACTCCATTCGTTCACCACTGATTTGGCTCTCGTAGATAGCTGGTCCTGATCCGATCGGACTTTTCCAATAATCACTTTCACGAATGTTTTCAAGGGGAAGATGACCCAAGAGATGTTGTGGAATGATATAAATGTCCCTGAACTTGGTAAAGAATAGGAAGTCAATATTCGTTGGCTGCGCTAGTGTAAATGCAACAGTGTGCTCATCTAGGGCCTCAACTTGAATGCTGTCATCATCTTCCCTGAAACCTGCGAAGGGATTGACATTATTCTGTCTAACGGCTGCAACCGTTGGAGACCCATATATCTTCGTTGTAAATACGACGTCATCAGCTGTCACAGGTTCGCCATCATGCCATTTGGCATTTTCGTTGAGCTTAACGGTTAGAACCTTGTTGTCTTCGCTCATCTCCCAAGATTCGGCTAATCTGGGCTCATAGGTGCCATCTTGTTTCAGATAGACAAGCTTGTCAAAAATTAGATCCAACACTACGTCGGAGTAGGAACTCGTGGTGTCAAAAGGTATGAGGTTATCCCAGGCCGCTACCATTGCCATGGTAATGGTTTGACCACCAGCTCTATCTTGGCCAAAGGCTATAGAGGTAAAGCCTGCAACCATAGCTACAACAAGAAGTAATACTAAAGCCTTCTGCATAACAGTTTTCCTTTTCATGTATAACTCTCCCTTGATGATTTTTGATTACCTGTTTTCCTGCGAGTACATGTCTTTCTGGATCAAGATACTATGGAGTTAAAGCCAGGCAACCCCTCCTTTGAGAGAAAGTCTTGACTGATCAAATACTCATCTTCGTATCCAAGGCATCGCGGATACCATCGCCAATGAAATTGATACTCAAAACCGTAAGAACTAAGAGAATACCCGCCGGTACCCAAAGATAAAGCTGGTTCGAAAGTACACTGATAGACTGAGCATAATACAGGATGTTACCCCAAGAAGGATCGGGCGGCTGGACTCCCAGTCCGAGAAAGCTCAGGGATGATTCTGTAATAATGGCCTGAGCTGTCCGAAATGTAAAAGAGATGATGACCGGGGCGAGAGAATTGGGAAGGATATATTTCATGATAATGGTTTTGCTCTTCTCCCCGATGGCAATGGCCGATTCCACATAATCCTTTTCTCGAATCGACAAGACGCTCGCATAGGTGAGCCTAGTAAACTCCGTCCACCCCAAGAATCCAATGACTAAAGTAACCGTGGTGATAGATTGTCCAAGAACGCTGGCCAAGACTAGAATCAAGATCATGGATGGAAAGGACATAAAGATATCGGCGAGGCGCATAATAACAACCTCAGTCTTACCCCTGAAGTATCCTGCTATAAGCCCTAAGGGCACTCCTATTAAAAGACTAACGATGGCGGACATTATCCCAACGGTTAGTGACACACGGCCGCCATAGATAAGTCTGGCAAAATTGTCTCGCCCTACATTATCAGTGCCAAGGAGGTGCTGGGGAGAAGGGGGTGCCCCAAAGCTCATATAATCGATGCTGTATGGATCTAAATTCATAATGCTAGGAAGAGATAGGATCGCCAGGATCTCTACGATTAGAATGAGGGCGCCCACCATTGCCAGTTTGTGTGCGAAAAATCGCTTCAGTACGTCACGTAGATAGGAACTCTGCTTAACATTTGCCACGCTATCACCACCTTGTTATTCGTAACGAATCTTGGGATCCAAGAGACTGTAAATCAGGTCTATAACGATGTTTCCAACAAGTACAGAAGCTGCAATAAAGACGGTAATCCCCATGATTACCGGATAATCCCTGGCATTAATAGCCAAGACCATCAAACTACCTAACCCCGGCCAAGCGAAGATTTGCTCGGTCACAACCGCACCGCCAAAGAGAAAGGGGATCATCAACCCTATTCGTGTCACAATGGGAATAAAGGCGTTTTGCAGGGCATGTTTGAGCAATATGGCCTTCTCCAAGAGACCCTTAGAACGAGCTGTCCTAATGTAATCCTCTTGTTGTACTTCCAACATGGAGCCTCTGGTCTGCCGGATTAAACTCCCTACCTGCTGTATGGACAGTACTAACATAGGCAAGATGAGATGATGGAGCAACATCCCGAAACTTCGAGTACCCGAACTGTCATACATGCCTCCGCTAGGGAAGATCTTGAGTCTCACAGAGAAGAGGTAGACGAAGACCAAACCAGCAAAAAAGTTTGGCATGGCAGCCCCGACAAAGGAAAGTGCTGATGATAAGTAATCCCAAATGCTATAGGGCTTATAGGCTGAGATGATTCCGAGTGGTATGGCCACCAAAAGAGAAAAGGTCAAGGATGCAAATGTTAATAAAAGGGTCGGCCCAACTCGCTCAGAGATATCCCCCCAAACCAAGTTGCCAGTTCGGTAGGAGATGCCCAAATTTCCCCCCAAGAGTTGTTTCAACCAGTTAAAGTACTGAATAACAACAGGTTGGTCCAATCCATATCGTTCTCTCATGACCTCCATCTGTTCTGCCGTCGCATGGGGGTCACTAAAAATCATCTCTAAGGGCGTTCCAGGAGCAAGCGATGATAGAATGTACACCAAAATAGTGATTCCGATAAAGGTTGGTATTGCTATCAAAAATCTCTTCCCTGCGTACTTTAGCATTTTTCATTCCCTTCCCCGACCTTGCCTAATTAGTAATATCTGTAATATGATTGCGTAAGATATCTCGTAATATGATTACTGATATTATAACCAGTTGACGTAAAGAATGCAATACTTTTATTGCATTTTTGATGCAAATCGGCACGCTATGGTAAACTTGCAGCAATCACTTGAAAAAAGTTACCGGGAAAACAGAAAGACCGCAGACAACTCTGCGGCCTTTGTTGGGGATTGTCCCTCACACTATTCAACGAATTCCGGATTATCAAAAGGCTGCACAGGCGTAAATCGTCCTCGACATTCGGATAACCTACTCTTTAAGAGTTTCGACCTCTGTTTGCCAAATCCCCCCATACCCTCCAAACCCAAAAAAGCCTCTCAAAATCAACCAATACCCAGGCCTCATCCCTTTAGGGCACCTGCTGTTAATCCTGATATGAACTGTTTGGACATAGTCAGATACATCATCAAAAGAGGAATACTAGCGATGACCATTCCTGCAAAAAGCAAGCTCCAATCCGTCATGTATTGCCCGAAAAACAGCGTCATGCCAAGTGGAATCGTCTTTAATCTGTCGGTTTGGATGTAGAGTAAGGGAAAGAAGAAGTCGTTCCACCAGGGTATTGAGTTGACCAGAGCTACTGTGGCCAAACCTGGCCTCACTAAAGGAAGCATAATTTGGTAGAAAATCCGCAGGTCGCTGCATCCGTCAATGCGCGCCGAATACTCTAAATCCTTGGGGATGGTTTTGAAAAATCCGGTCAAGAGAAAGACGGACATGGGCATGCCGCTGGATACATAGGTCAAGATCAAGGACCAATGTGTATTCAGAAGATCTAAGTTACGCATGAGCACAAAGAGGGGGAGAATTCCCAGCCTAATGGGGATCATGATTCCCGCTAGAAAGAACATATACAGAAGACTATTTAGCCGGAATTTATACCTGCTCAAGGCGAAGGCAGCCAAAGAAGACAGCACCAGGACTAACACGGTGGAAATGAGTGTAACCATGATACTGTTTACGAAGTACATGTTAAAGCGGGCTTTACCCCAGACAGTAGCAAAATTCTCGAATCTCCAGACCGTAGGGAGCCCGAATGGATCGGCAAAAATCTCTCGAGTAGATTTGAACGCTGAAATAATCATCAGAACCAAGGGGTAGACAAAGATCAGTGCGAAAAAAACCAACAACAGATATGTTAAGGTCTCTTTGATCCCCCGCTGCCACAAAAATCTCTTGGAATGCATGGCACATCGTCCCCTTCCCTAGTATTCGACCTCACTTTTGCGAAGTAGTTTAATGCCGAAATAGGATACGATCGAGATGATTAAGAACATCAACACGGCAATTGCTGAAGCAATCCCGGTTTGGCCAGGCTCACCACCGGTTGTCGAATCTCCAAACGCGGTTCGATAAAAGAACGTTCCCAATAAATCGGTGGAATAATAGGGGTTCCCACTGGATCCCTGCATAATGAAGACTAAATCGAAGGTGTTAAAAATCCAAATGAAGGTTAAGATGGTGACCATACCAATGGTGGGAAGTACCAAGGGAAGTGTAATATGAAGGAATGCTCGCCAGCTATTGGCACCATCGACCCTGGCAGCCTCATAATATTCGTCGGAAATGCCCTGCAAGCCCGCCTTAAAAACAAGAATAGGGAAGCCAAACCAGCGCCAAGCGTTAACCAAAATGATGGCATAAAGAGCCGTGTCACGAGCATCGCCAGCCCTGGAAGGAACAACTTTCGGGAAACAGGCCCGTACTTAACACCATAGTACTGGTTGGTCAAGACGAGACACAAGTGAATGGGTGATGTGAGATATCCAAGCATGATGGAAGTAAAGAAAAGTGAAGTGCACAGTTCCTGTTCCGATCAGCAAAGCGAGTACCATAGACTCACATTACGCTCGCTGACTGGCCAAGAATTTTTGATACCATAATGCACTGCTCTTCATAATCCTTTCCTGCGTTTCAAAATCAACGTAGATGAGGCCAAAGCGCCGCTCATACCCAAAAGCCCATTCAAAGTTGTCCAAAAGAGACCAAACATAGAATCCCTTCAGGGGCACGCCTGCTTCCAAACTCTGAGAGGCTGTAGCAAAATGTCTCCTTAAATAGTCCACTCGCTCTGGATCGTGGACTTTTCCTCCTAGCAAAACATCATCATATGCGGCCCCATTTTCCGTAATATAAAGGGCAGTGGGAGCATAATCTTTGTGAACCCTCACCAAAAGATCATATAAAGCCTCAGGACACACTTCCCAATCCATGGCTGTCCGGGAACCCTCGCCAGGATAACTTATAGGTTTTCCCGAGCTATCTACACCCACAATACTCCTGCTATAAAAGTTGATCCCTAAGAAATCTATCGGTGCCGAGATAAGCTCCAAATCACCCGAATTCACACAGGGAGTCACCACTTCCGCAAATTCGCTAAGGTCTTCGGGATATTTGCCCCTAAAAATCGGATCCAAGTACCAGCGATTGTGGAAACCATCAGCCGCCCAGGCAGCTTCAATGTCTTCAGCTTTGTCCGATGCAGGATACTGGGGTGTAAGATTTAAGGTGATTCCAATTTCCGCAGGGAGATTCCCTTCACGATAAGCCTGAAGCGCCAATCCATGACCGTAAAGCAAGTTGTGCGCCGCCTTCAGGTGATTCATTCCACCTTGTTTACCCGGAGCATGTTCGCCGTTACCGTAGCCCAAAAAGGCCGCACACCAGGGTTCGTTTAGAGTAATCCAAGAATCAACCACATCGCCTAGCTCCTGAAACATGCTTGCCGCGTAATCCCGAAACCAAAAGGCTGTGTCTCGATTCAGCCACCCCCCATGGTTCTCCAACGCCTGAGGCAAATCCCAATGATAGAGGGTCGCAGCTGGCTTAATCCCTTGCGCGAGTAGTTCATCCACTAGCCTTCGATAGAAATCTATGCCTTTCCGGTTGAGTTGGCCACTACCATTGGGAAAGATGCGAGGCCAAGCTATGGAAAAGCGATAACTATCCACGCCTAAGCCTTTGATTAGAGCAACATCCTCTTTGTAAAGATGGTAATGGTTACAGGCAACATCGCCAGTATGCCCGTTAAGCACCTTCTCAGGCGTCTTACTAAAGCGATCCCAGATCGACTCTCCCCGCCCATCCTCATATGAAGCGCCTTCAATTTGGTAAGAAGCTGTTGCCACACCCCAGATGAAGTCCTTAGGAAACTTCAGATCACTAACCATGCCTTCACCCCATTCATAATTGCTCTCTTCATTCCGTCCCTACCCACCTAAACAAGGGTAACCATCACAATAACGCTAAAGATGTTGGCAAGAAAGTGCGACAAGGTACTGACCCAAGCATTCTTTGTCTTATGAAAAACGATCCCATACAAAATGCTGTTAACGAACGTGAAAAATAACCCATAAAGCACCACAACTGGGTTGCCAGTGCTGTAATGCCCCAGGGCAAAGAGTACCGATGATATCACCAAAACGGTGCTCAGGGGAAGTATGTTTGCCAATCGTTGTTGAAAAAAAGCACGCCACGCAATTTCCTCGCCCAAGGCAAAGAACAAGAATTGCACAACCGTCACCGCACTCAACTCCATGGCGACAAAAGAACCGGCTCGGGCCATTTCAAACTCTATGTATACTGGTAGGAACAGTCTAGCGATGCCAAGGCACACAATGTCCATAACCAAGGGCAAAAAGATCCACAACCAGATCTCTTTGTTACTCAGGTTCTCCCGTATTGATTTGAGGTCGAGACCACTGTCTCGAAATGGCACCTTCTCTATCTGATTGTTAACAAAGAAAGCTAAAATACCAGCTATTACAGATAGACCAGCTAGGTTCAAGCCGAACAGATTGAGAAAAGACGCTACCACCATTACCAATAGTGCCAACACAACCCTCGTATGTATCCTGCTTTCCTCCAACATGAGGACCCCCTTCTCTTGATGGCCATTCAAGACCATTCCTAGGACAATGGGAGTTTCTAGTAAACATCCTGTCCTATCTTTTATATTTCGCAGGTGTAGGCCATAGTCCTCCACTACCGAGTGATAATGAACATGGTAGCTATGGTGGGTTTTCAGAAGATGGAAAAAAAGACATACCCTCCGGTACCCATACTCGTTAAACTCAGACAATGTGACCTTTACAGAACTCCCCCCTCGCGCGCACCCGGACAGCTCCAGCGTTGTAATCACTAGCAGAATGAACAACGCCACGCTCTTTCTTCTCAGGGCAAACACCTTCTCTCGCCGCCTTTTGGAACACACCTAAAGCGGAAGCTGATCAGGCACGAGAAAAGAGTAGGTAATACCACAAAAAAGACCACTAAATGTGGTCTTTACCAGGTGTTAAAGTGGCGCGCCCGACAGGATTCGAACCTGTGACTTTCTGATTCGAAGTCAGACACTCTATCCAGCTGAGCTACGGGCGCCTATAGTCATTTTAGTCTATTGAACGATCACTGTCAACGACCGATCCACCAACGATTACTACAACTCGATCGCAAACATCAATTGATTTCGGGTTTATCTCCCCACGTGCCCACTACGATTACCAAGGAGGATCCCTCTAGCTTAAGTAGAATAAGGGGGAAACACAATATGGGAGGTACAAGTTGTGAAGGTTATCATCATTGACGGTCAGGGTGGCGGAATTGGCCGCATGCTTGTGGAAAGCCTAAAAAAGGAATTGCCACAATTGGAGATCACCGCACTAGGTACTAACGCTCTGGCCACAGCAGCCATGCTCAAAGGTGGAGCGGATTTCGGAGCAACAGGTGAAAATGCAATCGTATACAATTGTCCAGACGCAGATCTAATCATTGGACCCTTGGCCATAGTGGTAGCCAACTCGCTCTTAGGGGAGATTACTCCTGCAGTGAGCAAAGCTGTAGGGGAATCAAAGGCACAAAGGCTCTTACTACCGGTAGATCGTTGCCACAACACTGTAATCGGAGTTGTTCAGAGACCCTTTAGCGAGTATGTTGAAATGACTGTCGAAGAGGTCAAACGCATGATGACATGAAAAAACGCCTCTTCTGAGGCACTAGAACGTACCTTCAGATACGTCCTACATCGATCAGAACTACCTTTCGGACTTCAGGTAACCCCCTCTTTCTAAGGCAATGACGATCACAGGAATAATCACAATCTGTAAAATGATTCCTGGGACTGCATTCAGAAAGGCCCCACCCATGAAAACTTGCCAGGAAAACGTCTGATTGTTCAAGCCATATAAAAACAAGCTTGCCACTCCCCAAACAAGCCGACCTCCTAACATGGAGAGGATCAGATTCGTGTAGATAGAGGTGTTCTTTTTGGGTAAGTGTTCGTAAAGAAACCCGGTTAGAAACCCGTAGGCACCTAGTTCGAAGGTCATGGCCACTGCTGTTGGAAACAGGGGAGGCATCCCCAGCAAGAAGCTTCTAAATAGGGGTAAAATTAGACCTATAGCCATGCCGTAGGGCCACCCTACAACAAATCCGCTTAATAGTACCGGAATGTGCATAGGCAATAACATTCTGCCAATGGAAGGCACCTGTGCGGTCACAAAAGGAAGAATCATTCCAATCGCGGTGAAAAGCGCTGCTAAAACCATTCGTTTGATATCTAAGTTCTTCATTTTTTCCTCCTTAACACTCACTAGTCCACGATTCCCAAACACAAAAAAACCACAACGATACAAGCCCCTTCAAGGACAATGGTACCTTCGTGGTAACCTTTCGTTGTACAATATGAAGCTCACTTTGACGCCGGTGCTATAATGCCTGGTAGCTGGCTTCTGCCAGCGGCTTCTTTAATCATACCATAGTCTTTCCAGGGTGTCTATGGACCGGAGAACTCCCGCAATGTCGCACAATCTTCCTTCAACACCAAACAGATCCCTAATCCCTCAAAATACGCTCTAGACCACTATAGATGTTCATACGTCTTCCCCTGACAAAACCACACAGCGTCAGGTTATTCGCACGGGCCAGTTCTACTGCCTTATCTGTTGGGGGCGATTTGGATATAATGATAGAGACACCTGTATTTATAGCCTTTTGAGCCATATATTTTGGGACTCTTCCACTGGTGATCATATAGACTTGGGAAAGATCCCACCCTTCTAGAAGAGCGTTCCCCAGTGCTTTGTCTCCTGCATTATGCCTTCCTAGATCCTCCATGAAGATCCTGTCCCCATTACTATGATGAAGTGCACAATTATGCACCCCACCGGTATCAGAGAAAAGCCCTGATTGGCTGTGAAAAGCCCCAACAGCGTCAAAAATGTCTTGGGGATGCAGAAGCACCTTCTTCTGCAGCTCTGTTTTTCCTTCAATCTGCACATTTGGCTCCAACACTATATCTGCCCTATGCTCGGTGATCTTGAGTTTTCGTACATCCGCTTTTCTACGAATCACGCCTTCCGCGAAGAGGTGCCCATAGACTAGGCACTCCAGGTCCCTTGGTGTACAGAGCATGTCAACAAAGTGCTCTCCATTTAGAGAAACGGCGAGGTCGTACTCGACAATAACCTGGTCGTGAACAGTACTTGCCCTATTTTCTTCGATTCTGACAATCTCAAACCCCTTCGAAACATCCATGATCCACCATCCTCTCCATCGGCTCTCACAAGCGAGTGCGGCGAAATTCTTCATACTCTTCCTGAGTGTTCAAGTTTGTAAAGACCCGCCAATCGGGAAGAAATGGCGCTGCGCTCGCTTCAGGAATGACTAAGGCACCGATTTTCCTAGTGAAACGCTGCACCGAATAACGCCCCTCGGCAAGCTCAAGCTCAAGGGTAGGTAGAGCGGAACGACAATAAAAAGAGTGGAAAACCTCTAGGTGGTCTCCGCGCTCTGTAACGCAGGCATCATGACATCCCTTGGCCATTTCCCCCATCATATAATCAATATAGGGAATCTCCACATAGGGCATGTCGCAGGCGATTACAAAGACCGCCTCACTTTTAGCGCTACGAAGCGCCGAGTGAATACCCCCTAAAGGCCCAATACCCTCATGAATATCCTGAATCACCCGTACCTCGGTCTGTTCGTAAAGCTCTGGAGTGCTACTCGACACCATAATATCCCCAAAACGGGTGCGTAAGACGTCAATCAAGTGCTGCACAATGGACCGATCCTGCATCTGTAAAAGTTGCTTATCAAAACCCATGCGGGTGGATTTCCCACCCGCAAGGATAACAGCGCTATTGAATTTAGGCATGTGACGAAGCCCTTTCAACTTTCACAGCACAGACTTTGTATTCGGGCGTCATACTAATGGAATCCACCTCACTGCTTGTGAGTACATTCGCGGAACCATCAGCAAAGTGGAAAGGCATGAAGAGTACACCTTCTGGCACCCGCTCAGTGACCCGAGCTTCCGCTTCAATTTCGCCCCTTCTGGAGGCAACTTTCACCCTTCCACCCTGATCCAAACCATGTTTAGCAGCATCAACGGGGTTGATCTCTATAAAAGAACGTCCTTCAATCTCCATCAGCTCTTCGTTCTTTCCGGTCATGGTTGGGGTATTATAGTGATAGAGTAGCCGTCCCGTAGAAAGAAGCATGGGATAATCGTCATCAGGCAATTCCCCTGAAGGAATATGGGGCGATGGTCTAAACAAAGCCCGCTCTCCTCTGGAGAATTTACCCAAATGCAAAATAGGAGTACCAGGATGATCAGGAGTGGGACAAGGCCACTGGACCTGCTCTTTTTCTAGACGTTCATGGCTGATTCCTCCGAAAGAAGGAGTGAGCTCTGCAATCTCGTCCATTATTTCCTTGGCTGAGCTAAACCCAGGTTCTACACCAAAGCGGCGCATGATTTCTGCGAGAATAGCCCAATCTTCCCGACTTTCCCCGGGAGCTTCCACAGCCCTGCGCACCCTTTGCACCCTGCGCTCGGTATTGGTGAAGGTGCCTTCCTTCTCGGCGAAACAAGTCGCTGGAAGAACCACATCTGCAAGCTCCGCAGTCTCGGTGAGGAAGATATCTTGCACCACCAAAAAGTCGAGATTTCTCAAAGCCTTCTCCACATGAGTAGTATTGGGATCACTAAGCATAGGATTTTCGCCCATAATGTAAATCGCCCGCACATCACCGCTCACGGCCCCATTCATGGCTTCAATGCTAGTAAGACCGGGAGCCTCTGACAACTCAACACCCCAGGCCTTAGAGAACTTAGCCCGTACCTCGGGATCAGAAATCTTCTGATAGCCAGAATACATGGCAGGTATAGCCCCCATATCACAGGCACCCTGTACATTATTCTGTCCGCGCAGGGGGTTGACACCGGCGCCATCCTTACCCACATTGCCGCAGAGGAGGGCCAGGTTCGAGATGGACATAACGCCCGAAGTCCCCGAAGAATGCTCTGTCACACCTAGGCAGTAATAAATCGGTGCACGCTTGCCACTGGCATAAAGTCTGGCGGCTGCCTTCAGATCTTCTGGATCAACTCCGCAAATTTGGGCAGCCTTTTCTGGCGTGTAATCTTTCACAACCTCCCAGAGTGCGTCAAAGCCCTCGGTCTGGTTTTCCACATAGTCCTTATCCATCAAACCTTCAGTGATAATCGTGTGCATCATACCATTCAAAAGGGCAATATTCGTACCCGGCGTTAGCTGCAGGTGCACCTGGGCTTCTTTAGCCAAGTCGATCACTCGAGGATCGGCCACAATCAGCTTGGCACCTCTTTGTCTCGCCTGACGTATCTGAGCACCCATAACTGGATGAGCTTCCGTTGGGTTGGATCCGAACAAGAAAATGACATCGGCGTCTATGACTTCCGCTACGGAATTTGTCATGGCTCCGCTACCTAACGTGATGGCTAGACCAGCCACCGTAGGAGCGTGTCAAACACGGGCACAATTGTCCACACTGTTGGTGCCTATGGCCGCCCTCATCATCTTCATAAACACATAATTGTCCTCATTCGTAGTCCTTGAAGAGGAGAAACCCGCAATGGCATCAGGGCCACTTTCGACCTTAATCCTCTGCAGACTATCTACAACATAATCAAGGGCCTCATCCCAGCTCGCGGGAGTAAGAGCACCATCTTTTCGGATCAATGGTGTAGTAAGCCGGTCAGGATGATCAATGAATTTATAGGCAAACTTGCCCTTCACGCATAATAGACCCTTATTGGAGTGGCCGTCAGCCGGTTCAACTCCAACCACCTTACCCTTTTTCACAATTAAGTCCATCTGGCAACCTACAGCGCAATACGAGCAGGTCGTGCGAGTTTTTGTGACTTCCCAGGATCGATAATGTCTACTTGATTTTGTTGCCAAGGCCCCCGTTGGGCAAACCGAAACACAGTTGCCACAGGAAACACAATTGCTGTCAATGAAAAGCTCGTTAAAGGGCATGCCAACCTTGGTATCAATCCCTCGACCACTGAGGTTCAGGGTGTGGTTAACCTGGCGGTCGTTACAAACCCTGACACATCTACGGCAAAGAATGCACTTATGGGGATCGTAGTCAAAAAAGCGGTTAGACTCGTCTTTTTCCCAGTCCCGAGCTTCTACCTTAAACCGCGGCTCCCGGATGCCGTAATCCAGGGCATATTGGTAGAGTTTACACTGCCCAGTATCTGAGCAGGCAAAACAATCTATATGATGGTCAGCCAGGAGCATTTCCACAATGAAGCGCCGCCAGGCATGGATCTTCTCGTTCATGGTGACCACTTCCATGCCTTCGTCGCACACAGTGGCACAGGAAACCCTCAGGTCCCGGGCCCCTTTGACCTCAACGACACACATGCGGCAGGAGCCTTCAGGTGCAAGGTGTTTGAGATGGCACAAAGTGGGGATTTCAGCGCCCACAAGCTCACAGGCTTCCAAGATTGTCGTGCCTTCTTTAACCTGTAGTCGTTGACCATCAATGGTTACGTTTAACATTTACACATCACATCTCCTTTCTGTCATCTCTTGATGATAGAGTCAAACCGGCAAGCGTCCATGCAAGCCCCACACTTAATGCAGCGATCCTGGTCTATGACATAGGGCGTTTGCCTATCACCACTTATGCACTGAACCGGACAAACCTTAGCACAGATGCCGCAACGTTTACATTTCTCGGCGATAATATAATACTGGAAGAGGGCGGCACAAACGCCCGCTCGACACTTCTTGTCGTGCACATGCTCCTCATATTCTTCACGGAAATAACGCATTGTGCTCAATACTGGATTCGGAGCAGTCTGTCCGAGACCGCAGAGGGACGCTGCTTTGATGTTTTCTCCGAGCTCCTTGAGCTTTTCCAGGTCTCCCTCTTCGCCTTTACCGTCCACAATTCTGTTTAACATATCTAGCATCACAGTGGTTCCCACTCTGCATGGGGGACATTTGCCACAGGATTCCTCTTGGGTAAAGTCCAGAAAGAAGCGGGCTAAGTCCACCATACACGTATCTTCTGCCATAATGATTAATCCGCCCGAACCCATAATGGTTCCTAGTTTGGCGAGGTTGTCATAGTCAATGGGCGTATCCAAGAACTCAGCTGGTATGCAGCCACCTGAAGGCCCTCCGGTCTGAGCCCCTTTGAAGCGTTTTCCCTCGGGAACTCCGCCGCCGATATCAAAGATGACTTCACGCAAGGTGGTACCCATAGGAATTTCCGCGAGGCCGATGTTATTGATCTCGCCAGCCAGGGCAAACACTTTGGTACCCTTACTATTGTCGGAACCAATGCTACCAAACCAGTCCGAACCCCTGTATATGATGGGAGCTATGTTGGCAAAGGTCTCCACATTGTTGATAATTGTGGGTTTGCCCCACAGCCCTGACACTGCTGGATATGGCGGACGCAACCGGGGTTCACCACGCTCACCCTCAATAGAAGCCAATAAGGCGGTCTCTTCACCACAGACAAAGGCACCGGCACCAAGGCGGACCTCCAAATCAAAATCAAAGCCCGTACCAAAAATGTCCTTTCCTAAAAGGCCCTGTTCTTTGGCTTGAGAAATGGCCAGGTTCAAGCGCTTCACAGCGATGGGGTATTCAGCCCGGCAATAGACATAACCTTTGTTGGCGCCAATGGCATAAGCACCAATGGCCATGCCTTCCACTACACTATGGGGATCACCCTCTAAGATACTGCGATCCATAAAGGCGCCAGGGTCACCTTCATCGGCATTACAAACAATGTATTTTTGTCCCTTGGGCTGCTTGTAGGCAAATTCCCACTTCATTCCGGTGGAGAATCCTCCGCCACCCCGCCCCCTCAGGCCCGACTTTTTGATCTCCTCTATGACTTCGCCGGGAGCCATCTCAGTCAATACCTTCGCTAAAGACTGGTAGCCATCACGCATCGTATATTCCCCGATGGATTCAGGATTAATGAGTCCACAATTCCTAAGTGCAATGCGCACCTGGTGTTTAAAAAACGGCACTTCGTTATAATCCACGATCTCAGTCTTGGCCTGCGAGTCCTCTGGAAGCAAGCCTCCACCGTTCACAGCCCACTGGCTGATTGCCTTACCGCCCTCAATATGCTGGGCAACGATTTCCCTAGCTTTTTCAGCATCTATGTGACCGTACAAGACTTTCGGGGCGCCAGGGATTAGCACTTCCGCCAATGGTTCTTGGGCACAAAAGCCGATACACCCTGTTTGTGCCACCACAACATCCTCGATATTGCGTTTCTTGAGCTCATCACAGATGGCATCATAGACATCTTGGGCCCCCGCGGCGATACCGCAGGTTCCCATACCAACAAGTATTTTAGCCTGCGTCTCCATTTCTTGCTGACGCAAGCGTTCTTCCTGCTGCTTTCTAAATTCCTTCAAATCTTCTAAGGTTTTAATCATTAAGGTTCACCTCCATCCCCGTTCATTACTCGTACTGTTTGAGAACATCTACCGCTTTGTCTGCGTTCATTAGACCATAGGCTTTTTGGTTGATGGTCATGACCGGAGCGAGACTGCAAGCCCCTAGACAGCGCACGGCGGCCAAAGAGAACTTCCCATCTTTCGTGGTCTCCCCGGCCTTAATGCCCAGCTCTTCTTCTAAACCACTAATAATTGCAGGAGCCCCCTTTACATAGCAAGCGGTTCCATTACACACGGCGATCTGATACTTTCCTTTAGGCTCCACAGTAAAGTGATGATAGAAGGAAACCACACCATACACCTTATTCAAGGGAACGTTCAATCCCTCGGCCACTGCCTCCTGAACATCCCGGGGAAGATAACCCATGATTTCCTGCGCCTTGTGGAGCACCTCGATGAGAGCTGATTCTTGACCCCGCTAAGCTTCAAGAACTTCACTTAGCTCATCCCGGGCTGTTTTACAATTGCATTTCCCCATATTTACCTCCTGTGGAACTATTTTTCGTGTTTCTTATTACATAGCATTCTATCTTAATTAGGCATTAACATAGATATTCCTTTGGTTGGTTTTGGATCTTTTCTTAACAGAGCCCATCAAAAAACGAGGCTGCGCTGTGAGAATACGCAAAAAAGTTTCTCCTGCGATCATTCATTAAGGCGATCTCATGGAGGTAAGCTTCTCGTATCCTCGCGATCTCCAGCATCCCGCCTGTTTGCCTGAAGGCCTGAATTATAAGGCGACCACAAGCGGCCTTTGCAGGTGTAAACGGCGGATCATAGGTGACGGCAAAGGCGAGGATCTTCCCCATGTCCATCTCTCGTTCTCCGCAAGTAGGTGGGTATTCAAAATCCACACCTACACATCTCCCATTAGCCCACAAGAAATTCCGTAAGTTACAATCGCCTCGAAGAAAACCCGTAATGCGGTGATAGTCAGCGAGCCAAGCCCCTAACGCTTCGGCCTGCTCGGGCGTCATCGTCTCCACAAGGTCTACATAGGTTGGACCTTCCATGTATTCGAGCTTGAGCGTGTTCGTTTCGACACCTAAAAGGGCAGGTACCGCAAGCCCCGCCTGACGCAGATGCTCAAGGGTACGTGCTTCATGGAGAAGCGAGTCTCTGTCCCCATGGCGCTTGACGACGATTCCACCTTCTAAAGTGACCCTGTTCTTCTTCGATTTGAATCTCATATCTTCAACCTGACCTCGATTTTACTGTGTTTATAGCCATCGAGCTCCTTGGCCACTCCCAGAACTGCATTTTTCAGGATACGTTGTACAAAGGGTACCATAGGAATGGCAACCCCATCGATCACAAGCTCGACCATCTGGGTATCCAAGACGCAGTCGTCCCTTCTTGCCTTTTGTCTGGCGATCCGTCCAGAGAGTTCTCGGCAGCTATAGCCGCACAGGGAGCAGCAGTCCGAATCAAAGGAGGGAAGGGGTTCAAAGGCACGCTCCTCCACAAAGTCGACCAACCCCTTTGGGTTTTTCAGGGCATGGAAAACTGGAAAACCCAAGACCTCTGGGGGGTCCGTGTTGGCCAATACTCCCGAGACAGCTACGACCCGCTCATCCATTCGCTCTTTGACCTCGTCTTCATTATGTGCTGTCAGAATCCTGGGACAATTACAGTCTGTAACGCCTTCTAGGATCACAAAGTCATGGTCATAATGCTTTAAGATCTCGTCTATGGAGAGCTTTTCCTGGTAAAGGACGTCTGTCTCGTAAAAGGCGCGAGCAGTCACTAGCTGGGAGCCGCTGTTGCGGTGACGCCCCGTGTCCTCCCCTAGATCGGGATCGAGGGCAAAATCAGGAGAATGAATTTCTTTAACGGATCCCACAGTATAACCGCGCTCGCGAAGCCCCTTAATGATGACTTCGCAGACAGTGGTCTTACCAGAATTCGATGTGCCGTTAATTGCAATTGCCTTCATACAAGGCCCCCTAACCAAAGAGATAGTAAGCGCCAAAGGCAGCTATGCCCAGACCAAAAAGTGCCCCTATCAAGACCCAATCACAGGGGGTCATGCTCACGTCCAAAAAACTTGTCCGCTTGCTAAAAGCGCCAAAACCCCGAGCTTCCATCACCATAGCGAGCACCCTAGACTTCACAACGGCGTCGGCCACAACTGGGAGTAGGAGATGGCCATACATACGTAATCTCTTGCGCCAAGGGATCTTTCTTAGCTCAACTCCACGCAATTGGAGGGCAATAATTGAGTCGGAAAAGGAAGCGCTGAAGGAAGGTATAAATCGCAAAGCGATCATGAGCATAAAGGAGAAAAGGTATGGTATTTTCAGTTTATTCAGGGCAGCGAGCACTCGTCGGCTGTTTTCGGCGGCCATGACTGCAGCCGAACAGAGAATCACAAAAAAGCGCATAAGGGTGATAGCCCCGCGCCTTAAGCCATGAGAGGTGACGATGGGGTAATCTCTGATGACGAGAAGTGGGGTACCGGTCTGGACAAA
>DIPH01000037.1:0-22049 GCA_002424045.1 Firmicutes bacterium UBA5493 | reverse complement strand
AAGCACATGGATTAAGAGTATCACAACCAATAGGGGCAAAAAGCGCCGCAAGCGTCCCATAAGTAATTGCAGGTGGGCCCCGAAATAAAAGGTTCCCAGGAAGGAAAAAAGGGCCAGACCCGCCATCCACAGAGGGCGAAAAAAGACCAGTGCCCCGGTGGTACAAAGTAATACCCAAAGTAGCTTTACCCTTGGATCTGCCTTTTTCATGGGGTCACCTGCCCATTTTCCAACTTGATCAGTCGGGCTCGAGAAAAGCGCTCTATCAGCTCGTTCTCATGGGTGATCACAGCTAGACCCCTACCCTCCGCAAGGAGATCATCGAGTATTCCGTAGAGAATCTCCCGGTTCTTCCTGTCTAGACCGACGGTAGGCTCATCAAGGATCAAAAACTTCGCCCCGCCCATAAGAATAGTGCAAATGGCGAGCCTTTGCTTTTCGCCTCCGCTGAGGTAGTAAACGCTCCGTTCCTTCAGGGCTGCCAGGCCAAAGCGTTCGAGGAGCTCAAGGGCCTTTTCAGCGCTGGATGTTTGTTCTTCGCCCAAAAGATCACTGGCGAAGGTCATCTCTTTCCACACCGTTCCGGCAAAGAGCTGGCGGGACGGGTCTTGAAAGAGGTAGCCTATCTGGCCGCCTATTTCTCCAAGAGAGAGGGTTGCAGCGGATCGGCCGAAGAGGCGCACTTCGCCCTGGGCAGGCCTTAAGATACCGCACATTAACTTAGAGAGAGTGGTCTTGCCACTGCCATTGGGCCCGGTAATCAAGCTCAGCTCGCCTTGGGCAAAGGGGAGATGTGGGCAGGATAGTATGAAGTTTCCCCTTCCATAGCGAAAGACAAGATCAGAAAGGGCTATGGCTGCAGTCACAAGACCACCTCCCGCGTCTGTCCGTCTTGGAGTTCATAGACACGGTCCACAAGGTGTAAATGTTCCTCGCTGTTTTCCACCATAAAAATGGCATGTCCCAGTTCTTTTTGTTGTCTAATAATCCCCTTTACCAGATGGGTAGAGCCTGTGTCTAGCTGCGAAAAGGCCTCGTCAAGGATGAGAATTTGAGGCTGCAGAGCAAGGACTGCGGCCAAAGCAATGCGCTGTTTTTGGCCATGGGAAAGGGTTTCTGTTTCCATTAGACGATAGGAGCCCATTTGTACAGTATCTAGAGCTTGTTCAATGCGGAGCCCGATTTCTTCTCTAGAAAGACACAGGTTTTCTGGTCCAAAGGCAATCTCATCTTCCACCGTGGGGAAAAAGAGCTGGGAGTCGGGATTTTGAAACAGGATCCCAACCTTCTGCACCACGGTGGCTAAAGAAAGTGTGCGCAGATTCTCCCCGAAAAGCAAGACATCTCCCCTTAGTTCACCTGAAATCGAGCGCGGTATAATCCCTGCTAGAATGTTGCACAAGGTGGTCTTGCCCGAACCAGACGGGCCTCTTAAGATGACGCATTCACCATTTTTGACATGGACATTGACCTGGCTGAACAGGGTTTTACCCCCGGCATATGAAAAGCTGATCTGGCGTCCTTCTAGAGCTTTCACCGGACAATAATCTCCTCCATAAACTTCACCCAACGCTGGGAGAATTCTCCATTTCGAATCACCAGGTAATAGGGGCCTAAGCCGCCTTCGCTCTTAGGTTTTAAAGGTTCCCCATTCATCGCTATGGTGATATACACGTTTTTGTGCTCGAGGACTTCTTCCCCTTGTATGGCAGAAGCATAGCCGTCTAAGGCCTTAACCTCGATGGTTGAGTCTGCTTGGATATCGACCTTGTATTCTTCTAAAACCGTCCTAAGCTCCACGCCGGTAAAGGTGACGCTGGCGGGGCCAGTCGTGCTCGTCCGCATCACTGTGGAAAATTCCACAGGGCCTAGGGCTACGATATCCTCCCTACTCACGCGATGTTCTTTGTCACCGTAGATCAGAACAAACTCTGCACTTGTCTCTAAGTCCCTTTTGCGGTCGAGATCTCCCGCATTTAGATAGGCAAAGACAACCACCACAACAACAAGAACCGCAATTACGACTAGGATTCCTAGAGTCTCTTTCCCCAATTTCTTGACCATCTCGGATCCCCCTTTAGGCTACAATATGTCCAGCTTCTTCAGATTGCGTACCACACTGCTAGCCACAAGACCGCCGAGCCCCCCAGAAAGGGCTGCGACCGCAATAGATAGCATTAGTGGAGTGAATGATAGGTTAAAGATGGCGAAGTTGACCGCGAAGGTCCCTGCCATATTGGCCACCATGCCTCCGACAAAACAGCAGAGGCGGCAGCAGCCGCGGTGTTTGCTGAGGAAAAACCACCCTTCCACAGCAAGTCCTGGGAGAGCATAGGTCACAAGACTGGCCGCCCCATGGGAGCCGAAGGTCCCGGTAATTGTGACTAGGACTGCTTGGATTAAAGAGACCAAAAGTGCCGCACCGAGTTTTCCGGTGAGGGCTGTACCGAGGATCAGAAACATCATGAAAAATCCCCCGGCCACAACCCCTCCGGGAATAAAGAGGGGCCCTGTAATGGCCTGGGCCAAAGGGACGATAATCGTTTTGCTAGCTATCCCCATGGCCGCTAGCATAGCGAGGATGACATAATCCGCAAGTCTGAAACGTCGGCTTGATTTATTTTCCATGATAACTTACCCTTTCAATCCCTTTCTTGTCTCTTTAGGCTTTTAAGCTCAATACATCCCTGTTAACCTTCCCCTCAGAAGTAAAATCTCCTTCAAGGGGCCTGGCCCTCGATGAATTCCAATATAACAGGGCTGGATGGATGGAAAACCCCGGAGGACCAGGGGTTTGTACGCAAAAACTGCAGGTGGCTTCACGGTTTTTTGGATAGCCAGGGCCAGAACTAATAGGTATCCTGGACTTGCAGCTCGCCTCTTTGCATCAAGAGTCGACCTCGAGCGATGACAGTGTCGAGATTGAAGTCTCTATCCAGCAAGAGGATGTCTGCATCGTAGCCCGCCTGGAGTTTACCCTTGCTTTCGTGTAATTCCAGAGCCTGGGACACATTTGTGGTCGCCAAGCGGAGGGCCTCTGCCACTTCCATCTTTTCTACCTGAATTAGTTCTTTGAGGACATTATGTAAGGATATCATGGATGCGGCCACGATTCCGATCATCTCATTTTTGTCGTTCCACTTAGGAAGGCTACCATTGGCATCGGAACTAAGTGTCATCCGTTCAAGTGGGATGCCCGCCTGGGTGGCTTCAATGATATCCCTTGCAGCGCCGCTTGGGTTCGTGCTGGCCGTAAAGTCTATATATCCACCCATTTTGGCGAATCGAATTGCCGACTCCCCTAATTTTCCCACATGGGTTGGCCTAAAGTGCTTAATGGGCAGATCTGTCTCTTCTAGAATCTCGAAAATCATATTGAGGTTCTGCTTTCCACGGCCCATATGGATGGTAACCAATCCCGGTTTCCCGCTAATGAGAGACGCCATGCGCACATCACTGACCAGTCTGATCAACTCTTCTTTGGTCAAATTTGAACAGCGGTGGTCAGAGAGGGCTACCTTAACACCTAAGACCTCTTTAATGAAGGCGATATCCTTTTTCACATCTCCCGTTAAGGTGATCGTGGGATATTCATAGGATCCTGTGAGACAATAGGCGGTAATTCCTTCTTCATTTAGTGCCTTTGTTTTGGCCACTATGTTCTCCACGCTACGAGTGATTCCGTCCGTTCCAAGTACTCCCACCAAGGTTGTTACACCAGCCCGTATACAATCGGTAAATTTGAGTTCGGGGACGCGGGTTCTAAAACTCCCCTCGCCTCCTCCACCTGTGACGTGAACATGCTGATCGATGAAGCCTGCGGTGGCCATCAGGCCCTTACCCTCTATTCGTTTAGCCTTTGGATAGGAGGCAAAGAGCCCTTTTCCTATTTCCACAATTTTATCATAACATAAAACGATATCATTGACCCCAAGATCCTCCGGGTCATAGACGTGCACATTCTCAATCATTGTAAGCATAATGCACCCTCCTCCCATTGTGTGCGAATTTCGTCCGTCAATCAGTCGTGCAATTTTCTCCTTGCTCCCTTGTCATGAATGGAGAACCCACGGTAAAGCGCTGATAGAGCGTCGATGACGTAAGCGATTACAATCACATAGATAAACCGCGTGGTCACGAGGGGCCATAGGGTCTGCAAGATTCCAGTAGCAGAACTTACGTTGGCCTCAAGTACCTGCTCGATGAAACCCGGGTTCCAAAACTCTGGATTAGCGAAGAGAAGGTATGCTAGGACAATGGCTATACCATTGCAGATCAGGTTTACAACTGCGACCTCGCCGCTCCAAACTCTTTTCGCGAGCTTCCAAACCTCTTTGAAGATCGTGACTCCCGCAAACGCAATGAAAAGTGGCAAAAACCGCGGGATCATCTCTTGATTCACAATGGGAATTACAGTTGTTGAAGATCCTGCCACCTGAATGACACTAAAGCGCTGAGGCATAATGTACATGACCAAAAACAAGATGGAAAGTCCAATGCCCACAAGCGACTCGCTCATGGGAATCTGTCTTTTCTGATCCGGAATTTCAGGCAAAAGAGCAGGTGTCCACTCCTTCGCAGACCCCCCTAGATCATCTTGGCCAAAGTACTCAACGCCCGCGAAGACCAGCGTGACCCAGACAAATACTTGAATCCCGGCTTCAAACAAAGTACCTAAGAACTCGATAATGAAGGCTACGATACCCATGGGGGCCATGAAGGCCTTAATTACCACTACGAGCTCTACCAGGGCTAAAACTATAGAACCAACGAGCTTTAGTACCTTGAAGTAAGAATCGAATAGTCTAGGCCCAATCAAGTATTGCGGTTTTCCGCCATATTCCTTGGCTAAGTCCTCTGGATTCCCAAGCTCCATAAGCACTTCGTTTACATCATCCTTACTCGCTTTTTTCCCCTGGAGTCTCTCTTCTAGAAGATCCTCAATCAGTCCCCTAAGTTCAAGTTCCACGTCCGCCCTTGCCTTCTCAGGTAACCTGCGGGTTACCGCATAGATGTAACGTTCAACTGTTTCCATCCTTTTCGCCTTCTTCACTTTTTAGTAAATTTCCAATGCTAATTACCATCTGGGACCATTCTTCGCAAAGCTGGTCATAGACATCTTTGCCCATGGGGCTTAGTCTGTAGTACTTGCGTGGTCTAGATTCGTTGGTATCCCACAGACTCTCTAAGAGACCTTGCTTTTCGAGCCTGCGAAACAAGGGGTATAATGTCCCGGCTTCGATGGGAAAATCCATCTCCGCGAGCTTCGACACCAACGAGTATCCATACTGCGGTTCATGGAGCTGGCTCAAAACTGCAAGCACCACCACTCCCCGCCGTAGTTCCTGCGTTAGACCCCCGAGGATCTCTTTCATCATTTCATCTGTCATCCATATCAACTCCAGATTCATTATAGTGTGCCATGCACACTATTGTCAATAAGAAAATATAAAGAAAAGGCAAATTAAAACACCTTGGATATCCAAGGTGCTAAGTGCTGTTCAAATGGTGTTCAGTTAGTTTTCCAGTATAGAAAAATACAAGCTCCTTCAACTCTTCCGGCTAAACTTCTCGCCACATTTCGAGCACGTAATCGTGATCTTCCCTTTCCCCACGGGGACTCGGAGCCTTTGCTTACAGCTAGGACACTTAAAATGCCGATGGGTTTTGCGCTCCCCAATGATTCGCTTTTGGACTCGAAACCAGGAGGTGACGCTTCTTGTTTTCTGTAAGAAAAGGTAGTTTTCCTTGCGACGCCTGACCAAGTCCCGAGATAGAGCCCGATAAAGGGCATAAAGAACGCCTGCATAGTATAGAAGCTGCAGCCAGGGCACTTTCAAGGTACTGGCCACAAATAGGACAACAACGCTGGAGACTAAAACAAGCATCGTCAGCTGATCCACGCCATTTCGTCCGTACATAAATCTCTGTAAGCCCATCTTTGCTCGAGCTTTAAATTCTTGCCATTTCAAAGTGATTCCTCCCGACACAGCGTAGATGTACATTTCCCGCTTGAAAAGGGCATCGCGCCTGTTTAGCATCTTCTGCAAGAGGGCGAGAATACCTCCCAAAAGCTGATTATGCTGGACATTGCTGGAGCGCCAGTATGCAGATTGGGAAACAGTGCAAGGCGACATGACTGTAAAGACAACTGAAGATGTGGATCCCTTAGACGTCGCAAGATCTATTATGCAGCCATAAGAAAAGCCCGGGAGCATGTCAGAGAGCCCGGGCTTTTGCATGTATGCAGTCATGAAGCCCGCAGACCTTAGCGGTCCGCGGGGTTTGATCACCCATTGTTCACCGATTCTACTTACCTGAAATTGTTACACCTGTTGTCCATAGGTACGGAATGAGCCCCTCTCCAAAGTCAACACGCTCCGAAGAGATCTCTTTCACGTTGGCAAGTATGTCGACTAGATTGCCTGCTATCATTGTTTCAGTGACAGGGTACATGATCTTCCCGTTTTCAATGTAGTAGCTGTTCTTGGCTACAGCCGAAAAGTCACCGTTGGAACTCGGAGATCCCCCCGAATACCTGGCCACAAGTAGGCCCCGGTCCACTTGGGAAATCATCTCGGTAAGACTCTTCTCGCCGGGCTCTACGACCCAGCAACGCCCTTCATTTTTCGCCCTTTCGAAACCAGTCTTTTTAGAACCGTACTGGCTCAGCAAAAAGCTCTTCAGGACGCCCTCCTCAACGAGGGTGACATTATCTGCCGCAAACCCATCACGCGTCACAAAGTAGCCTGAAGCCATGGCTTCTGACACTGGCTGGGAGGAAATCGTGAGCTTGTCATCTGCTACTTTTTGACCCAACTTGTTCTTAAAGGGGCTTGTGCCTCCGATCAGAGCGCTATCACCTAAAAACGTCATGGCGTACAGGTGTAGTAGCACATTCAAGCAATCAGGTGTAAAGATTACATCACCTACAAAATGACCTGCAAAGGGTCTGGCCTCCAAGTGTTCTTCCGACTGACGCAGAAGGACCTTAAGAGAACCCCGTTCTAACAATGATTTCTCTAGATCCCGCATGGAAAATCCAGAATAGTTGAACGAAGTTGACTTCTCACCGTCCTTCGATGCAAAGATGGATGACAGCTCATACACACCCGTATCCGTCATAAATTCCACCCCATTGGAATTGACGAACCGAGTTACAGAATGGGTGTGCATGAATGTGGTTTCCATGAGCTTGATCGTGGGAAAAAGAGCTGGTACCTCTTGGCTGTACTCCTTCAGGAGTTCATACATACGCTCGGGCTCGGGCTCCTTGGGACCTCTTTGGAATACCCTCATATCTTGCTTCGGTGAAATATCGTAATCGGGGTCTGGCTGTGATGTAGAGGAAAGCTCCAGAGCCGTATCGACAGCAGCTCGTATCGACTGTTCATCGACACCGTTCACAAAGATAGTGCCCTTGCGCTGATCTTTGATCACGGTGATGCTCAGAGTATGATCGGTAATCGTGCGAATCAAGGAAAATGCGGTGCCTTCCAGATTCATTTCATATTGCTTCTTGTTCGCCAGGGAGCACTGAAATTTGTCAACTCCCCTTTCATTCAGAACCTGTACGCAATAATCCAGGGTTTCTTTCATGCTATCGACCCCCTATATTCACTTTTGTCTTCAGGGCAGGACCGCCCATACCCACGGGAATCATCTGCTTCTTACCGCACATCCCCCCGCAAGACCACGACATATCATCACTCACCATAGTCACATGTTGCAACACTTCAAAGGCTACCCCAGAGATGGTGAGATCCTTGATGGCCTTGGCCAGCTTGCCGTTTTTGATTTCATAACCCAGAACCACTCCGAACATAAATTCACTTGTGGTATCGGCCTGACCATTGCTGGACTTCACAAGGTAGTACCCGTCCTCAATGGAGGCAATCATGTCTTCGAGCTTACTCGTTCCAGGGAGGATAGCGGTGTTGCCAGGCATCCCTCCAGGAGATTACCAAGTCTTTGCCTGGGTTGACGTCCAAGCCGGCGCGGATCGGATTGAACTTGGAGACTACTTTAGCGAAACAGATGTAATTCGGATCGACGGTAGTCAAGATTATTATGTCACGGGTGTCACTACAGAGGTAGGCTTGGGAGACCATGACCTAAATTCTCCACTCCGGCCCCGACTAGAATACAGGGGGCAATAGGCGAGATTTTGTGGCTGTCATCGTTTTTTCTTATTCTATCCTCAACGGGGCCGAAACTACCAGCATGGCAGATAGTGACACCATCCACTACAGTTCAGTACATCATAGAACGAAACCTCAAAGGAACTCGCAACCTGGCCAACCGTACCATGCCCGAGGTATACTCATGATATAGTCCTGGGTGGTGGAGGCAAAGATGATGAATGAGAATATAACAAGACTACAATATGGGGAAAAAGAGATCATCTTGGTGGCCAGCGCGCATGTTTCCAAAGAGAGTGCCAATCTTGTTAAGATGGTTGTTGAAGAGGAACAGCCAGATAGTGTTTGTGTCGAGCTGGACCACGATAGGTACAACAACATACAAAACCCTAAAGTGTGGGATAATCAGGATATCGTAAAGGCGATCAAGTCTAAAAGAGTTGGTTTTCTTCTAACGAATCTAGCATTGAGCTCGTATCAGAAGAAAATTGCGAAAAAGTTAGATGTACCCCTGGGAGGCGACATGATGCAAGGTATTGAAAGTGCAAAGGCCATGGGTGCAACACTGGTTCTAGCCGACCGCAATATCCACATTACGTTCTCGCGAATTTGGAGTAAATTGAGTCGCATAGAAAAGGTAAAGCTCATTTTCGGCCTGCTTTTTTCCCTCGTCAAAGGTACCAATATTTCGGATAAAGACTTACAAGAACTCTTACAAGGAGACATGCTTGAGTCTATCTTGGCTGACATGCACAAGAAGTACCCAAAAATCGGGGACGTTCTCATCACTGAACGAGACCAGTACTTGGCAGCCAAAATCAGGACCGCCCCTGGCAAAAAGATTGTAGCCGTCCTTGGCGGCGCCCATGTACCGGGTGTGAAGAAGGAAATCGTTCGAGAGGGTGGAAAAAGCGCCTAGATAACCTAGGCGCTTTTAAGATCAAAGGGGTACCAATGGTTAGCCTTCCAGCTTAAAGTGTCGAACCAATTCTTGCAGTTTCTGCCCCATCTCAGTTAAGCTCTGCGCAGAACTTGCTACCTCTTCTATGGAAGCAGCCTGCTCTTCAGTGGCACTGGATATTTCGTGACCGGCAGCATTCGTCTCTTCGATCCCTGCAGAAATTTCTTGTACATCCCCTACAATACCCTCTACAGCTCGAAGAATATCTCGCAAAATCTTACCACTCTCATCGACGCTGGAAAGGGCCTCTTCGGCTTGTTCAGCACTATGACCCATACCACTAACGGTAGAAGAGATACCGTTTTGGATTTGACTGATGAGTGATGTAATCTCTGCTGTAGCTTCTGAAGACTCTTCTGCCAGTTTTCGAACTTCGTCTGCCACAACGGCAAAACCTCGACCATGCTCACCGGCACGAGCTGCTTCAATTGCAGCGTTTAGAGCCAAAAGATTAGTCTGATCCGCGATAGCACTGATGGCATCTACAATCTTTCCGATTTCATCAGAGAGTGTGCCCAGAGTAGCCACATCGTTGCTCATTTGTTGTGTGTTTTCGCGCAATGCATTCATCTGCCTAACCACATTCACAACGGCACGATCGCCTTCTGCCGCCTGACTAGAAATACCCTCCACCGTCCTACTCATGTTCTGGGCATTGGTGTTCATCATATCGAGGGAACTGGAAAATTCATTTGTAGTACTGGCAACTTCCTCAATGGAGGCACTTACCTGCTCGGAAGCTGCGGCCATTTCCTGACTGGTTGTGGCTAGTTCATCGGTGGTGCTTGAGACGAGACCCATAGCTTCTCGCACACTAGAGATCGTAGCATTTAATGCTTGGGCTACTCGGCCGACTTCGTCTTCGGATCGAACTCGCGCTTCTTTGGTCAAATCACCATGAGCTACCGCTTCAATCACCTGTTGAACATCTAGCAATGGACTAGCTATACGCTTGGAGAAAACCATACCAGCAAGAACCCCCACGATAATCAACGCAGCGGAAATCCAGATCAAAAACGTTCTTAACTGGTTTATGTGATAGAGCTCATCACGTTCCATAGCACCGATCCCGATGGTCCACCCTGTGGACGGCACCGGAGCTAATCCCACGATCCTGGTGTCTCCATCTGATAGTTCATAGCTGACCACAGCTATACCATCTTGGGCGATGCCTGCCTCTTGAATCGCCTTTCCTGCATTAATAAGAGGTGATGATGGATCAAAGATATTTTCTCCACTAAGTACAAGCTCTGGCTCTGGATAGGCATATAAGGTTCCTTCACGATTAATTATGTACGCCCATCCATTTTCCCCAAAACCTAAGGGAGCTGTAATTTCGCTTAACATCATGCCATCGCCTCTGGCAATCAATGCACCCACAACCTTGCCATTCTCTCTGATAGGAACGGCATACATAAGCACCAGAGAGTTGTTAACACGACTGACGATGAGGTCAGACACCATAGACTTACCGGCCATAGCTCCAATGATATAGGCACGATCTCTCAAGTCTGCCGTAGAACCATCACTATAGCGAGCAAGTCCAGTGCTGTCCACAACAGCTAAGGCAAGGAACTGAGATAAGCGCTCCTCTTCTGAACGAATCGCAGGCAACTGCTCTTCCCAGTTCATGCTGCGAATCTCGGGACGTTCGGCAACAGCCTCTAGTACGGACAGCTGTAGCTCAAACCTACTTTCCAGATACCGACTTCCCTCTTGTGCCATGAGCAGGAGCGCTTCCTCGATCTCGCCTCTGACTGCGTCAGCACCATCCCGGTAGGCAAAAATGCCAAGTATGCCACATATGAGAAACACCAAGATGCCTATGTAAATGGATATCTTCGTAGCAATGCTTTTGACTTTAAACACGAAAATCCCCTCCTGTTGGAGCCGCATCGTTTTCGGCGATCTGATCGATGACGTCCGGCGAAAACACAGCCCTAATATCAAGTAGAATCAGCAAGTACTTCTGCAATTTCGCAATTCCGTAAATCATTTCGGCTTTCGCCGTCAATGCACGGCAGTTCTGTAATCTTCGTCCACTTCACGATCTCCTTAACGGAGGAAATCTCGATCCCGTATTTTTCTTCACCAAGCGTAAAGACGACAACTTGTCCATTGGTTTTTGCCTTTTCAGTATTTTGCGTCATTTCGATCTGTATCACCCCTTTATGTCTTGTTTACCCTCACCTCAGTAACGACAAAAAACCCTTTTCTCTTAGAAAAAGGTATATATGTAAATTATATCCATTCAAGTTGTAGGTGTCAATGCTGAATGCCGCCTCAGGAGCGAAGCTACGGAGACGCCTAACTGCCCAACCTACACGCACATGACGTATGTGATAGGCTCTAGAGTTAGGCGTCGTATTCCGCTACATCGTTCTTCGTCCTGTACCTAAAATTTCTTGATTTCTAGCAAACCTTACCCGGATTCAGAAGACCCTTTGGATCGAACCCAGACTTGATCGATCGCATTAATTCTAGTACGTCAGGGCTCAGAGACTCCTGCAAATAGCCTCGTTTGGCAAATCCTATGCCGTGTTCGCCGGAAACTAAGCCCTTAAGCTCCTGGGCCTTAGCATAAATACGATCCATTACTTCTTTCGTA
Organism: Firmicutes bacterium UBA5493; assembly: GCA_002424045.1. Classification (GTDB taxonomy): domain Bacteria; phylum Bacillota; class Limnochordia; order Darwinibacteriales; family Darwinibacteriaceae; genus UBA5420. Next base: position 10,339 of record DIPH01000037.1, on the reverse strand, counting down.
GAATTCAACCAAGAATCACGATCGAGCTCACCGCGGAGAATGTAGATGTGAAGGTTCCCATCACCTGCATGCCCAAAGCTGACGATGGGAAGACCACACTCGACACGAAGATGCTCTGTAAACTCAATAAATGCGGCAATTTGACTGGGCGCCACCACAACATCAACTTCGTCTAAGTCTCCCATAGCCTTTAAGGCCTCCAAGAATGCGCCTCTATTCTCCCATAACGCCGCCTGCCGGTCGCTTGTATGGGCAATGAGTACGTCGTGGGCTCCATTTTTCAGACAAACCTCAGCAACTCGTTCATACGTCTTTTCCAACTCAGGTGCACCATTACCGAAAAAGGATAACATGAGATACGCCTGTGCACCAGAATGGGGAAAGCCGCGTCCTAAGTACTCTGCCGCAGCTTCGAGTACCTCCCGTTGGAAAAACTCCAAAGCAGCGGGGATTTCACCTGCACTTAGGATTTTTGGTACGGTGGATACCGCTTGAGAAAGACCATCAAAAGGCACGACCAAACTGAGCTGCCTTTTAGGTCTTGGTAAGAGCCTAAGGATAATCTTGGTAATAACAGCCAAGTTGCCTTCAGATCCGATAAGTAGATCCGTTAGACTGTACCCTGAGCTATTTTTCATAACCTTACCGCCCGTTTCAATAATGCGTCCATCTGGCAAGACTGCTTCGAGGCCCAAAACGAAGTCCCGAGTAACCCCGTATTTTATGGCCCGCATACCGCCTGCATTCGTACTTACATTCCCGCCGATTGTGGCCGTTTTTTCCCCAGGGTCGGGAGCATAAAATAGGTCTAACTCCTCTACTTGTGCCTGTAGTTCCATGAGTAAAACACCAGGCTCAACAACAGCCACGAGGTTCTCTTGATCAATCTCCAAAATACGATCCATCTTGGTGGTTACCAGAACAACTCCACCATGAAGGGCCACGGCCCCTCCACATAAACCGGTACCTGAACCTCTAGGGGTAACGGGGATATTGCGCTCATAGCAGTGGGCCAAAATCTCCGATACCTCCCGCACCGATTGCGGTAGAACAACTAATTCTGGGGCGAACCGCTCCAAAGATAATTCATCATGGCTATAATCGGGGCTTATGTCTTCCTGCCACAACACGGCATCCTCGCCACAAATCTCGCACAAGCGCTCTACATCCTGCTTCGTAACTTTTTCGTATTGCATAGTCATGGTCACCCCTTCAAACTGTCAATCAAAATAGGCAATATCTCGTTTAGATCTCCAACCAAACCGTAGTGGCAGACCTGGAAAATCGGTGCCTCCGGATTGCTATCTATGGCTACAATTGTCTCCGCTCCAGTAATACCAGCAGTAAACTGTACGGCTCCAGAAACACCTACGGTGATGAGGAGTTTCGGCCTCACCGCCCGCCCGCTAAGGCCTATTTGTTGCCTATAATTTGCAAAGCCCGTTTCAACCAGGGGACGGGTTACACCCACTTGACCACCTATAAGCCTAGCTAATTCCTCTACCAAGCCTAGGGTCTCACGATTTCCAACGCCGCGCCCACAGGCCACGATGATCTCGGCATCGGAAATACTCGACTCCGGAGGCCGCTTTTGGACATTGACGACAGTAATTCCAGACTGTAGTAGTTCATCTGTAAGTTCTCTTCTTACCACTTTGCTGCCTGGGTTATGACGCGGCCTGGCCGGTTCTGAAATCTTATGACGCATGGTAGCCATTTGGGGACGATGTTTGGGAGTAATAATTTGAGCCATAACATCACCGCCAAAGGCTGGCCTAATCTGGACCAACTCACCATTTTCGCGAACTTCTAAGGTTGTGCAATCTGCAGTCAAACCCGTGCGGAAACGAGCTGCCACCCGTGGTGCTAGGGAACGCCCTAGGGGGGTAGCTGCAAAAAGAGCAATGGCTGGTTCGAAATCTCTGATGGCGTCTTCTACAGCGTTTGTATAAGGTTCGATGGTAAAATGCCCGAACGCTTTGTGATCATAGAGGTAGACAACATCCACACCATATTCCAGGAGGCTTGTAGCCTCTTTGTCGCAGTCACATCCCATGAGAACACAGGCGAGCTCTCCGGAGATTTGGTCAGCCATGGCGCGCCCTTTTCCCACGAGCTCCAAGGTGACGGGATGCAATTGCTTATTGTCATATTCAGCAATCACTATAACATTTCGCGTCTCTTTAAGAGATGCCTCAGTGAGGTCCTCACCCTGTTTTTCGATGAACATAGCCTCTACAGGACAATTGCGAACGCACATCCCGCATAGCCTACATGTGTCTAAAACAACGATTTCATCGCCGACCCTCTCTAGGGCAGCAAAAGGACATGTACTCAAACAAGCTTCGCAAAGGGTACATCTTTCCTTGTTAATTCTGAGCATCATGGGCACCCCCTACGAAACGTAGTTCTTGAAGCTTCTTGATAAGTCTTGAGCTGAGTTCACTACCAGAGCCCTTCCAGATCTCGTGATCGCGATTGCTCTCTGGCGGGAAAGTCCGTTCTACCTGTGTTGGTGAACCGCTCAAACCGAAGTATTTCTTCTTTTCGCCACTAAAGTCCTGAGAGGTAAAGGTGACCACTGGCCAATTCTTGGTCTCCATCCTCAGCCGATGAGATAACAAACGAGGCTCGCCCACCTCTTTTGTCACCGTCAGAAGGCAGGGGAACTTGACCTTTTTGGTATGGAGCTCTGTTCCTAAATCACTTACAACTGTCACCTGGTCCAGGGACGACTCCACTATCTCAACCACATTGGATTCATGGGGAATACCTAGGACCTCTGCAATGCCCGGTCCAACCTGAGCCGTGTCGCCATCGGTGGTCTGCAAACCGCAGAGAATCAGATCATACGATCCTATTTTCCCAATGCCTTGGGCTAGAGTATAGGAGGTAGCCAAAGTGTCTGCCCCCGCAAAGGCACGGTCAGAAAGGAGATATCCCCTATCGGCACCCATTTGATACGCTTCCCTAATGACTGTCTCGGCTTGAGAAGGCCCCATAGAAATAACCGAAATGGTAGCCCCAAGCTGCTCCTTGATACGCAATGCGGTCTCTAAAGCATAAAGATCAAAGGGGTTCATGATACTATCTACCCCATCACGAATCAAGACCCCCGTTTCTGGACAGATTGCTACAGTTTTTGTCTCCGGAACTTGTTTGATACAGACAACAATTTGCACTACGATAAGCCTCCCTTGATGCGATCCAAATCTAGCTTGAAATGACGGGCCGCCAAAAGCACGGCTCCTACCACTGGCTCGAAGTCGGGAAGGGTAAGAATCTGGCCCGGCGCCCGGCGATGGATCTCTTCTTGCATAGGTACTAATATAGGATCACCTGCGGAAAATACCCCTCCGCACGCTCCCACTCTACCTTCAACTTCTAGTAATTCCAACTTGGACAGGACTGCCACGGCCAGTTGGCCGAGTTGCCGCCCCGCTCCGGCCAAGATCTCTTGGCACAGACTATGACCCCCATTAGCCAAAGATGTGATCTCTCTGCTAAAACCACCGATCAACCCTCGGTCTATGGGGATTTTGTGGATTAGCGGTACGAGTTCCGCCACGCCTTGGACCTGAAAATAGTCGCAAGCCGCTTGCTGAAGATCCTGATCACCTAAGACCCGACCATCATAACCATGCATTACCTGCTGGAGGGCGCGAATGCCCATCCAAAAGGCGCTCCCTTCATCCCCCAAGAGATAACCCCAACCTCCTGCGCGGCCGCTTTGCCCATCGCGAAGACCATAGGCAATGGAGCCGGTCCCGGCAATTACCGCCACACCGTCGGCGCCCCCTAAAGCACCCAAAAGAGCAATTATGGCATCGTGAGCGACTACCACATGTTCAAAACCAAGGCTGTGAAAAGCCTCCTTGACAGTCTCCGCTTCTGTTTGCCGACCGGCTCCCGAAACCCCAAGAGCCAAAAAAACACCCTCTTGATGAAGAGCGGACAAATCCAATGGAGTTGGTCCAAGGCAACCCCGTACCCCCTCCAACACCGATTTTGCCACTCCATCAACACCATCTACAGTGTAATTGGCTGGGCCGCCTTGACCACGTCCAACAATACCTCCCTCTACGGTCGTAAGCAGGGCTTTTGTTGAAGTTCCACCGCAATCTATACCTAAAATGTACATCGCTTAACCCCTCACTTGCCTTAGTTTGCGTTGGGACAAAGGTCACTTCACGTTTTCAATGGAACTTTGAGAATGTTCAAAGTCTATACTAGCTACAGAAATAAATAAGGGGAACGATGGGTGCCTCGACGTAGCAGAGGTAAATTGCGAGCCTTTCTTCAAGATTCTCCACCTAAGTGCTCATCCCTCTCAACGCCACAGCATTTTGTAAAATTAGTTTCTGGTAAAGGGGCGCCAAACGAACTTTCTTTACCATTTCTTTTCTTTCCCTTGACATTAAGGAAGGAATGCATCAAACATTAAATTTTCTGAGGGATCGTGTTGCAGGGACTGTTCCTCGATCAATCTAGCGAATTTCGGCGCCTTCGTTTCTTAGTGCTCGAGTAAACCTCTTGGTGATTTCCATGGGTCTTGTGATGGCACTACCCACAACCACCGACCAAGCCCCAAGTCTAAACGCCTTAACCGCCTGTTCAGGATACCAGAATCCACCTTCAGCGATGACGGGCGAACCCAACGCGATCATGTCCCGAAGGAGCTCAAAGTTGGGCTCCACTCCGAGGGCGTTTTCTCCAAAACCAAAGGTGGGAGCCAGAGCGTCTACTCCAATCTCTAGAGCATTCTTGGCATCGCCTATGTACTGACAGTCAGCCAATACCATAACACCAAGCTCCCTGCGAATTCGCGGCAAGAGCTCCTCCAGGGGTTCCCCAAAGGGCCTTGTGGCCCTAACATCCACAGCCACCATGTCCGCACCCGCCCTCCTCAGAGCTTCCGCGTGAGCAAAGGTGGGCGTAATGGCAATTTGCCCATTGCTATCCGTCACTTTTTCTATTCCAAGAACAGGAAGGCCTGTAATCTTCTTGATCACGTCTACTTCTTGAACTCCATTGGTGCGGATGCCCACCGCCCCTCCAAGGGCCGCGGACCGAGCCATAGCAGCCATTAGCATGGGGCCGTGGAGAGGCTCGTCCTCCAAAGCCTGGCAAGATACGATCAATCCATTGCGAACCTGTTCTAAAACGTTCACCATTCTTCCTCACTCTCTGTCCCTAGGGAAGGCCCAAAACCACCAAAGTCCAAGTAACACCATAGAAGATGGTCTTACGCATCAAGTATTCCTCCCGACACTCAAGAATGTCTCCACAATTTCTCTTGCTTTCTCCGCACCAAACCAACCCTCGCCTTCACCCACAGAGGGATAGAGCCTATACAACGCTTCCTTTTCGTCCTGATGTAGGTCGGCAAGATCTGTCTCTGGGCGCCCTCCGGGTACACATACCAACTTGTGGTCTCCATCACTTCGCCTAAAGCAGCCGATGATCTTGACGGCCTCTATACTACCGAGCTCGTAAGGCTTTAAAGACATGAGAATAGCATCCAAGTGGTCCCCAGGTGGTGTTCCTGACTCTTTGAGCCATCCATAAGGGTAGGGGAAATTGCGAGCGAAAAGCAGACTTTTGTACTCGGTCTCAATGAAGACGTCCTTTTCGGGACTATACTTCATTCTTTGTTCATAGTCCTTGGTCTGCTCAACAACAACATGAAAGGAGGTACCTAACTTCAATACTTTACGATCATACGTAATCAAGCCGTTTGTCTCTGATTCTACATCCGTTAGTTGGGTATAAACAGATGCAGAAAGGCCCTTGGCAATTAGGGGCTGAACCTGTTTTTGCATCAATGAGCGATATGCCCTTTCAAAATCCTCTAACCGTTTGAACTTCTTGTAGCCAAACTCTTTGGATTGTTCCCAGGCATGCCCTTCAATGGGCAGACTATATCCGCCGAATTCGGTTATGGCCCAAGGACGATCCTTAATCTTCTTGGGTTTCTTCAGTTTTCGAAAGTAAGTGTGAACACTCTTGAGATCACCCGCTCCTTGATCATGCCATCCACTGGCATGGTCCACCCAGCGTGTCGCATCATACTCCTTGACCCATTTGGCGATCCGTTCCGCATCAAACTGTCCCCACGCTTCATTGAACGGCACCCACATACCAATACAGGGGAAATTGTAGAGGGAGTCTATCATCTCCTTGAGTTCCTTTTCAAAGGTATCGCGGCTGACCTTTTCTTGGCGCCCCACCTTCTCATACTTGTCATCCCTTATCCTAACCCCACTCGCCACCATGGGTATGATTCCATTCAGTACAATGTTGACATTTTTCCCACCGCTGACCATATCCTGCCACACTATAAGGCCCAGCCTATCACAATGATAATACCAGCGGGCGGACTCCACTTTAATATGCTTGCGACTCATGTTAAAGCCTAACTGCTTCGTTAGAGCAACGTCCAACTCTAGAGCTTCATCAGTAGGGGCAGTATAGAGTCCGTCCGGCCAATAACCTTGGTCTAGAACACCATTTTGAAAGAGGGGCTTGTTATTGACAAACAACCGCTTCACTCCCTCGTTATCCCTAGCAATGCTGTACTTTCTCATGCCAAAGTAGCCATGGATACTATCAATAACGGTTTCATCGTTTAGTAGGTCAATTCGTATGTCATACAGAAAGGGCGAATCAGGGCTCCAAAGCTTGGGATTTGCCACCTTAAGCTCGAGTACCTCGTTGACCCTGGTTCTCTGGGATGTCACTACTTCGTTTCTGTCAAAGACAGTGACCTCAAACTTGAGATAACTACCACTTAGTTCACCACCACATTCAAGGCTCACCAGTACCCGTTCATTATCCAGATCTGGTGTTAGGCGATGGGATTTGATATAGGTTCTTGGCACGGGCTCCAGCCATACAGTCTGCCAGATTCCTGAAATAGCTGTATAGAAAATCCCTTGGGGCTCAAGGGCCTGCTTTCCCCTTTCGAGACCACAAGCATCTGTGCCATCCCAAACCGAGACCGTGATTTCGTTTGTGCCTTCCCGAGCGTACTTGGAAATATCGAAGGTAAACGGATAATAGCCACCAGTGTGCTCTCCCACATGGTGACCATTGATCCAGACATTAGCCCTCCAATCAACAGCACCAAAATGCAAAAGGATCCTCTTTTCCTGCCAGTCAGACGGCACGGTAAAAACTCTCCGGTACCACAGAACTTCATCAGGCAAGAGAGCCCGTTTGACGCCGGATAGGGCAGACTCTAGGGGGAATGGTACGAGGATTCTACCTCTGTATGCAGGATGACCGGATTCATCCATCTTCCGTACCGTATAGTCCCATAGTCCGTTTAGGTTCAACCATTGACCCCTCACCATCTGGGGTCTGGGGTACTCTGGCAGAACGTTGTATACATCCATCTCTTCAGCCCATTTTGTCATGAGCCCGCCTGCGACTGGTTTCCAAATGTTCTCCATGGTATTTTCCATAGCTAATCCTCCTTTATGGGTATTAGTCATCTGAAGCATCCCTCGCCGATCTCTTTTTCTTGACAATGAGCAAAGGAAGGATGGATGTGACACTAATGAGTCCGGCTACAGGAAAGAGTATGGGTGTTGGTATAAACCCCGTTTCTCCGTGCAAGACAGTGGGAACGCCGAAGTTTGTGACCAAAAGCGAACCGATAGCGGGACCTATCAACATGGGTATGGCAACATTGAAAACCATGCGGATGCCCTCGAACTTTCCCCTGCTACCTTCGGGCAATAGGTTTTTGATCCATGCCCCTGTGGACAAAGTGTAAACGACCAAGCTGATGTACAGCAAACTACCGGTTATTGTCAGTGTAAACACTGATCGAGATAAAGAAAACAGCATGAGGCCGACGCAAAGAAGAAATGGGGATAGGAAGGCAAATTGATTGATGTAACCCCTATCAGCCAATTTCCCAGCGGGAACGGCCGTTAGTATCGAAATCAATACGGCTATCGCCGAAATCAAACCCACAAGGGATTTGGAGATGTTCAAATAATTGTTTAGGTAAATGATCTGGTAGGGCAAAAATACCTGAAACCCTATGGAAAAAAGAGAAACCGATGAAAAGACAAGGAACAACTCCTGGTTTGTTTTTATGGTATGTAGACTGAATCCGTCAAACATGTCGATGATGAGATTTTTTCGCTCATCTTTGGGCGTCCTTCGCAGGGTCTTGGAATCCTCTAGCAGCAATCCCCCCACGATCCCAAGCACGCTAACGAGTATCCCTAAGGCGATAAAGAAGGTCACATACCCAAGACTGTCTATGACAACTCCAGATAATCCCGCCCCAATTAGGGCAGCTAAGAGTGGAAATGTGGAAATTAGCGCACTTAACCTTCCCCGGTTAGACTTGTTGGAAATGTCCGTCGTCCAAGCATTGTAAGTGGCATCATACGCTGTTGAGCCAAAGAAGGTCATGACGGCATCTGCTGCAATAACGGCCAAAATGGCGAAACGGACGTTTCTTATGGACGCGGTGGCTGGGAAAAGGGCAGTGGAGATCCCCCACAGGATATAGCCGTATAATATGAACGGCTTTCTCCTCCCGACCCGGTCGCTGATGGTCCCCATGACCAATGTTGTCAGGGTGGCAGTAATGGCGCTTACCGCCACCATCCAGGCAATGGGCTTTGGATCTGGAGTTATGGTGTCAAACACAAATGTGTTGAACCAAGAGTTTTCTACATTCCAAGCAATTTGTCCGGCCAAACCAAGTAAAACGATGACGAGCCAGTTCTTTTTCCCAATCTCTTGTTTACTCATGTGTGATTGCCGCAACTCCCCTCTTAAAACGCTGAACGTTCTTTGTAGTGGGATTCCACAATCCTCGTGCTCAATCCTGCCTTGAGGCCCTCTTGAACCTCCCACGACTAAAGTCGCGGGTGTTCTCGGCTAAATCATAAACCAACCGGTAGCGCCTGGGACTTCATCCCTCAAAAGGAATCTAGGAAGTACCCCATTATGCGCGGAATAAAGGAATAACGGCTAAGAAGATAGAACTTATCCTAAAATTAACAAAAGACTGACCAAAAAGGGGAGATATTGTGTTTGAACAACACTTCGCCAATTATCTTGTGGAAAAACAACGCATCTCCGAAACCCAGCATGCTTTAGTGACGGAACAGCAGACAAGCGCCCGAGTCAAGCTGGGACTGATAGCGGTGGCAGAAAGACTGCTCACCCATGAACAGGCAGAAAGGCTGAACGCCCTACAAAGACAAACAGATCGCCGCTTTGGGGATCTTGCCGTTGAAAATGGGTACTTATCTGCCGATCAAGTGGACAAGCTCCTAGAAATGCAAGGAAACCCCTACCTCAAATTGGTCCAGATTCTCACGGAAAACGAAATCCTTACCATGGAGCAGATTGAAAGTTTCTTAAGGGATTACCAGTTACAACATGGTTTTTCCCACGACGATTTGCAGGTGTTAAAATCGGGCAATCTTGAATTAATTATTCCCCTTTTTGTGCAGACGGATCAGGCCTTAGCTACGAAATACATGAGTTTGGCCATCCGGAGTGTCATTCGCCTCATCAACAACCAGCCCCTACTAGGAAAGATGGAGAAGGTCACGACCTATTCCTTTGGAAACCTAGCATTTCAAGAGACCACGGGGGATCATGACCTCTGGCTTGGTTTTGGGAGTAAAGGCGATGAATTAACGGAAATTGCCACTCCCTTTGCTAAGGAGGCCTTTTCAAAGATGGATGAGGATGCCTTTGACTCCGTCTGTGAGTTCATCAATTGTATCAACGGTCTTTTTACCACGGAGCTGAGTTATCATGACGTTGTCTTAGATATGCAACCACCCTTATTCGCCCAAAACCAGAGCTTAAGCAGGGCCAATGGGTTCTTTATCGTCCCCATAGAACTCAATGGGAGGCAGACAGATTTAATAGTAGGCATCGATGGAAAAGTAGAGATAAACTAGGAGGGAAATGTTGTGGCAAGAATTCTAATCGTTGATGACTCTAGAACTACTAGAAAAATTCTAAAACAGATTCTTGAGAACATAGGACATGAAGTAGTGGGTGAAGCGGTTAATGGAGAAGAAGGGATTGCTCGTTATAAGGAGTTGAATCCTGACCTAACCACCATGGACATCACCATGCCTATTGTCGATGGTATAGAAGCCCTACGTCAGATCAGAGAATACGATCCGCATGCCAAAGTGCTTATGGTCAGTGCCGCTGGTCAAAAACACAAGGTGCTGGAGGCCATGAAATCCGGCGCGGTGGAATTCTTATTGAAGCCTTTTGAAGAAGAAGACATTGTCGAGCGGATCAAGAGTGTATTGGGCGACGGGTCTATGTTACAATTCCG
>DIPH01000029.1 GCA_002424045.1 Firmicutes bacterium UBA5493 | reverse complement strand
CAACTAAAACGTCTGGTGGCAGCTGTTTCCATCGGTTCTAGATGTCGGTTAAATCCTTAATATTCCACCGGTAGTTGTCAGTGTTATTGCTTACCGCCCTTGGCGGTTTTTTTGTTGGCAGGAATTTCGCCTTTTAGGGGAAATATGCCATGGTAAATGTTCTCAAATAAAAAAGGAAAGAAGAGCCCCGTTTTGCTGGCCGCAGAACGCTCTTCTTTCCACCCAGAGGTGAAACCTCCGTATGATTAGCATAGTAGTGAAGAGCGACTCTGTCAAGTTCGATTTATTGCACCACAAATCAGTCGGGTTCCTTGTATACCTGGTTAAACTGTATGAATTGGTGGCTGACAGCTGGAAAGGAAATTGTCCTGTTTGCGGTAGACCGTATACAAAGCACGGTACATACCTTAGAAAAACCCCAGAACAGTTTGGTCTTAAACTACGCATTCGGAGAATTAGGTGCAAACAATGTAAAGTCACGCATGCTTTGTTGCCCTGTTTTCTGATCCCCTACGGCCGACACTTGGATGTCAGTGTTGAGCTGGCTATCAATCCTGATGCTAACGACGGCTTAACCATCGAGCAGCTAGCAGAGGTAACCGGAACCGAGCCCTCTACCATCGTGCGCTGGCGGTGCAAATTCCGAGCCATGGCTCACTACCTTTTTGATCGGCTGGCGCAAATGCTTGCGAAGACATCGTTGCCGGTAGCTAGGTGGCTTTGGATAGGATCACTAGATCCGCCGGAGCGCAGGGTGTTCAGGTTAGTCGCTTTTCTTCGTTCTATGCTTGACGAACGATTCCCCTTCAGCGATCTGGCCTTCATCAATCTGCTCCTTACCCACCATACGATCACAAAATGAGCGGCACCTGCCGTCAACTCTTCCGATGCTTTCTGCACCGAGCCTTTGCCGCGGAGCTTTCCCTCATTCCTTCCGATCATTCTCCAACAAATGCCTAGATTTTACCGTCAGGTGTTCAGGTGTCCATCCCTTGTGGGATCCCAATCATCACTCGGAGCACATTTCCATCACTTTTTACCCATAGCAACATAAACCGCTCTGGAGGAGTGGATTGCCTGGCGCGAAGATAGAGCCATAAAACTATGGAGGTGGTCATTTGAATCGCACCAAGGCATTGGACATCGCTAATTTTCGCTATTCTCTAATCGCACCGATCGTTAGCCGAATTGAACTGAACCCGGGGGAAACCCACATGTTGCTGGCCGAAGCTGCAAAAAAGACGTATCAGATCCCCTACAGCACCAAGACTGAAGTCAGCTTAAGAACCATTGAACGTTATCTCAATCTTTATCGCCAGGGTGGTTATGATGCTTTGATTCCCAAGTATTTGACCGAAAAGCAAAGTGCCTATCGCATTCCACGAGAGTACATGGAAAAAGCAGCGCAGTTAAAGCGAGAAAACATGAAGCGGCCTATCTTGCAGATCATTGAGACCTTGGAAATGGCTGATGAAGTACCCAAAGGCGTTTTGAAGCGCAGTACGGTCTATGAATACTTCGTCAAACAAGGTATCAGTAAGGAGCAGGCCAAAAAGGAATCGCAAGCGTTTCAAAGATTCACCCCCAAACATCGCAACCAAAGATGGCAGGGGGATACTTGCCACCTGCTCTATCTACCAGATAGGGATCACCCAAACAAAAGTCGTAAAGTTTACCTGATTGCTTGGCTTGATGAACATTCCAGACTGATTACCCATGCCCAGTGTTATTTCAAAGAAAAGGACTACACGCTGGAAGATTCCCTAAAGAAAGCCATCATCAAATATGGTATCCCAGAAGTAATCTATTGCGACAATGGATCTGTGTTCTCCTCCAAGCAATTGAATTCGGTGTGTGGACGTTTGGGTATGCAGTTGTCTCATACTCGCCCCTATAGGCCCCAGGGCCGCGGGAAGCTCGAACGGCTTTTCCAGACTATTCAATCCAGTTTCTTGCCGGAAATTGAAGTCATGTTACGAGACCGCTTTATCACTTTGGAAGAGCTGAATGAATATCTGTTTATCTGGATCCGCCAGCATTATCATGACAAAGTACATTCAGCCACGAAGCAAAAACCCATTGTGGCTTTCGAATCCGAACCAACGCCGCTACGCATTGTCGATCTGGCAGAACTCGAAGATGCATTTCTACTAGAGGAAACACGCACCGTTGACAAAACATGTCGATTCAAGCTCCGCAACCTAGAGTTTGCCGTTGAACCTGAGCTGGTTAGAGCTAAAATCCTGGTTCGATTTAATCCCTATGACCTTACAACAACGCAGGTCTACTACAATGACAAGAGATTTGCCGATGCTAAAATTTTAGAAGTGCCCGAGCACATAGATTTCTCCCTATCATCGCCAAAAGATGAGTCGCCGCCCGTGAAAACAGGTTTGAACTATCTCAACTTCCTGAAGGAAAAAGAGGATAAAGGCTTATCGTATACCCAGTTCATCCCAGGCGGTGAGCATTAATGCACGTCCGTCAGCATTTCAAGTTTACCTACAATCCCTTCGAAAGAGAGATTGCCAGTGAGTTTTTGTATGAATCCTCAGAGTTCCAAGAAGCACTGGCCAGACTGCTTTACTCCTGTCAAAAGAGAGCCATGATGGTTCTCACAGGGGAAATTGGCGCAGGCAAGTCAACTCTCCTGCGTCTTCTAGAAAGCAAACTAGACAAGAACCAATACCTGTTTATCTACATCGCCGATTCGCAGTTAACACCAAGAAACTTCTACATCTCAGTTTTAAGCAAACTAGGTGTTCAACCCCCAAGCCAGCTAACCAAGCTTAAAGGGGCATTTAAAACATCGATGATGGATCTCTTTGAGTCAAAGCGCAAAACACCTGTCATTGCAGTTGATGAAGCCCAGGCTTTGGAACTATCTATGTTGCAAGAGCTTCGCTTTATCCTGAACTTCGGGATCGATTCCTATTCGCCCTTGGGCCTTATTCTAGCCGGTGAACCACAGTTCCGCTCGATGATTCGCACCCCTCACATGGCTCCTATTTGGCGCAGGGTGGAGACTTCATACCACCTAGTAGGCATGAGCCTAGAGGAAACAAAAAACTACATCAATCATCAGACCAAGGCAGCAGGCTGCGAGCACCCTCTGTTCCCTGAGGATGTCACCGCTAAGATCCATGAACGTGCCAAGGGCATACCGGCCTTGGTGAACATCCTCTGCAAAGGATGCCTTCAAGATGCGGCAGGAAGAGAACAGACTTTGATCAGCGGTGAAAACGTGAACAGGGTGCTCCAGGAATGGCAGTAAAGGAAAGGAGGATCCCATGAAAGCTACTTTTTCCATTGAAGGCATAAGTGACATCCATGTTGACAGAACAGAGGATGGGGTTGACGTTATCCTAATTGATGCCATCACAGGGAATTCCTATGTGCTGGAGATACCCTCGGGAGAAGTTCTTCAGTACTTGGCCGAAAAACTAATGCTTAATCATCTCTTTGAACAAACCGAGTTACCAGAACTCAAATTCTAACTCGCCTTGTTCAAAGACCCGACACGACCGGTGCCTCATGGTTCCGGTCATTCTATTTCTTCACCGACAACTGGCGTTAGAATTAACCGACAACTTGGGCAGGTGGGGACAACAGCAACAAAGTATCCGCTCCTA
>DIPH01000039.1 GCA_002424045.1 Firmicutes bacterium UBA5493 | reverse complement strand
AATCTTGCTCGCCTATTTGCCGACTTATCTGCAGCTAACGAGAGACGAGTTCCACTTCTTCTTCAACGTCCTGAACTTCCATGTCCCCCTGCCCCTCCACGTCAATGGTGACGTTGCGGTAACGTGCGAGGCCGGTGCCTGCTGGAATCAGCTTTCCGATAATTACGTTCTCCTTAAGGCCGAGAAGCTTATCGAGGCGTCCCTTGATGGATGCCTCCGTCAAGACTCTAGTGGTCTCCTGGAACGATGCAGCCGACAGGAAGCTTTCAGTGGCCAAGGAGGCTTTGGTAATTCCCAGAAGAGTCGGTTTGGCCTCAGCTGGCATGCCACCTTCTGCTTCTGCCTGTTGGTTAGCTTCCTCCAAATCAAATACGTCCACTAGTGAACCTGGAAGCATAAGGGTATCTCCAGAATCCTCCACCTTGTGTTTGCGGAGCATCTGCCGGACGATTACTTCGATGTGCTTATCATTAATGTTAACTCCCTGGGAACGGTAGACTTCCTGTACCTCCTGGACCAAGTATTCCTGCACAGCCAAGACTCCTTGGACAGCAAGAATGTCATGGGGATTTACCGAACCTTCGGTGATCCGATCGCCTGCCGCCAATTCACTACCTTCCCTCACACGAAGGCGTGCGCCATAGGGAATGGTATACGAGACCTCCCCTTCTGGTCCCTTGACAATGGCCTTGCGTACACCCTTGACTTCAGCAAAACTGATAGTTCCAGGGATTTCTGTAATAATAGCTTGCCCCTTGGGTTTGCGAGCTTCAAAGAGTTCTTCAACCCTGGGTAGACCAGCGGTAATATCATCGCCTGCCACTCCACCTGTGTGGAAGGTTCTCATGGTGAGCTGCGTACCGGGTTCACCAATGGACTGGGCAGCTACAATGCCGACTGCTTCCCCCACATCCACTAGGTTGCCATTGGCCAAATTGCGGCCATAGCACCGGGCACATACACCGTAGCGGGTCTTACAGACCAAAACGGAGCGGATCTTAACTTCTTCAATCCCGGCCTGTTCAATACTCTGGGCCACATCGTCACTGATCAGGGCGTTGGCATCTACCAACACTTCACCTGTTTGGGGATGCAAAACATCCTCAGCTGCCACACGACCCACCAAGCGCTCCCAAAGTGGCTCAATGATCGATTCGCTATCGCCGGAGAGTTCTTTGATGGCCCCAACTGCAATACCATCGTTAGTTCCACAATCATGTTCTCTGACAATCACATCTTGTGATACGTCAACAAGTCTTCTAGTCAGGTATCCGGAGTCGGCTGTCCGAATCGCCGTATCGGCCAGACCCTTGCGGGTACCATGGCTGGAGATGAAGTATTCAAGTACGGTAAGTCCTTCTCGGAAGTTAGCCTTAATAGGAATCTCAAAGGTCCGTCCTGTTGGGTCGGCTACCAAACCGCGCATTCCAGCCAATTGGCTAATCTGCGATTCATTACCCCGAGCACCTGAGATGGCCATCATGTATACAGGATTAAACTTATCAAAGTTATCCAGCATTTCTCGGGTCACAGTTTCCTTCGTTCTAGTCCATACGGTACAGACCCTCTGATAACGTTCTTCTGGAGTTAGGAGGCCTCTGCGGAATTGGGCTTCAATCTGCTCAACCTCTTCTTCAGCATCACGAATACGCCCATGTTTTGATGCAGGAACGGCAATGTCTGCAACGGAAACGGTCGTCCCTGACCTCGTGCTGAACTCGAAACCAAGTTGCATAATCTCGTCGAGAACCTTCGCTGTAACGGCGGCCCCTTCGTCCTTATAGAGGCGTTCCACAAGGTTACCTAGTTTCTTTTTGTCCAGCTCATGGTTAATGTAATCCATACCTTCAGGCAAAATCTCATTGACAAAGAGGCGCCCTGCAGTTGTTTCCAGCCGTGTTCTTGCTTCATCGTCCTGCCTTAGAACAATCCTAGCATGAAGACTGATGGCTCCAGCGTTATAGGCATGAATTATTTCATCGATCGAACCAAAGTAGCTGCCTTCTCCTTTAGCTCCTTCTTTGTGAGCCGTGAGATAGTACAAGCCAATAACCATATCTTGGTTCGGTGTTACAATAGGTCTTCCACTAGAAGGGACCAAAATGTTATTCGTGGACAGCATCAGTAACCGAGCTTCTGCTTGAGCCTCTGCGGAGAGGGGCACGTGCACAGCCATTTGGTCGCCGTCAAAGTCCGCATTGTAAGCGGAGCAGACCAGGGGATGTAGTTGAATAGCCTTGCCTTCGACCAAGACCGGCTCAAAGGCCTGAATCCCCAAACGGTGCAGCGTAGGTGCACGGTTCAAAAGAACAGGATGCTCCTTAATAACCTCTTCCACAATGTCCCATACTTCTGGTCGGACGCGGTCCACCATCTTCTTGGCGCTCTTAATGTTGTGGGCTATGCCTTTGGCTACCAGCTCTTTCATGACAAAAGGTTTGAAAAGTTCCAGGGCCATTTCTTTCGGTAAACCGCATTGATGCATACGCAAATTCGGACCAACTACAATAACCGAACGTCCAGAATAGTCAACACGTTTTCCCAAGAGATTTTGGCGGAAACGACCCTGCTTACCCTTGAGCATATCACTTAACGATTTCAAAGGACGATTACCAGGACCCGTCACAGGACGTCCTCGGCGGCCATTGTCTACAAGAGCATCCACGGCCTCTTGCAGCATACGCTTCTCATTACGTACAATGATGTCCGGTGCGCCAAGCTCCAAAAGCCTCTTTAAGCGATTATTGCGGTTAATCACCCGGCGATATAAATCATTTAAGTCGGAGGTTGCAAAACGTCCACCATCAAGCTGCACCATAGGCCTTAACTCCGGCGGAATTACCGGAATTACATCCATGATCATCCAGGCAGGATCATTTCCCGATGTACGAAAGGCTTCCACCACTTCCAAACGGCGAACGGCGCGAACGCGGCGCTGACCTGAGGTATCCTTTATTTCCTTGCGTAACTCTTTACTCATTTCCTCAAGGTCAAGTTCTTCTAGGAGTTTCTTAATTGCTTCAGCACCAATGGCGGCCTCAAAGGCGTTGCCATATTTATCGCGAAACTCCCGGTACTCACCTTCATTAAGAAGCTGTTGTTTGGCCAAGCCCGTAACACCGGAGTCACCAGGATTGATCACGATATAGGAAGCAAAGTACAGTACCTTCTCCAGTGTTCTTGGGGACATATCCAAAATCAAACCCATACGACTGGGTATTCCTTTAAAAAACCAAATGTGTGAAACCGGTGCAGCGAGCTCA
This sequence comes from Firmicutes bacterium UBA5493, assembly GCA_002424045.1. Taxonomy (GTDB): domain Bacteria; phylum Bacillota; class Limnochordia; order Darwinibacteriales; family Darwinibacteriaceae; genus UBA5420. The sequence goes on along the minus strand of DIPH01000039.1, from coordinate 8,102 downwards.
ATGTGGCCCATGCGCTCTCTGCGCACTTTGGCCCTGGTTACCTCTACACCACAACGATCGCAGACAATCCCTTTGTATCTTACACGTTTGTACTTCCCGCAATGGCATTCCCAGTCCCGCGTTGGCCCAAAAATCTTTTCGCAGAAAAGACCTTCGCGCTCTGGCTTGAGTGTCCGATAGTTGATCGTTTCTGGTTTCTTTACTTCACCACTAGACCAAGCCCGAATTTGTTCTGGTGATGCCAGCCCAATTCGAATCCGATCGAAATTATTGACATCCAGCAAGGGCCGTCCCTCCTTTGTGAAGCTCCGCTAAGCGGAGCCGCTCACTGGCTAAATATCGTCGTCATCATCTGATAAATCGCTTAGATCATCTAACTCGAAATCATCATCTAAATCATCATCTAAATCGTCATCCAAGTCGTCATCTAAATCCAGATCATCGTCTTGTTCTACATCAAAATCGTCATCATCATCGATCAGAGGGCCAGAAGAACGTTGAGGAGCCAAGTCCTCGTCCTCATCCCCTTCTTCGTCTTCCTCTTCCTCTTCGGCTCTCGCCGCGGTCCCACGGCTAGCTACGTCAGGAGAACGGGTGATACTTGTGCTTGCGCCACGACCTTGGATGTCAATTCCGAGCTCTTTGGCCATTTCACTAATATCCTCTTCCTCTTCTTTAATCTCGATTTCTTGCTCGTTTTCGCCCAATACTCGGACATCCAAAGCCAGAGACTGTAATTCTTTGATCAGAACTCTAAAGGATTCCGGCACTCCAGGTTCAGGGATGTTTTCCCCTTTCACGATGGCCTCATAGGTCTTCACCCTACCCACAACATCGTCACTTTTCACGGTCAGGATCTCTTGGAGGGTATAGGCAGCGCCATAGGCTTCCAAGGCCCATACTTCCATTTCCCCGAATCTCTGTCCGCCAAACTGGGCCTTTCCGCCAAGTGGTTGCTGCGTTACGAGAGAGTAAGGACCAGTAGAACGTGCGTGGATCTTATCATCGACTAAGTGAGATAGTTTCACCATATAGATGATACCGACGGTAACTGGATTGTCGAACGGTTCACCTGTTCTGCCGTCATATAAAACGGTCTTGCCGTCCCTTCGCATGCCAGCCTTCTCCATCATATCCATAACCTCAATCTCACTGGCACCGTCAAAAACTGGGGTTGCTACGTGGATGCCAAGGAGGTTTGCTGCCATACCCAAGTGCGTTTCCAACACTTGCCCAATATTCATACGAGAAGGCACTCCCAGCGGGTTAAGGACAATCTGTACCGGTGTTCCATCAGGGAGGAAAGGCATGTCTTCCACAGGCATAATTCGGGAAATAACTCCCTTATTACCATGGCGTCCTGCCATCTTGTCTCCCTCTGATATTTTACGCTTCTGTGCCACATAACAGCGGACCAAACGGTTGACTCCCGGAGATAACTCATCACCATCTTCCCTAGTGAACACGCGAACGTCAACAACAATTCCGCCTTCTCCATGGGGTACTCTTAAAGATGTGTCCCGCACTTCACGGGCCTTCTCACCAAAAATAGCCCGTAGTAAGCGTTCTTCTGCCGTGAGCTCTGTTTCTCCTTTGGGAGTCACTTTGCCAACCAGGATGTCCCCTGGCTTGACCTCTGCGCCAATGCGCACGATACCCCGATCATCAAGATTCTTCAGGCTATCTTCACCTACATTAGGAATGTCCCGGGTGATTTCTTCTGGTCCTAGTTTGGTGTCTCGAGCCTGCGATTCATATTCTTCTATGTGAATGGAGGTAAATACATCCTCTTTTACCAAGTCTTCACTGAGTAAGATGGCATCCTCGTAGTTGTACCCCTCCCAGGGGACAAAGGCCACCACGACATTTCGCCCTAGAGCTAATTCACCCTGATCGGTGGATGGACCATCTGCCAAAACATCACCTTTTTCAACCACTTGGCCAACATGACAGCGGGCCTTCTGGTTTACGCAGGTTCCTTGGTTGGAACGTTCAAACTTCAAAAGATTGTAATGGTCTCTGCCTGAAGCGGTTTTGACCACAATGTCATGCCCTGTAACCCGCTCAACCACTCCAGCATTCTTGGCTAGCACAACGGCGCCTGAATCAACGGCCGCTTTGTATTCCATACCAGTACCAACTAAAGGGGCCTGTGCTTCAATGAGCGGTACGGCCTGTCTTTGCATGTTAGCTCCCATCAGGGCCCTCGCACCATCATCGTTCTCTAAAAACGGGATCAAAGCCGTTGCAATACTCACCGTCTGTTTCGGAGAAACATCCATGAAGTCAACGGAGCTAGTGGGCACGTTCTTAATTTCTTCGCGCTCGCGCACCGTCACATGGGATCGCGTAAAGTGGTGGTCTTCTGTCTTTTCGTTAGCCTGAGCGATTCGAAAGGCATCTTCTTCATCTGCTGTCAAGTAACGAATCTCATCTGTCACTAATCCATCATCCACAACCCGATAAGGGGTCTCGATAAAACCATAGTCATTAATTCTGGAGTAGGTACAAAGTGCCCCAATCAGACCAATGTTGGGACCCTCAGGAGTCTCAATGGGACACATGCGCCCGTAGTGGGAATGATGTACGTCTCGTACTTCGAAGCCGGCCCGATCCCGGGATAGACCGCCAGGACCTAGAGCACTCAATCGGCGCTTATGGGTCAGCTCAGCTAAGGGATTGGTCTGGTCCATAAACTGTGAAAGCTGACTGGAACCAAAGAACTCTTTAATGGAAGCTACCACTGGCCTGATGTTGATCAAGGCCTGCGGAGTGATGACCTCCACATCCTGAATGGTCATCCGCTCCCTGACAACCCTCTCCATGCGGCTTAAACCAATCCGAAATTGATTCTGTAACAATTCGCCCACACTCTTGAGTCGACGATTTCCAAGATGATCAATGTCGTCAATGGTACCGATATCTGAAGAAAGGGCCACCATGTAATTTATGGTCGCCAGAATATCGGCAGGTGTAATCACTGTAACGGTGGCTTCAGGTTGATCATTCGAGAACAGGCGCACCTCATGGCCTTCCCTGGTGGAAATCAGAACAGCATTAATACCCGCTTTATAGATCTCCTCGGCTTGGCGACGGGTGATTTTCTGGCCTCGTTCGACCAATAACTCACCTGTTTCTGGATGAACAATATTATCGGTGCTGGCCCGACCAACTAAACGTTCCGTTAAGCGAAGCTTCTTGTTGATTTTGTAACGGCCTACCCCGGCAAGATCATAACGCTTGGGTTCATAAAAGAGCGTAGAAAATAGACCGCGGGCACTCTCCTCAGTGGGCGGTTCCCCGGGACGAAGTCGTTTATAAATCTCAATCATAGCGTCCGCTTCAGATTGGGTACTATCTTTCTCAAGTGTGGCTAGAATACCTGGTGCTTCGTGGAAGGCTTCCCGAATAGCTTCATCGCTACCTAAACCTAAGGCGCGAATCAAAACGGTCACAGGAAGCTTCCGGGTTCTATCAATTCGAACCCATAAGATGTCATTGGAATCGGTATCAAACTCTAACCAGGCTCCACGATTAGGGATTATGCTAGCAGAGAACAGTTTCTTTCCGCTGGTGTCAACGGTGTAATTAAAATAGACACCTGGGGACCTCACCAGTTGGCTGACAATCACCCGCTCAGAACCGTTAATAATGAAGGTTCCATTTTCCGTCATTAAAGGAAAATCGCCCATAAAAACTTCTTGTTCCTTGACTTCACCTGTGTCTTTGTTGACCAGACGCACCCGTGCGCGCAATGGAGCTGCGTACGTCACATCACGGTCTTTGCACTCTTCAACCTCATACTTTGGCTCTCCGAAGCTGTATTCCATGAATTCGAGCACCAAATTACCAGTAAAATCTTGGATAGGAGATACATCGTCGAACATCTCTCGTAAACCATGGTCCAAAAACCATTGGTACGATTTGTGCTGGATCTCAATCAAGTCTGGCATTTCAAGTATTTCTTCGATCTTCCCAAAGTCGTAGCGTTCGCGTTTCTCCCAGTGTTTTGCTTCTACCAAGGGCCTCTCCTCCTTTTGGTATCTATACAACATGACGAAAAGCAAGGGTGTCGTCCCTCGCTTAAATTATGCACTTTTTACGTACCTTCCAAAATTTTTGAGAAGATAGCAGGATTCCCCTTTGTTATGTTGAATATACATAAAGTAGGTGCAATTTCCCCTTTTACCACTTACCCATGATATCACAAGGGGTTTTTGTTGTCAAGCAGTGTGTTGGCCATAGGCTGCACCTGTAACAGAGTAGCAATTAAAGGACTTCCTGTCGAGGAAGTCCTTTTCAATTGTCTGTATCCTATGGGGCTGATGCCCGTTAAGGGATTGTCGCCCCTTGGGATGCGTTATTACTTAATTTCTACCGATGCTCCAGCTTCTTCTAACTTGGCTTTTACTTCTTCAGCCAGTTCCTTGGAGACGCCTTCTTTTACAGCGTTAGGAGCGTTGTCAACGAGGTCCTTGGCTTCTTTAAGTCCCAAAGCGGTGAGTTCGCGAACAACTTTAATGACGTTGATCTTCTTCTCGCCAACGGCGGTGAGGATAACATCAAACTCTGTTTTTTCTTCAACGGCTTCAGCAGCGGCAACAGGGCCTGCGGCTACTGCCACGGGTGCAGCGGCGGATACGCCAAACTTTTCTTCCATAGCTTTCACTAATTCGCTGAGTTCCAAAACGGTCATATTCTCAATTGCTTGTAAAATGTCTTCTCTCGTCATTTTAAATACCCTCCTTAAGGATGCGTTTATGCGCTTGCTTCTTTTTGTTCTTTCACTGCGTTTAGGGCATACACAAAATTGCGGATGTTACCCTGTAAGACGTTGACCATACCAGTCATAGGTGCTTGCATTCCACGAACAACCATGGACAGAAGTACTTCTCTGCTCGGCAAGTTAGCTAAATTCGCTACGCCTTCGGGACCAACAATCTGCCCTTCAACAACTCCACCCTTGATTTCCAGTGCCTTGTTCTTCTTTGCAAATTCACTAATAATCTTTGCTGGAGCTACCGGGTCATCATAGCCAAAGGCAAAAGCGGTAGGGCCAGTTAAGAGAGGAGCTAACCCGTCCAAATTCGCTTCTTGCGCCGCCAAAATAGTTAGGGTGTTCTTAAAGACCTTGTATTCTACTCCGGCTTCTCTAAGCTCTTTACGCAGTGCAGTCATCTCACCAGCGTTCAAGCCGCGATAATCGGTGAGAACCGCTCCCTGCATCCTAGACAAACGTTCTTGGATTTCTTCAACCATTGCCACTTTTTCAGGTCGTGCCATCGTTTCACCTCCTTGCAATACAAAAAGGATCTACCGCAGCAAGGCGGAGACCCTATGATTGCATCCAAAGATGCTTTCGAAGATGACATAACAAAACCCTTCGAAACACTTTTCTCCAACCTCGGTAGGCGTAGCAACATGCTACTTTATCGTCTGAGCTGTGAACTCCAACTGGTGCAGAATACGTGAGTATTCTCCTGGGCTTTTGAACCCTGTTCAAAAGACGAACCGACTGTCTACGGTTTGACTATTAAATTTGTCTTCAGGACATCGTCCTGAAGACGAGTATATCATGGGTCTCCAATTAAGGTCAACCCAAATTTGTGCTACTTCGCAGCCGCAGCTTCCTGAGCATTGAGGCGGATCCCAGGGCCCATGGTGGTAGATAGATGTACTCTGCGTAAGAAGGTTCCCTTTGCTGATGCTGGACGAGCTTTAACAACCGCATCCATGAGAGCTACAAAGTTGCCATAAAGTTGCTCCTCGGTAAAGCTTGCTTTGCCGATGGGTACATGCATCCCCGCCTCTTTATTGACACGATACTCTACTCTACCAGCCTTAGACTCTTCCACAGCCTTGGCAACATCAGGGGTTACAGTCCCGGTTCGGGGGTTAGGCATTAGGCCACGGGGTCCAAGAATTCTACCGAGCTTGCCAACAACACCCATCATATCAGGTGTGGCAATGGCTACATCAAAATCAGTCCAGCCCCCTTGGATTTTCTCTGCCAAGTCTTCATCGCCTACAAAATCTGCGCCAGCAGAACGGGCTTCTTCGGCTTTGTCGGCCTTGGCAAATACTAAAACTCTCACCTCTCGCCCGGTACCATGGGGTAATACTACCGTACCACGTACCTGTTGATCGGCATGCCGCGGGTCAACGCCTAATTTAAAGGCGACTTCCACCGTCTCGTCGAATTTGGCGGATGCACATTTCTTTGCTAATGCAATGGCCTCACTTGGTGAGTAGAGTTTTTCAGTATCAACAAGCTTCGCTACATCTTGATACCTCTTACCTCGTTTTGCCATAGTATTGTCCTCCTTTGTGGTGCAAGCGGACTTGTGTCCTCCCACCTATATTTATAGCGCTTCTAGTTAGTCCTCAACCACAACTCCCATGCTTCGGGCAGTACCTTCCACCATCCGCATAGCACTCTCTACGCTAGCCGCATTGAGGTCGGGCATTTTCAACTCAGCGATTTCCCTAACTTGGCTCCGCTTAATTGTTCCAACCTTCTCTCGATTGGGTACACCAGAACCGCGCTCAATTTTCATAGCCTTTTTGATCAAAACTGATGCGGGTGGAGTTTTCGTGATAAACGTGAACGTACGATCTTCATAAACGGTAATTACGACTGGAATAACCATCCCAACTTGACTTGCAGTCCGTTCGTTGAAGGTCTTACAAAACTCCATAATATTAACTCCATGTTGACCTAGTGCCGGTCCGACCGGCGGCGCCGGGTTGGCCTTGCCAGCATTTACTTGCAGCTTGATAATGGCGCTTACCTTCTTTGCCACGGCGCATACACCCCCTTAAAAATAATGTGGTCATGGCGGACTTTTCGTCCTCCCACTTAAAAACCTCGAACTACAATTTGGATATCTGGTGAAAATCGAGTTCCACCGGAGTATCTCGTCCGAACATGGAAATGCTAACCCATACTTTGCCCTTATCCAGATTAACCTCGGTAATTGCACCGGTAAAATCCTCAAAGGGTCCTGCGATAACCTTGACTGACTCACCAACGGAGAAGTCGGCCTTGGTTTTTGCCATACCCATATCCCGCAAAATAACTTCAACTTCATGTTTTTCCAGAGGAATGGGTTTGACGCCACTACTTACAAAGCCTGTTACGCCTGGAGTATTTCGAACCACATACCAGGAGTCATCAGTGACAATCATCTCTACCATGACGTAACCAGGAAACACTTTGCGTTGGGACACCTTTTTCTTACCGTCTTTGTACTCCACTACTTCTTCAATGGGCACAACAATTTGGAAGATCTTGTCTTCCATCTCCATTGATTCTACCCTTTTCTCCAGGTCTGTTTTCACCTTGTTTTCATAGCCAGAGTACGTGTGAACAACATACCAATTCCTGTTTTCATTTCTGTTTTCATGCATGTTTTCACTCATGTTTAAGGGACCAATAAGCTGGCCCTTTACCCCCCTAATCGAGCTAATAGGTTCAGTACCCAAGTTATGATCACATCGACGACGCTCGTGAATAACGCAACGATGACTACAGTGATAATAACTACTATGGTATAGGTAATGAGCTCTTTGCGGTTTGGCCATGAGACTTTGCGCATCTCGGAGCGCACTTCACGTATGAACTTGTTGAGCTTACTCAACAAAGTGGGCTTACTTGGCGCTGTTGCCACATTCTTCACATCCTTCTGCCCCTACCTGGTCTCTTTGTGAGGGGTATGGGTTTTACAAGTCTTGCAGAACTTCTGCATCTCAATGCGATCCGGATCATTCTTCTTATTCTTATTGGTACGATAATTCCGGTTTTTGCATTCCGTACACTCTAATGTGATACCGACACGCACGGCCGCCACCTCCAGACAGTCAAAATACCTTTAGAATTTAACACATTTTCGGTGGGGTGTCAATACCCCATCATCAGTGGAGTTTCAAAGGAAAAGGGGGAATGATCCCCCTAATAGTTCAGCAAACATCAAGCGTCGTTACCTCAGCCTTGCCTTCTAGGCAAGGATCTTAGTTACAACGCCTGCTCCAACTGTACGGCCGCCTTCACGAACTGCAAAGCGCAATCCTTCTTCCATAGCGATTGGAGTAATTAGCTCGGC
>DIPH01000024.1:36422-40436 GCA_002424045.1 Firmicutes bacterium UBA5493 | reverse complement strand
TTGGGGTGAATCTTGTTCTGGGCAATCTCAGATCAAGAAGGGCAACTTGGGTGTCCTAATTCGTCAGCTAACCTCGTAGGAGTACACCAAGCGCGTATTGTCACTGGAACTAAGGGCCCAGCGACCAAGCGCTTTTTGTTTTCCCCAAAATAATCAAAAGGAGATGTTGTCATGAAAGTCTGTCCAGACTGTTATGCCGCGAATCGCTCGTATCACATGTATTGCCAAAAGTGCTCCGGTCTTCTAACAGATGGCGCAAAGAACCCATATCCACGGGTCAAGATCAAAAAGAAAGCCGCCATCCGACGAGTGCCAACTGGATTCGTCTTCACCTTGTAGTACTACTACTCACTTCTTTTCTCCATCTTGGTTCTGATTCCTGTTTCCTCAGCGCAGCCAGCACTAACAAAGGCCCGGTTCCTCAAAAGAGAAGCCGGGCCAATTAGCCTTCCTACGCGCTGTTCCGCACGAGAGCACCATTAGGTCTAGGTAATTCGGTTTCTACCAGACGATTCAAGTCACAAAAATGCTCCAGGAAGTCCTGAACAAGCTCAAATTCCGCAGAACCTTCCTTCAACGCAACAATATCCTGTAGGATCTGGGCCATCCACACATTGTCGAAGTAACGGTACCTTCCGCTGTTCCATGTCATGTTATTCGGGTACCGTTCGTTAACATAGTAGTTCCAGAACAGTATCTTTCTAGATTCCTCCTCAGAAAGACGCAACCTATACTCCAAATGAGCCGGGATATACCCATCTTCACACAGCTTGCCAACAAAGAAATCTCCCACCATGAAAAGGCCTACGACCCGTCTATCCTTTTCAGGTACGTCTGGTTCCCTTGCTGTTATAAGACAACAACTATTTTGGTGCAAGCGCACCAAACGATTGGGTTCACCTTGATTGGCCCCACTCTTCTTTCGACCTGTGAATACTCTCCACTCTGAAAAAACCTTGTCCTGCTCCGCCGGGTCACACCAAAAGGCTACTTGGGAAGCGGGAGAGAGCCTATGGTTCTTGAGTAGTCTTTCTCTCTCTAAGGCGCGCTTACGCCTAGCCTCTTCAATGGCTCTCATGGCCTCAAGCTCGGCCTCTTCCTTCTTGCGCTCTCGCTCAATTTTCAGTTTCACGCCATCAACATGTTTGGCCAGTTTAGGATCGACCAAGAGCAAATGCGTCCCAAAGACATCGGGGAACACGAACTTCTTGACTCCTAATGGAAAGCGCACTTCAACATAGTCATCATCATGGGCGACCACGCTTCCCTTGCCAAAACTCTTGTGCGTCACCTGTTCATTCAACAAATCCATTTTGATCCTCCGTATCTACTTCAAGAGTGCGCAGTTAGCGCACTTTCGTACTACCAACCACACCGAAGAACACAGTCCTATAGATATTCCTACCTCTAGGATACCACAAACGGAGAAATAACGCAAATAGGGTATTGACATAGTCCTTCAATCAGTGTAAACTATGTGGTTATATATCTTACTATATTTTCTTGATTTAGGGCTGAGACGCATACCCTCCCGCTAACACTATGGCCCCGAGCTCCTAGTACCTTGCCTGCCTTAGGGACATCTATACCGCAAGCTACTATCTAGAGGAGGAGTGTTGACTCCATGTTTCTGAATCACCCGCGGGTTCCATGGGATGTCTTATGTGTTCCCCAAAAAGCACCACCGCCACCACCGCCGCCATTGTTCGGTGCAAGGAAATCTGCTTTGTCCGGCTCCTCAGGTTAAGGGGGGAATCGTAATGTGCCTTGACTGTTGTACCTGCCCAGAAGGAGTGGTCATGTTCTTAGACCGCCGCGTTGTGGTTTCTACTAAGTGCGGGGAGATACGGGGTATTCTTCGCGCATTTGGAGAGACTTTCCTCGAAGTGGAAGAAGACAATCCGAAACTTGATCTAACTGTCATCCAATGTGGTCAGATTTGTTCTATCCGCTTACTTGGATAGCTGGCCAAGTGCTATCGCAAAGAGACTGAACGAAGCGGTTTTCATCCCACTTCGAACAGTCTCTGGCAGGGATTGATCGATGGTACCAAAGCTTTGCTTTGCATGAACTCAATCATGAATGACACATCACTTGTGGTGACGTCACCGCACCTGTCAATCCCTTACTCCTATAATTCCCCGCTTGTAGCAACCTATTCTTGCCAAGTTTTTCCTTTTCCCCATGTGTCTAGCGAGCTCAACGTCGAAATCCGTTCGCATCAGGAAGGGATCGCACTCACATGATGAACTTCTCCAGAAGGGGAGATAAACTCTACACGTACGCCAGAGGCATCGTCATCACCCACTCCAAGGGTTTCTACCTCTGCGTGGATTTCCACTAGACTATAGGTACAAACCGCCGTGTCTCCCTGACCGCTAGGTTGAGCCAAGCGAATAATGGGCTGTCCATAACCCCAAGCTTCTTCCTTGGTATCCCTAACCACGAGCTTGACAGACACGACTCCATAGCCTTGAGCCACTCCCATCCCCTGCACCACCAATGCACAGAGTATTACCAAAATGATCGAGGCTAACGAGCACTTGCGCATCCCAGAGCTCCTCCTTCGTCTAGCAGTGCAACTAGCTGACCTCTCTGCAAGTTTCAAGACCAAACCGGCTTTCTTGTTTCCATTTGATCTCCCATTCTTGAGTCTAGGTGTATTGAACAACATAAGCTGCTTTTTCTTACATGCCCGCACTAACCGCTAGCTCCGCGAGACCCACCCAAGAGCCTCGCCCTCAACACGCTGAATGTACTCTTGTTTGCCGTCCATGTACGCTTCTATGTTATCTGGATATTGCCGAGCGAGAGATGCCTTGAGATCCCCATAACGTGTGGCCTCGTCTGGATGGGCCCGCAGAAAGTCGCGAAAAGCCAGGTGCCTTTGTGCATCCGCGCTGCCTACCTCGAAGACGTGAACATGATGGGTTCGATTCTCTCCACCTTTGCGGAAGTATCTTCGTCCAGGAATACCATATTCACCCAAGGCCTCATAACCGAGCTCCACCATCTTCTCCGTCAGTTTATCCACGGCTCGGATATCGGCCACAACAGGCATGATGTCAATGATGGGTTTGGCCTGAAGACCTGGCACTGACGTTGAGCCAATATGGTGAATCTGCAGAAGCTCCGACCCAAATACTCTGCGCAGATGAGCTGCCTCTGCCTCGAATAGAGCCGGCCACTGGGGATTGTATTCTGTCACAACGACCTTCATCAATACCACTCCATTCCGTCCTTAGGCAATTCTCCCACTGATTTGAAAATCCTGCCAGCACAGCGAATTACAGACACCGCCTTAGCGTATACATGAGCAGGAGGCGAACGCCATGTTTGTTATGGTCTTGAAGAGGCCTAAGACTTCTTCCTTCGTCGTGGTTTTCCTTCTAATGTCACTAATCTTGGGATCTGCATTTTATCTGTGGTCGTGGCTAAGCGCTCCTTACCTCCCGCCTACAATTGGGATGGAAGGGCTATCCACCGAACTGGCTAGACGACTCTTTCCACCAGAACACATTGGAGAAATCCAGCTTAACTCTAAACCAGAACTGCTCTCAAAGCTTGCAAAGGGTGAACTGGACTATATTGTGGAAGTGGATGATCCTACCCCTGGTCTTGTGAGCTGGCTCATCGGGCAGCTCGAACCAGTGGTTGTTGTGCCCTTTTTTGATGCAGCTACAACAATGGATCTCACAAGGCTACAGACCTTGATAGAAACCGAGCCCAAGAATGTCCTTGTATCCAGTGCCCTTGCCCTGCCGGACTTTCCTTGGTCGAACTTCCCCGTTCACTATGTCTCCTCGGCCGAGGTGGCAAGTCAGCTTAAGGATGGAAAGGGAAAAATTGGCATTCTTCCCTTCCAGGACCGTCAACCATCTGTGCGGGTCGCATCCCTATCAGGATCCAGTCTTTCCAGCCGCTCTCTCTACCTGAGTCGATCTCCTAAGACATTTCTGGAAAAAGTGAAAGATCGCTACACCGGTCATCAAGACTTGAACAGCACCTACACGG
>DIPH01000024.1:21601-36324 GCA_002424045.1 Firmicutes bacterium UBA5493 | reverse complement strand
TTTGATGTTCTACACGGACCGTGGAGAACATCAAATGACAATGCTTGCGGCGGGGGATATTATGCTAGACCGTGACGTGAAGAAGGTGGGATTGCAGAAGGGATGGGAGCATATCTTTGCCGAAGTTGCACCTCGCATTCGCCAAGCTGACCTAGCCTTCGCTAATCTAGAATCACCCATAGGCGATAAAGGGCACTTTATTAACATGTTCCAGGCCCCACCGGAAGCAATCAAAGGGGTTGCCTATGCAGGTTTTGATGTGGTGTCTCTGGCCAACAATCACACCCTAGACTATCACCACGCGGGAATGTTTGAGACAATGCGACTTTTAGAGGAACACAAGATTGATTGGGTTGGGGCAGGTAATAATATTCACGAGGCCAGAGCCCCCTTAATTAAGGAGGTAAATGGTGTAAGAGTAGGGTTTTTAGCCTATACGGAGATGTGGTTTATCCATGCTCGAGAACCCATTAGTTGGGAGGGCACAGAAGATGAGCCGGGTGTGGCCCCTGCGCGGCTGGACATCATTGTGGAAGATGTTGGCAAGCTAAGGAGTAATGTTGACTGTGTTATTGTCACTATCCATTGGGGGAAGGAATACATCCACGAGCCCACCCCAGAACAAAAAAGGCTGGCTAGGGCTGCTGTAGACGCGGGCGCAGATCTCGTCTTAGGCCACCATCCCCATGTCTTGCAGGGAATTGAGTTCTATAAAAAAGGAGTGATTGCCTACAGTCTGGGAAATTTCGTCTTTGACCTCAATCTCCCCAAAACCTGGGAGACCATGATCTTAGAATTCACCCTGTCAGCTACTGGACCTTTAGACATGAAAGTGATTCCCGCCTATATCTTCGGCGTGCAGCCTCAAATCCTGGAAGGATCCCATAAGAACGCTTTGTATGGCCAGATTCGAGATTTCTCTCTCCAGATTGACTAAGCTAAGTCGTCTATTTGCTTTTTCACGTCGAAGGGCACTACTTCTTCTAAATTTGCACGCCGCAGGCGTTGCCTTGCTTCGTAGGATCGCCTGGCATTGTCGTGGGCCATGTCTATCACTTCCTTCAGTTCTCGGGCAGACAACAAAGCGCTGCCAGCGCCTCGAATAATCACCTGCTGTAAGGCATCGGATGTGGCAACCACGATGTCGTATTTCTTCCTGTGATCGTAGGCGAACTTTTCAATGAATTCATCGGCCGTCTGCGCTTCTTTGGTGAACACCACATGGATATTATGATAGCGGATTTTCTCCTCGAGACGCCCTGGAACACAATAGGCGTCAAAAACAACAATAATGTGGCATTTTCTGATTCCCTGGTAGCTACTGAGCGTATCGAGCAGCTTCATTCTGGCTACATCCATAGACTCGTCTGCAAGCTCTTTGAGTTCTTGCCAGGCATGGATAACATTGTAACCATCTACCAAGAGATAGGTCTCCCGGGATTCAGGAAGTCTTGATTTTTCTGTTCCTTTGCGCTCCGGCATCAAGTCCTCCTTACGTCTATTCCAGCCGGACTTTTTCCCTTGATTGGCCGTTGTATTGAGGAACCTGTAATCGTCGTGGTCCAAGTCCTCCCCTTGGTGCCGATGTAGTATCGCGCTAGCTACATCGGAGCTCTCCTTGTTCGGTCTTAGATGACGCTCAACATGCATGCAGTTCTTGACTTGGTCCCAAGGGACATAAAAACCTGCTCCACGAGAACAAAAAATGGAGCCCGTGGGGTTTTCCACATCCCTTTCAGAGTCGTATCCTATACTCTCTATAACATCCTGTGCATTATGGCATGGTTTGTACCCTTCAAGGCGGAGAGAAAGCCGCCCTAGACCCTTAGTAAAGCTAACCACTTCTTTGTGATAGTTTCGCATGGTCACCACAGGAGCACTGCCTTCTAGGACTGTGGTGTTGTCACGTATCTCGGTGATTTCCCAAGTTCCATGCATTTTTTCTATGTGGGCTATAGCCCTCCCGGCAGTTGTCTCGGGAACTTCTAGGCGGAAGCCATAATATGGTTCTAGCAGAATCGACTCCGCCTCTTTCAAACCCTGACGTACCGCCCGATAGGTTGCTTCTCTAAAATCGCCGCCTTCTGTGTGGGTATTGTGGGCTCGGCCGGATACAACCGTGATTTTGACGTCAGTAATGCTCGAACCGGTCAGCACTCCCTTGTGGCTCTTCTCTTGTAGATGGGTTAGGATTAGACGCTGCCAGTTACGTGCTAGAATGTCTTCACTGCAGTCCAAGGCATATTCTAAGCCGCTACCCACATCTCCCGGTTCCAAGAGCAGATGGACTTCGGCATAATGCTTGAGGGGTTCAAAGTGACCGACCCCCTCCACAACGCTGGCAATTGTCTCCTTATACAAAACACGCCCAGCATCAAAGGAAACCTCGACGCCAAAACGGCTTTGAATCAGACTCTGGAGGACTTCAATTTGCACATCTCCCATAATTTGTGCCTGGATCTCCTGCAGCTGCTCATCCCAGACAATCTGCAGTTCTGGCTCTTCTTCTTCCAGTTCACGAAGTTTAGGAAGCATGACCCGGTTATCAAGGCCTTTCGGTAGCGATACCTTGTAAGAGAGGACAGGCTCTAGGACAGGAGGCCTTGAGCCGCTTTCAATTCCGAGACCTTCTCCCGGCCTCGCCTTTGTAAGGCCCGTGACTGCGCAAATAGATCCCGCTTCTAGAAAATCAACGGCCTCGAATTTCTCACCTGAATAAATGCGGATTTGATTGACTTTCTCTTCCCAGTCTCCATTGCCCACCGCATCTCTCACCTGAAGCCTGCCGCCGGTCACCTTCAAATGGGCCAGGCGGTTCCCATGCTCATCTCGGGAGATCTTAAAAACCCTCGCCCCAAATGTGTCGAGATAGGAAATGGGAGCGGTCAAGGCAGCCATACTATCCATAAAGAGTTCTACTCCGTCTAGCTTGAGGGCAGAACCAAAGAAGCAGGGAAACACTTTGCGCACCGCAACGGCCTCTACGATCTGTGGAATCTCAATTTTCCCCGTATCTAAATAAGCATCCATCAATTGTTCGTCACAAAGGGCCAACTCCTCAAAAAAGTGGGGGTCTTTGCGATCAAAGGCAATGCATCCACTGTCTAATCTGGTTTTCAGTTCAGCGAGCAACTGGTCCCTTTCCGTCCCGGGCTGGTCCATCTTATTGACGAATAAAAAAACCGGAACTTTGTACATCTCAAGCAAGCGCCATAAGGTCATGGTGTGACCCTGCACACCATCGGCACCACTAATCACTAAGATGGCATAGTCTAACACTTGTAGAGTCCGTTCCATCTCGGCAGATAAATCCACGTGCCCAGGAGTGTCGAGTAAGGTTATCTCCAGGCCCCCAACGTCAAATACGGCATGTTTCGAAAAGATCGTGATGCCCCGCTCCCGCTCAAGATCATGGGTATCGAGGTAGGCATCCTTTTTGTCTACTCTTCCAAGTTTCTCTGTCTTACCACTTAGATAGAGCATGCTCTCTGACAAGGTGGTCTTGCCCGCGTCCACATGGGCCAGTATACCAATGGCGAGTTTTTTCATATCTATGTCATCCTTACTCTATATGCATCCTTCTTCTCTTATGGTATCAGGAACTTAGCATTCTGACAATCTCCACCAAAGAGCAAAAAAAGCCCTCCGCGAGGGCCTCTTGTTGCTCTTTTTTCCCACTTGAAAATCGTTACATCTACTTCTGTCCACGTAGCTGCGGATCACCAATATCACGTAATCCGTCTCCCAGAAGATTAAAACCAAGGACTGTAAAGACTATAGCTAGGCCTGGGTACAGCGTTAGATGCGGCGCAGTACGAATGGCTTCTCTACCCAAGGCTAACATGCGACCCCAGCTAATAACAGGCGGTTGTGCCCCCAGTCCGAGAAAGCTCAACGTTGCTTCTGTAGTGATGGCGGTTCCCATGTTAAGGGAAGCCACAACCAAAATCGGTGCAAAACTATTAATTAGAATATGGCGAAACAAGATTCTGCGATTGGTCAGTCCCAAGGCTATACCAGCCATGACAAACTCTTCTTCTTTCAATCCTAGTACCATACTACGGGTTACCCTAGTCATAGCAGGAATTCGCACAATGGCCACGGCGAACATGGCATTGATCACACCGGGCCCCATCGTTGCCACAATGGCAATAGCCAAGAGTATGGAAGGAAAAGCGAGAATCAAGTCCATGACCCTCATAATGACAGTGTCAACAATGCCACCAACGTATCCGGCGATAGCACCGAGGATAACACCAAAGAGCAATGACACTCCCGTTGCTGTTACAGCTATCAGCAAAGAGACTCTAGAACCAACGAGGATGCGACTTAGAACATCGCGGCCCATGTCATCGGTTCCTAAAATATAGGTGCCTCCAATACCTTCAGGGGCACGATAGCTATTCCAGATATCCATCTCGTAGGGATCATGGGGAGATAGAACGTCTGCAAAGATGGCTACAAGGATCAAGATGCCAATTAATATAAGTCCAGTCATCGCACTCTTACTTCGTAACAAATACTTCATGGTCTCTGCCTCCTCATTCGTATCGAATCCTCGGATTCACAAAGGCGTAACAAACATCCACCAAGAGGTTGACAAGGGTAAAGATGAGTGCCATCATCAAAACCCCACCTTGAACCAGGGGAAAGTCACGCTGGGTAATGGCATTAATGACGAGCCTCCCCACACCTGGCCAAGCAAAGACCGTTTCAGTCACCACCGCGCCTCCAAGCATCGCTCCGAATTGGATTCCCACCATGGTAATCACGGGCATCAACGCATTACGCAGAGCATGTTTAACTACTACAACGCTCCTCTTAAGTCCCTTGGCCTGGGCTGTACGAATATAATCCTTACTTAGTACCTCCAGCATACTCGACCGGGTCAACCTAGCGATAATGGCCATCATACTAGTACCGAGGGCAACGGCTGGAAGCAATATATAACGGAAAGAGTTGATCAGCTCGTCAGCCCTAAATTGCGTAATCAACGTCCACAAGCCGCCGATTATCGAAGCATCTCGACCAAACATAGGCAACCAGCTCACATGCAGAGCCACATATGAAAGAAGAACGAGACCTAACCAAAACCCGGGCATGGACACACCTATGAGGGAGACAATCATGGTTAAGAAGTCCCATAGCGAACCCCGACGGGTAGAGGCAAAGAGTCCCAGTGGAATACCTAACAAGATAGCTATAACTACTGAGACTACGGCCAACTCGATTGTTGCGCCTAATCTTTCAAAAATCAACGTACTAACAGGTATCGTCTGCCTGATTGACACTCCTAGGTCGCCTCGGATTGCCCTGCTGAACCAACGGAAATACTGCACAGGAAGTGGTTGGTCAAAACCATAAACGGCATGGAGCCGAGCCACATCCTCAGCAGTTGCCTCTTCTCCAAGGAGCATACGAACTGGGTCGCCAGGAGCCAGGTGACCTAGGAGAAAGACTAAAATTGAAACACCTATTAGTAGGGGTATCATTTGAATGAGGCGTCGGACAATGTAGCGAAACATCTAGATAACCCACTCCTTTACTAAACCGAGGATACCAGGCGTATGAATACACCTGGCATCCTACGGAAGTTACATTTTTATCCTGTGACTATTTGTTCTTGGTCATGAGATGGGCATCTTGCCAAGCTGCTGCACCGTAGGGGTGAACTTCCCAGTTTCCAATGTATGGATGGTGGAGGCCAACTTCCTCGCTGTAGTTGATGAACCCATAAGGAACCTCGCGTACAACGATCTCTTGAGCTTCACGATAGATATCGATAGAGTCTTGTGATTCTTGTGGAACTGTGCGGCCAAGATCCAAGAGATAGTCGACACGCTCGTTGGAATACTTGCCGTAGTTATTCGAACCGTTGGTGTGGAACTGACGAATCATAGCACGATCAGGATCAAGCTGGCCAGACCAGCCTAGAATGAAGATGTCAAAATCATCGGTCTCTTGGATTCTGGCGAGGTAGGCACCCCACTCTTCAATAATGACTTCCACATTAACGCCAGCCTGCATGCATTCATACTGCAGGATTTCTGCAATACGCATACGATCAGGGTTCTCGTTGGTGTAGAGTCGGAGATTGATTTCGCCAGCTGCATAGCCTGCTTCTCTCAGTAACTCCTTAGCTTTTTCGGGGTTGTATTCATAGCGCTGTACACTCTCATTGAACCATGGGAGCGACATGGATACAGGACCGATACCCGGTGTACCAATACCGTTGAGTACGTTTCGCACAATACCTTCACGGTGAATCAAGTAGCTGATAGCTTGACGCACGCGTACATCGGATAGAGCACCAACTCTGGTATTAAAGCCAAGGTAGTTATAACCTGTACCAGGCGTTCTCTGTACTACATAGTTGGGATCTGCTTCGAGACGACCAATTTCTTGTGCCACCATTCCGCCTTGATAGATATCTACTTCGCCGGCTTCAAATGCCAACAGACGGGTGGAGTTTTCTGGAATCGCACGGAAGACTATATTCGGGATATTTGGCCTTCCACCCCAGTATTCTTCGTTTTCTACCAGGATCATGCGATCATCGCGAGTCCAGGAAACAAACTTGTATGGGCCTGTACCGATTGGGCTCTGACGGAAGTCGACCCGGTCACCATCATGTTTTGGTGTGATCGGCATACGTGCGATATTGTTCATCAAAAATGCGTTTGGTTTCTTTAAGCGAAAAATGACCTCATAGTCATTTACGACTTCGATTTCGTCAATGTCCGCATAGAGACCCATGTTAAGCGCTCCGTTAGCGGGATCAAGTACCCACTCATAGGTATACTTAACGTCTTCAGCTGTGAAGGGGACTCCATCGTGCCACTTAACGCCCTCGCGCAGTTTGAACCAGAGGGTCATGGTATCGTCGCTGACAGTCCACTCAGTAGCCAAGGTTGCCTCAAGTTCCATGTTCGTAGCAAACTGCACCAAGGCTTGATTAATCAGGTTGATTCTTTCAAACGATGGTACATCCGTTTCTAACCTTGGATCCAATCCTACTGCTTCTGCTCCGGAGGCAATGACTAATGTGTCATTACTGGCCCCAGCCACCGCACTAAACGCCAACACGACGAGTAGTGCAACAGTAATCAACATACTGCTTCTTCTAACCATTTCAACACTCCTTTTGATATTTTTCGTGCCCATCTGCTATTGTTAATTCCACGCGTTATGCCGTTCTCCTCCCTATTTCTCAAAAAGTTACGAGTTTCGTAAGTCAGATTCCCCCATTTAGCCTATTCCCTCGTACTTAAAGACATTTCTTCAACTTTTTTCATGGATAAATTTTCCGCCCCTACCTGGGGCTTAACCTTTTTACAAATAATTAAAAACGTCCAGCTTTTATTTATCTGGACGTTTCTCCCAAAACTACTATGAGAGCTAGAATTCAACCTCTATTTTGGTTCCTGCATTCTCCGCACTTTCAAGTTTCACAGTTGCGCCATGGTACGCCGCAACATTCTTTACGATAGACAATCCTAAACCCGTTCCACCAGTTTTACGGGAGTGGCTCTTGTCCACTCGGTAAAAACGTTCAAAAACGCGTCCTTGGTGTTCCTTAGCAATCCCTTTCCCATTATCGGAAACCTGAAGTAAAACTCGATCCTCTTCGCTTCTGCAGTTTACTTCCACTCTTCCGCCCGTGTCCCGGTTATACTTAATGGCATTGTCACAAAGATTGTAGATCATTTCAAAGAGCATTCCGGCATCACCCATGACTGTAGCCGTTTCACCAGTTACCACAAGCTCCACATTCCTTGCTTCAGCCAAGGGACGCAGGCTCTCTGCCACCTCCTCAGCAAGAATTCGTAGGTCCACGTTGTTTTGCGGAGCAATGTCCACACGTTCGTCCAAACGAGATAGCTTCAAGATGTCATCCACTAAGGCAGTCATACGCTTAGCTTCATAGTAGATCCTTTCTGCAAACTCACCTACATCTTCCGGCTGAACCATATCGTTTTTCAAGAGTTCGGCATAGCTGGATATGGCCGTCAACGGGGTCCTTAATTCGTGGGATACATTACCAGAAAACTCCTTGCGCATGCGCTCGATCTCATATTTCTGGGTAACATTGACTACGATGATGATCACACCGTGAGTCTCTTCGTCTTCTCCCGAAACGGGACTGACCAGGAGCTGGTAATGTTGGTCATCGATAGTCAGCATGGTCTCGTCGGTTTTCCCATTTATCCCCTGCTCTACCACTTTTCGAACGTCAAGATCCCGATTAAAAGTCAACAGGCTCTTCCCCACAAACTCGGAGATCCCACTCCCCGGGCTTCCCAAAATACGGAAGGCGCTCGGATTCATATAAACAATCCTGGCGTAGTCATCGAGAAGGATCAGGCCTTCCACCATATGCGTTGTAATAGTCTGAAATCTCTCCTGCTGCTTTTCCAGTTGGGCCACTTGCCTTTTGATGTCCTTGTTTTGTCGACTGATTCTCAATAGAAGCGGCGACAACTCCGCATATACATCATTACCCAAGGGATCATCTAGGTCGAGGTTATTGATGGGCGTAATGATTGAATTGGCCATTTTTTCGCCCAGCCAGAGAGCAACGATGGTGACGGCCACGATGAGCAGGATGATCAAGGATAACAGCCTATAAAGTGTAGAGAGAAAACTTTCTGTTTCTTTGGCAAAACGTATGACATTGCCATCATCCCATAAAACCGCGTAATATAAGGTGTTAATACCCAAGGTGTTAGAAAGCCTTTGGCTCTCCGCTTTGCCTTGTTCAAAGGCTACTTTGATCTCTTCGCGATCGCTGTGATTTTCCATTTCTACGACATTTGCCCAGTTGTCATAGAGCACGCGGCCGCCAGGGCCTACAACTGTGATTCGAGTGTTTTGATTGCGTTTTACAGCTCCTAATTCCATGAGGTCAGAGGACGATGGGATTTCATCACGGAGAGTAAGGACAAATTCGGCATCAGCAAGTAACTCAGCCTTGGTATTATCCAAATGAACGTCGTAGACAACAATCACAGAAGCAACAGAAGAGATCACGACCGCGATCAGCGTCAGCACTATCATTCTACGTAATATGGTCTCTTTCATGGACTATACACCTTTTTCAACAAACCTATAGCCAAGCCCGCGTACAGTCTTGATGCAGCTACCGTATTCGCCTAATTTCTGCCTAATCGTGGCGATATGAACGTCCACAGTCCTTGTCTCAATATCACTGTCATAACCCCAGATCAAGTTAAGAAGTTCATCACGGGTGTATACCCTACCCATATTCTTCATCAGAGTGTGCAGTACACCGAATTCTTTGAGGGCAAAATCCACTTCTTCGCCGTCAATGGTTACAACATGCTGCAGCACATTGATTGTAATACCACCGCTTCGCAGAAGGTCTTCGTCGCCTTGGACCTCATCCGATGTCCTTCGCAAAACCGCTTTGATCCTAGAAATCAGCTCCATCACCCCAAAGGGTTTGGCTACATAATCATCGGCACCACTATCTAAACCGATTACTTTCTCAAATTCGCTCCCCTTAGCGGTAATCAGAATTACCGGCATTTTTGCTGCTTCTGGGGAAATACGGATCTTCTTTAGAATCTGGATCCCATCCTCATCCGGAAGCATAATGTCCAGAAGGACCAAGTCCGGCTTCTGTTCGTGCCAAACCGGCCAAAACTGAGCGCCGCTATCAAAACCCTGGACCCTAAATCCAGTGGCCTTAAGGGCATACACTACAGCTTGGCGAATTGCTTCATCATCTTCAACATAGTAAATCAGACTCATTATTCCACCACCTTAAGACTACAGACTCTGTCGATGAACTCCCGTAATAGAAAACTCCACCCATTCGGCGATATTTACAGCATGATCGCCAATGCGCTCAAAGTACTTGGCAATCATGAGTAAGTCCATGGCCTGGCTACCATTTCTCACGTCCTTAGAGATCATTCCAATCAGATCGTCCTTTACAGCATCGAAATAACTATCCACAATATCATCGGCATCAATGACATTTCGAGCCTTCACCAAGTTCCTTTGAACGTAGGCATCCACGGCGTTTGTCACCATCTTCGCCGTCTCTTCAGCCATGAGACTAATATGCTCTAATTTCTTGATATAGGGACTATCGGCCAAGAGCAAGGCAATTTCTGAAATATCCGCCGCTTGATCGCCAATGCGTTCCATATCCGTAATCATCTTTAGGGCAGCTGAAACGGTTCTTAGATCCTTGGCCACCGGCTGCTGCTGCAAAATTAATTTTAAGCAGAGTGCCTCGATGTCCTTTTCCTTTTGGTTAATCTGTTCATCAAACGCAATCGTTTTTTGGGCCTGTTCCTTGTTCTGCTCGATTAGGGCCTTTATAGCCATGGCGATGGACGTTTCGATGAGCGAACCCATGACAATCATCTCGTTTTTGAGTTGCTCGAGTTGTGCATCAAAACCTTTGCGCATTAACCAAACCTCCCCGTTATATAATCTTCGGTGCGCTTATCTTGGGGAATGGAAAAAAATTGTGCCGTAGTTCCATGTTCTACGATTTGACCATGCAAGAAAAAGGCTGTCTGGTCCGAGATCCTCACCGCTTGCTGCATGTTATGGGTCACGATCACAATCGTATACTCTTTTTTGAGTGTTGAGACCAATTCCTCAATCTTCGCTGTAGAAATGGGATCCAAAGCCGATGTTGGCTCATCCATTAGCAAAACCTCTGGCTGAATAGCAAGTGCCCTAGCAATACAGATCCTTTGCTGCTGCCCACCGGAAAGCCCTAGCGCGCTTTTCTTTAAGCGATCCTTGAGTTCATCCCAAATCGCAGCATCCATGAGGGACTTTTCCACGATATCATCAAGCTTTGCTTTGCTGCGCACACCATGGGTACGCGGTCCGTATGCAATATTATCATACACCGACATGGGAAACGGATTGGGTTTTTGGAAAACCATGCCCACGCGCTTGCGAAGAGTATTGACGTCGAGCTCTTGGATGCTTTTGCCATCTAGGAGCACTTCTCCTTCTATCTTGCAACCCTCAATAAGATCATTCATCCTATTGAGGGTCTTAATCATGGTAGACTTCCCGCATCCTGACGGCCCAATAAAAGCGGTGATCTGGTTTTCAGGAATCGCCAGGTTCACATCATCTAGAGCCTGAAAATCACCATAATACAAATCCAGATTCTTAACCATCATTTTATCCATATCAGTTACCCCCTCCTAAACGTCTGGCCAAGCCCGCTGATAATGCATTGATGAGTAATACAATGATCAAGAGCACAACGGCGGTGGCAAAGGCCTCGTTAGTATGAAACCCTTCAGATGATAGGGTGTATAGATGAATGGCCAACGTTCGCCCTGAAGAGAAGACACTGCCGGGGATTCTAGGCACGGTTCCGGCGGTGTAAATGAGGGCTGCGGTCTCCCCAACGATTCGTCCAATTCCCAAAATAACGCCAGAGAGTATTCCGGGGATAGCAGCGGGCAAGACGATACGAAAGACGGTTCTCAGCTTGCCGGCTCCCAGGGCAAAACTCGCTTCACGGAGACTTGTGGGGATAGACAGGAGTGCTTCTTCCGCCGTACGCATAATCAGCGGTAAAATCATAATGGACAGAGTCATAGAACCAGCTAGTATGGAATATCCCCAGCGCAAGTAGATCACGAAGAAAAGCAGGCCGAATAATCCATAGACGATGGAAGGAATGCCCGAAAGCGTCTCTGCGGTAATGCGCACCACCTCTACCACTTTACTTCCCTTCTTGGCATACTCACACAGATAGATAGCAGAAAACACCCCCAACGGAACGGTCACAATGAGTGGAATTCCGACAATGATCAGGGTATTAAGGAGAGCAGGCACTAAGGAAACGTTCTTGGTGTTATACTTCCAAGCAAACAGAGATGGTTTGAGATGAGGCACACCATTGACAATAATGTAAGCCAAGAGAAAAAAAAGGGCGCCGAGTGTAAGCAGAGCAGATCCAACCACCAAGACTTTTAATACGAATGAGAGGGGATAGCGCCTAGCTGTTTCAATTGAGAATTTGAGTCTAGCTCCCATAGTTGGTCCTCCTCTTCAACACAGAAAATAGGAGGTTAATCATGAGAATGAAAACGAATAGAATGACGCCCGTAGCGATCAAGGATCCTCGGTGCAGTCCATAGGCGTAGCCCATCTCCAAGACTACATTTGTTGTCATCGTCCGTACCCCTTGCAGAATGCTCGAAGGCACTCTAGCCTGATTCCCCGCGACCATAACCACAGCCATGGTTTCACCAATGGCACGTCCCACCCCTAGAATGATGGAGGCCAGAATCCCAGATGTGGCTGCAGGGACGACGGTTGCAAACACGGCCCTTTCGTGGGTTGCCCCAAGGGCCACTGCACCTTCATAATATTCCCTAGGTACAGCGCGGATAGCCGATTCACTAACCCCGATAATGGTGGGCAAAATCATGATTCCCAGCAAAATTGAAGCAGACAAAATACTGTACCCTGAGCCCCCAAGATAAGTGCGAATAAATGGAACAATAACCATTAAACCGAAAAAGCCATAAACAACAGACGGAATTCCTGCCAGGAGCTGAATTGCGGGTTTTACTACCCGATACAGTTTAGCAGGACAATACTTGGCTAAGAAAATGGCCGTTAGGACGCCAACAGGAACTCCAATGATGATAGCACCTGCCGTAACATAGATACTACCCACAATCATCGGGAAAATCCCAAATGATGGTGGGGAGTTCATAGGCGCCCACCTTTGACCGAGGAGAAAATCGAGGAACCCAATCTCCCGCATCGCTGGGATTCCATTGGCAAATAAGAAGATACAGATCAGGGCTACGGCAATAATTGATACTAGGGCTGCTATGAAGAACACAGCATGCATCAATTTCTCTACTTGCATTGTCATCGATTCTCTCCCCATACTGAATTGCAGTCTAGTGAAACTTTAGAGCGACCAGCGAGTCACATCACCAACGTAGATATCTCTAAGTTGGTCAGAGGTTACATTGTCGACAGGGTTGTCGTTATTTACGATAACTGCGATGCCGTCTTGGGCCATAACCAGGTAAGTGAGCTGTTCTTTTTCGGCATCGCTCAGTTCGCGGCTGGCCATTCCGATGTCACAGGTGCCTTCAATAGCACCGAGCATGCCGGCAGTTGAGCCACTAGACTGGATTTCAATTGTTGCATTTGGGTTAAGCTTAGCATACGCTTCTTGTAGTTTTTCCATGAGAGGTGATACCGAAGTGGAACCGGCAACAACGATGCGACCAGATGGTCTGTTGGTGGTGAAAGACTCGGCTTCAACTACTGGAATGTAGCTACCAGATACGATTTTCTGTCCTTGGGCACTCATGATGAAGTCCACAAAATCTTGGGCAACAATGCTCAGCTCTTTGTAAGCAATGTTAAAGGGACGAGCGACTTTGTATGCTCCATCAGCAATATTCTCTTGCGTTGGTGTTACGCCATCAACCTTAAGGGCCTTTACGCGCTCGTCCAAAGAACCCATAGAGATGTATCCGATAGCGTAAGGGTTATTCGCTACAGAAGCCAGTACAACATCTGTGCCATTGGCGATGATGGCTTCTACGGTTGTGCGGTCAATTGTGCCTTCATCGGTCTTTGCTTCGATTCCCATAAGCTCAATAAAAGCACCTCGGGTACCAGAACCCGCTTCACGAGAAATGACGTTGATGTCGCGACCTGCATCAAATGCCATGCCCACCCTAGCTACACAGGCTACTAAAACTCCAACTAACAGAACGATAAGAGATTTCTTCATCTAGAATATTTCCTCCCTATACTTTGGTAACTTCAGCTTTAGTATAAAGGGAGTGTGTAAAGGTCACTACCTCCGAACATCAAGTGTATGTAAAGTGTTATCCACTGTAGGAAAACAAAAAAGCGGGCCCCTTCGACCCGCCTTACTGGAGTAGATCATAATCCACCGGGCTAGTCCATTTGATGCGGAATATCTCCCGGGTGTGATCGTAGCCTGCCTTTTCAATCTGCATGATGGGTAAACATGGGCTGGCTCCAGGCGATTCTTCCCTCTAAATCTAGATAGCTTTTGGCCACCCAATCTAACACCTCTGTCAGGCGCAATCGATGTTCTGGTTCTTTGATGCCTGCCAAATAGTCAGCAAAAGCTTCCATGGTCATCACCCCTTGTCACCACAATTGAACATGTTCGCGAATAATCCTCTTCCTCTCGGCAACAATAGGGTGCAAAGGGAGCTGAATCAATGCGGTTGATTAAACGAATCAGTGGGTTGTTGTTACTTCTGCTCATGGCGATTGTCGCCTATCCATTCTTGGTGCCGCCAGCCCCTCCAAGTTCGGGGCATTCCATCGTCATCAACAAAGCCATGAATAGACTGTACTACTACAGCAATGGCAAATTCGAGAGACATTACCCCGTGGCCACAGGACGCGAACCGGATTTGACACCGGAAGGAGATTTTCGCATCATTATCAAGATCGCCAATGATGCTGGCTTAGGAGCCGAGAGTGTTTTCGGAACACGCTGGATGGGCTTGGAAGTTCCCGGTGATGAGGATGGTACAAGGTATGGTATTCATGGTACCAATGAACCAGACTCAATCGGAAAACATGCTTCCGCCGGTTGTGTCCGCATGAGTAAAGCAGATGTTGAGGAATTGTACGACAGGGTTCCTATAAAGACGCGGGTTCACATTGTTCCGGGCACAGTTGTGCAGCGCTCT
>DIPH01000024.1:21349-21493 GCA_002424045.1 Firmicutes bacterium UBA5493 | reverse complement strand
CGGGCACAGTTGTGCAGCGCTCTATCATTCAGTTACAACCGGATCGTAGTGGATGATCAGATGAATTCTATCTGTTTCGAGAAGTTCCCGTTCGATGCGGTCTATGATGTCGTGGGTGATTAAGGGATCCCAATCTGAGGGCAT
>DIPH01000024.1:20695-21216 GCA_002424045.1 Firmicutes bacterium UBA5493 | reverse complement strand
GCGCTGACGTAGCGTTTATCAGGACCATAGTCATGAATGATCAGATCATGGATACCCAGTACACCTTCGTACGATGTTATTTTCTCCGAAAGATAATCCACAAATTCCTCCGAAGGAGCTTCACCCACTAAGGGACTGATAGTATCTTTAACTAGTCCGATGCCGTTGTAAATAATAAAGATGGCAACACCTAATCCCGCCCAGCCGTCCAGTGACAATCCGGCAAAACGAGATACGAGTGCACTGAAAAGTACCGCTCCTGTAGCCAAGGCATCGTTTCTGCTATCCGCCGAAACCGCCTTAAGGGGTGATGAGTCGATTCGTACGTTGAGGGTCTGGTAAAACATTGCCATCCAGACCTTGACGACAACGGAAAAAACCAAAATAATCAAGATCACCGGGCCGAATTTGACGAAGCTAGGATTCAGGATCTTAGAAACCCCAGCCCTGGCCAGTTCGATTCCGATCACGAGCACCAAGACGGCTACCGCTAATCCAGCAATATACTCATAGCGCCCATG
>DIPH01000024.1:20294-20596 GCA_002424045.1 Firmicutes bacterium UBA5493 | reverse complement strand
TACTCATAGCGCCCATGCCCATGGGGATGCTCTTCGTCTGCTTTTCTGGCTGCCATCTTAAAGCCGACTAAGGTAATAATGGAACCTGCCGCATCCATTAGGTTATTTAGACCATCGGCCACTACCGAAATACTTCCAGCCACCAAACCCACTGTGACTTTACCCGCCACAAGCAATACGTTGATCAAAATCCCTGTCCAACTGGCAAAGCTCCCTACGGATTTTCGTACTGTAGGATCTGTTGTGTTTCTATAGTCTTTTACAAAGCGCCTCAGCAACCACTCCGTCATACCTTCACCCCG
>DIPH01000024.1:0-20180 GCA_002424045.1 Firmicutes bacterium UBA5493 | reverse complement strand
CTTGACGATGATGGATCTGGGCCTATCCCCGTTCCTCGGTTAAAAGTTTGACAAGGTCATCATGAATCAGACTATTCGTAGCACAGACTTCGTGTCCCATGGCACTGAACGTTTGGCCCCCGCAACCAGTAACCTGACCCCCTGCCTCTTCAACAATCAAGCTACCTGCAGCAATATCCCACGGCTGCAGGGAACGTTCCCAAAATGCCTCGAGTCGCCCCGAAGCTACCTGGCATAGATCCAATGCAGCAGACCCGAGACAGCGTACTCCCTGGGAGACTTTGCTGGCGAGGGCAAAAGACTTCATATTGTCTTTGGTTGTTGTAGCAATATCATAGGGAAAACCTGTAGTCAGAAGACTCTCCTGCAATGTTGCTTGCGTAGAGACTGCAACTCTCTGTCCATTGAGAAACGATCCGCCTCCCCGCTCCGCCACGAAACATTCGTCCGTCATGGGGTTGTAGACGACTCCTAAGACCACGTCATCGCCTTTCATAAGTCCTAAGGAAACAGAGAAATATGGGAAGCCATGGGCGAAGTTCGTGGTTCCGTCTATAGGATCAATCAACCACAGATAATCACTGGTGCCCTCCACTCTCGCTCCCTCTTCTCCCAAGATGCCGTGGTGCGGGAAGACCCTTCTGAGTTGTTCTACAATATACTCTTCTGAAGCACGATCAGCGTCCGTCACCAAGTCAATACTGCCCTTGTGCTCAATTGTAATCCCCGTCTCGAGTTTAGCGGTTAGAATCTTTCCAGCGTTCAAGGCGATTTGTGTTGCTTGTTCAATCAATTTTCGTACCTCCAATTCCAGGATGGGACCACATCCCATCAACATTCTTCGACAACTGAAAACCTAATCCTTCCAATGGGATTTTCTCGTATGGAGATCGGAAAAACCGATGTGATTATTTGCAAATTCTATTGCCAAGCCTAAGGCTTTAATGATATGGTGAAAAGGAACACTAAGTCTCCGAGAACAGGTCATAAAAGACAGAGGCAAGAGGCACTTCTGGAATTTTAGTGTTCTGCCTTTTTGTCATTTAAGGCAGCAATGTCGTCTCCAACCGACGATGACAATACAAAGGAGGAACTATTCTATGACCCAAAAAGTTTATGATGTTATTATTGTAGGGGGTGGCCCAGGCGGTCTAGCTGCCGCCATCTACGGTGCGCGCTCACGTCTGAGCACACTGCTCATCGAAAAGGGAGCCCCCGGGGGCCAAGCTGCTACTACAGAAGATATGGAGAATTACCCAGGTTTTGCCCGCGGTACAACTGGACCCGATCTCATGCAGGCTTTTACAGATCATGCTAAATCCTTCGGTGCAGAAATCACCCGCGGTGATGTGACCACGATTGATATGGAGAACAAAATTGTCCATACCAAAGCTGGCGAAACATATGAGGCTAAGACAATTATCCTCTCCCCAGGAGCGGTGCCCCGCAAGCTAAATATTCCAGGCGAAGCCGCCTTTACTGGTAAAGGCGTATCATACTGCGCCACCTGCGATGCTGACTTTTATGAAGACCTCGATGTTATCGTGCTCGGCAACGGCGATGCAGCTGTAGAAGAGGCTGGATACCTCACAAAGTTCGCCAACAGCGTGACCCTTGTTGTCATTCACGACGAGGGCATCCTTGATGCAGCTCCCATGCTCCAGGAACGTGCGTTTAAAAATCCGAAAATCAAGTGGATTTGGAATTCCACGCTAGCCGAAATCAAGGGCGAGGCCCTCGTTAACGGAGTTGTGATCAAGAATATCAAGACCAACGAGCTTACAGAAATGCCCATCGATGGTGTCTTCATCTATGTAGGAACCGTTCCCCAAACAGGATTCTTGAAAGACACCGGTCTTGAACTCGATAGCCGTGGCTACATCATTACGAATGAGCAAATGGAGACAAATATTGATGGTGTTTATGGCGTTGGCGATGCCCGGGTTAAGTACCTACGTCAGGTAGTTACAGCCGCTAGCGACGGTGCCATTGCTGCATTTGCTGCCGAAAAGTACATGGTGGAAGAAGAAGGATTTAAAAACTCTGTTCTAGACGAAGCCCTACCCGTAGCGGTAACCTTCTGGTCACCAATGGTGGAAAAAGCTGTGGAGATGTCTCCTATGATCGAAACCACTTTGGACCGCTTCGCCGGTCAGCTCAAGGCGGTAAAAATGGATACCTACCGCAACCAGAGGGTAGCCAAGCGCTATGGTGTTACGAAGAATCCCACCATCGTGTTCTTCCGAGGTGGTGAAGTAGTGGCCACCCTGGTAGAAGACGCAATAACAGAGGAATCCATTTCCAAAACTATTGCTGAAATCCTACCTGGTGCCTAAGGAGCTAACAACATCCCAGTCCTAGGCGTAAGCCTACGGGCTGGGATGTTTCTTTCAATTCCCAATCAAGGGTGTGATATCGTTTGTCTCCCCACACAGAGTAAACCTCCAAAGGCCTCTTCCACAACTACCCTAGCCACTAGGGCCTATTTTCCCATTGTCGTATAGATACTTGATGACCAGAATTGTAAAGGGAAGAACAAACAGGCCAATGATGCCAAAAATCTGCACTCCAACATACATACAAAGCAAGACCACAATAGGGTGAAGCCCGATTTGCTGGCCTACAACTTTTGGTTCTAAGATTTGGCGAACCACAGTGATCACAATGTAGAGAATGGCCAAACCCAGACCTAAAAACAGATTTCCCTTGATTAAGTGGAAAAGCGCCCAAGGCACCACCACGCCACCTGTGCCCAGCACAGGTAAAATATCCACCACCGCGGTAAAGGCTGCAATACCTAGAGCTCCTTCTATCCTTAAAATTGACAGGCCGATTGCCATCTCAGTGAAGGTAATCAGCATCAAGAGAGCGTAGGCCTTGATATACTTGACGCCGATTTCGCCTATTAGAGTCTTTACCTCTTCCACAAGACTCCTGCGTTTTTGGGGCAGCAGGTTGGTAAAGAATTCCAAAATCATCCCGTAATCCAAAGCAAAAAACACCGAGGAAATAATGGAAAGAACAATCCCCAGAAACAACCTCGGTACCCAAGATACTGTGGAGGTGATCGCTGTAATTGCTATCGTCGAAACGTCAGATACGATCGTGCCAATGGATTGCGAGAGGGAAACACGAAACTCCTCAAAGATTTGAACTAGCGAAAGATCAAATCGCGCCATAAGATCTTGAATGCTACGAAAAAGCTGGCTAATCACCGGTTCTATATCGTTATAATAAATGGTTGGAAGCCTCACTACAAAATCCTTAACCGAGGCGAAAACGGAAACGCCCAACAAGAAAAGGAGAAAACCGATAATGAGATAGAAGGCCAATACGCCCAAGACTGCAGCGAGCTTCTTGGGCATATGTAGTCTTTTAGACAGAAACCTGATTGTCTGTTGAAGAGAGGCTGCCACTAAAAAACCTACCGCAAACGGTGCGACAAGGCCAAACAAGTACTTGACTACCACATAAAAGATGGCCGCCATAAGCACAAAGTATGATGTATTAATGATGAAGTCCCTGCGCTTTTCTACGGACATTCTCACACCCCCTCATTGTATCTTATCAATGTGTAGTGCTGGTTACAATGATTATTTTATCTAGAACCCCTATAAGTCTACCTCCCTCAGAAATAAACGCAAATTCGAGATCTTTCTTGCGGAGACAATAAACTTTTGCTTCTCTCGATGGATATATAAAGTGAAAGCATCATGGACGTTTCACGTAGTGAAACTCCGAGATGAATACGAAGTATTCATCAAAGAAACATAGGAAGAAAGGAAGATGACAGTGAAAAAGTCATATTTCAAAATTGGAGCTTTGACCGTCCTTCTGCTAAGTCTATGCTTAAGTGGCATAGTCCAAGCGAGTACCCTGGAAAGAGGTAGTATTCAAGTAACAGGAAGTGCGATTGTGACAGGTGCTCCCGATGTAGCTTACATAACCCTAGGGGTAGAGACAAGGGACGCTTCTGCGGAAGTAGCGGCCCAAGAGAATGCCAACCGTATGGCAAAGGTATTCTCAGCCCTCAAAGCATTGGGGCTCACCGACAAAGAGCTCACCACAAGCGGTTACAATGTTTACAGCTCTAGCCAGGTGCAAAATCGGGGAACGGAAGAAGAAGTAACCATCACAACCTATCATGTCCAAAATCGGATCAATATCACAACCAAAGACCTAGCTAGTGTGGGGCAGATTATTGATGCTGCGGTGAAGGCAGGATCCAACCAAGTGCAAGGAGTCCGCTTTGATATCGAAGATAAACAAGTTATGCAGCTGGAGGCTCTAAAAGACGCTGTGGCACAAGGGATGGCCAAGGCCACTGTGATGGCGGAAAGCGCTGGGCTTACCCTAGGAGGACTAGCCACCATGAACGAAAGCTACAGTTCTTATGCACCGATGGTGAGCGCGATGGCTTTCAGAGCCGACAGCTCTCCAGCAACAACCATTAACCCTGGAGACATCGAGGTAAGTGCCACCGTAAACTTGGAGTTTTGGTTCTAGGAACACGTAGAGGAGGGCTAAAATTAGCCTTCCTTCTCTTTTTTCTCCAAACCCAAAACCTCCGTATAGTCAAGATCAAACATGAGTCCAGCCTGTTCTGGTCGAACTGGCCTGCTAAATAAGAAGCCTTGGAGATAATCGCAATCTGCTTGGCTGAGTACACGCGCTTCTTCTAGAGTTTCCACCTGTTCAGCCACGACTTTCATATCTAGCCCATGGGCGATGGAGATCAGACCTTCCATGACATCAGGGTTTCCCTCGATATTCTCCGTCAAGGTTCCATGAATTTTCAGATAGTCCACAGGCATTCTGGTCATGTAATTTATGAACGAATAGCCTGTCCCATAATTATCCAAAGATAGGGAAATCCCCAGAGCCCTAAGTTGCTCCATTATGTGCAGGGCCTTCTCTGCATCACCGAACAGCACACCTTCAGTGAACTCCAGTTCGACTAAAGCAGGTTCAACCCCCGTTTCATGTAGTTGCTGCATCACATAGTCGATTAAATTCGGGTCATGAAACTGCTTCGTCGATAGGTTGATTGCAACTGGTTTCGGTTTCTTGCCGTCCCTTTGCCACGCGGCAAGCTGCCTTGTGACCTCCTTAATCACCCAGTATCCCAAGGGTACCGTGAGGTCCGATTCTTCAGCAATGGGAATGAATATGGCAGGCGAAGCAGGATGGTTCTGGAGGCGAACTAGTGCCTCAAAACAGACAATTCTTCCCGTTCGCGCATTCACTATAGGTTGGTAGACCAAGTAGAAACCTTCTGTGCGAACCGCTTCGGCTATAATGTGCTCCATTTCGACACGTTCGCTAAACAAGGCGGCCATACTCTCTTCAAAGAAACAGTGACGGCTTTTCCCAGTATTTTTCGCATGATGTAGCGCAACGTCGGCCTTAATCAAAAGCTCGTCTGTGGTATTGCCATCTGAGGGATAGAACACCACACCCATACTGCAAGTAATGCTGTTTCTTTTCCCTCCCTTTTGCGCTATAGCCTGTAACTTGTGGGCAATCTCATCCACATACACTTGAACCCGCTCTAAGGCAAATTGGTGACGAACTATAATCACAAACTCATCGCCGCCAAAGCGATAGGCTGTGGCACTACGAGGGACTCCTTGTTCTAGCAATTGAGCAACAGACGATAATATACGATCACCAAAGTTGTGACCTTGTGTGTCATTGATGTTCTTAAAATCATCAATATCCAGCAAAAAGACCGCACCTGAACCTCCAGCATGGAGCGTTGCCTGTAAGTCCTCTTGAAATTTCCTGCGGTTTAAAAGTCCTGTTAAGGAATCGTAGTCTGCCATGAAGCGGATCTTGGCTTCGTTTTCTTTCATCTGTGAGTACTGCTCTTGTAGAGTCTGCTCATGTGCCATGAGCTGCTTGTAAGCCTTTGCGAGCTCCGTCCTCTGTTGGATCATATGCTCATGGTGTTCCTGTGCCCTATGGAGACTGAGGTTCAAGGCTTGCCTGAACACTCCCAGTGAGTTTCTTTTACGCACAGGTAAACGATAGGTGACATCTCGATCAAGGGAAATTGCCATGAGATCATGACCCAATTCACGCATGGGTACCACAACGTGTATGCGCAGGAACACAAATACCACAATGGTTCCGATCACCAAGGATAGGAGTGCAAAACCTATGATGCGGTGATTTTGCATGCGGCGGTCAAGAGCTTCGCTAACGGAGGCGAATGTAGCTACAACGAGTTCCGATTCGCCCACTGCCTCCCAACGTAGATAACCTTGGGTACCGTCCAATTGAAACGCCATCATCCCTGCTGGTTCCGGGAAGAGCGAAGGATCCCAATGGGCATGGCCATATTCTCCAAAGCGTGTTGCGTCATCTGACACAAAGTAAAAATTCCTGTCGTGGGAAATCGTACCCGCCGCTGACAAATCCTCAATGCAAAAGTCAATGGCGACCACTGCCTGCATTTCTCGGTCAGGACCGAGAAATGCCCTAGAGGCAGTGATCACGCGACTATCCTCGTGGCCCGCGGTATAAGCGACTCCGCCCTTCCTCATCGCGGCTGTATACCATGGTGCAGTGATTTCGTCGTTAGGAGTTCCCAGATACATGGCTAGGTAGGAAGGATTCTGCCGTTTAAGCTCCGTAAGGACCCGGGCTATTTTTTCCTCATTGGACTCTATTGCTATGTAATACCCGGCCGCATTGAGGCTCTTTTCCACAAGTTCAAGGGCAGCCGAAACCTCACCGATTATAAAGTTGAGTTCGGCCTCCATCTTCCGTTCCATCTCGCGACGAACAGGGGCGTTCACGTGTAATAAGCCCACATACGCGTTAAGCCCCGCAACAACGGCCAAGATGATCCCCAAGATGTACACGTTCCTCGTAAACTTCCTCACAGCATAACCGCCTTTTAGGCTGATTCTATGACTTCATAAAGGTGTCATTCCCCAATTCTTCAAAGACCAACTGCATTTCTTCGAATAGTCCGTATACTCACTTAATGACTCTTCTCCACTCCTAAACGCTCGGCAATATTCTCTTCGAGCATGGGCTCAATCTGGTCCGCCACAACGGGCCTGCTAATTAAGAAACCCTGTAGATAATCGCAATGGCTTTGGACTAAATATCGGAATTCTTCCTTCTTTTCTATGCCTTCGGCGACGACATCCATATCGAGACTATGGGCAATTCTGATTAGACCTTCTATCACCGGCAAGGTATCTGGGAGACCATGGGTCATGCTTCGGTCCAGCTTGATGCGATCTACCGGGATAGACGTTATGTACTTAATCGATAGATAACCTGTTCCAAAATCATCAAGAGCCATCTTTACTCCCAGGGATCTGATGTCTTCAATGATTCGAATTGCTTCTGCCGCGCCATCAATGAGGACTGTTTCTGTGATCTCCATTTCGATAAGGCTAGGAGCAATTTGGTGTGTATGCAACTCTTCGACGAGAAAATCAACCACACCTTCATCATAAAGCTGTTTGGGGGAGAGATTGATAGAAATCGGCTTAAGCTCCTTGCCTGCCATCTTCCAGGCCGCAAGCTGCCCAATGGCTTCTTTGATCACCCAGCGCCCGATGGGTTGAATGAGATCCGATTCTTCTGCCGCACCGATAAACTCAGCCGGTGACAGGTCACTGTCCTTAAGGCGAATAAGTGCTTCGAAATAGGCAATCTCGCCAGTAGAGGTTTCAATAATGGGCTGATACAACAACCGAAAGCCCTCAGTTTGGACAGCCTCCCCCAAAATATGCTGCATATGTACTCGTTGGGCAAAGTCCGCCGACATACTTGCCTCAAAAAACACGTAGCGATTACGGCCCCGTTTCTTAGCATCATACATGGCGATATCGGCCTTAATCAACAGCTGCTCCGCGCTGGTACCATCATAAGGAAAGCGAACAACACCAATACTCGAGGTGAGATGATTGCGCCTCCCCTCGACGATATGCGGCTGGCCCAAATTGTGCAACAGCTTATTGATGATCGTTCGGAGCTCCTCAGGCTCGGCTACTCCCTCCAAAACCACAAGGAATTCATCACCGCCAAAACGGTAAGCTGTGGATGATGATTCGAGACTGCTCTGGAGGGTATGGGCCAAATGACGGAGTACCATATCTCCATAAACATGACCTAAGGTATCGTTGACATGCTTAAAATTGTCAATATCCAAGTGCAAAACAGAGCCGACTTTCCCAGTAGCCAAAAGCCACTCGAGGTCTTCCTCGAATTTCCGCCGATTGGCCAGGCCAGTTAAGACATCGTGATGTGCCAGAAATTGAATGTGTTCCTCATCACTCTTAATCTCTTGGTACTGCTCCTGGAGCTGTTTTTCGTGGGCAACGAGCTGGCCATAGGCGGCCGTGAGTTCTTCTTGTTGATGGACAATGCTCTCAAAGTGCTCTTGAACCTTGTCCAAAGTCGCGTTAATGGTTGTCCGTAAGTGCTCAAAGGGACTCCTTTTTCGGGGTGGAAGTCGGTATGTTACGTCAGAATCTATGGAAATGGCCATAATATCTCGATCTAGCTGCCGCATAGGTCCAGTAATGAACTGGCGCTGAAAGACGAAGATCACCACTGCTAGGAGGGTAAGGGAAAGGAGGGTTGTGCCTGTAACTTGCGCCATCAAAACCCCATAGTCAAGAAAATCGCTGAGGGGCGCAAAGAGCCCCAAGACTATTCCCGAGCGGCCCACGGCCTCCCACCTGAGATAACCGTCCTCTTCACCAACGGTGGTAAAGAGAAGACCCCTTGGTTCAGACAGCATGTGTTCGATCAAATGAGCATCCATAAGACCAGCTTTCTCATCATCCACTTGGTCACCAAGCAAGGCTTGTCCAGTGGCATCAAAAGCAAAGACATGCCCATGCTCTGATGGCTTGGCCATTTCTAGAGACGCTAGCATGCCTTCTAGGGACTCATCAACGCCTAATACCCCGACCAATTGACCATTTTGGTCATAGACGGGTTTTGCCATGGTGAGGACCCAGCGGTCTGCGGCGGCGTCCACATAGGGATGCGTAAAAATAAGTTTCCCCTCACGCGTGGCGGCCTGGTACCAAGGTCGTATCGTGGGGTCTACGGGGTCCCACGCAAAGTCTCTATTGGCATATAGCACATGATCCTCGGCGATGCCAAAATAGATCGCCAGAAAAGAGTCG
This sequence comes from Firmicutes bacterium UBA5493, assembly GCA_002424045.1. Lineage (GTDB taxonomy): Bacteria > Bacillota > Limnochordia > Darwinibacteriales > Darwinibacteriaceae > UBA5420. Next base: position 11,016 of record DIPH01000024.1, on the reverse strand, counting down.
TTATCCCTAAGCAAATCGTTGAAGAATTGGATGACCTTAGTCTCGTCTGTCTCCATAGCAATGACAACATCCGTTGCATCGAGTGTCTTTTCCACGTTGAGTAAACGTCGGCTCGTTTCACCCATAACGTAATCCAGTTTGAACGTAATGGTCTCCTCAATATCCCCTCGAAGCTGTCCTTCAACATGTCGAACACCTACCATGGTATTAAGCCCGCCGATGAGTACAAACACGAGTGCTAAAAGATAAATCCTTCGAATGAAGACTCTCATGTCAGCCACCCCACTTGTTTTGGTAGAATTCTACATAACGTCAGATTCTCCTTGTCAAGTGGTTCTGCTTGGACCGATCATGTATCTGAGACAGATGTCATCTCCGAAGATATTCCGCGGTGACTAGTTTTTCCAAAGCGACCGCGAAAGAAACGATCCATAGACACAACAATCACCTCTTGGACCGTTTCTACCATGCGTAACGTTTAATCCGCTTTATCGCTAACCGCCATACGCTTGTTCAGAAGCTCTGAGGCAATTAGCATAATGGCAATCGCGGCGAGTAAGAAAAAGGGCAATAGATTCAACGATGTGGTGGAGGCCAAAGCCCCGAAAAGTGGTGACCCCAAGGTGCCTCCGGTATAGGCAAAAGCCATCTGCAGACCCATGATAGCCCCAGAGGCGCGGGAACCAAATCGACTGGGAGTCTCATGGAGCATTGCTGGGAATATGGGAGCAGTTCCCAATCCAATCACGGTAAAGCCCAGGGCTGAGACTGTAGGAGGCAGTGGCCATAAGAGGAGCAAAGCTCCTAGAACACAAACGAGTTGACCACTGCGAATCAAGACAGAGTTCTCCATCTTGATGGACAAAAAGCCAGAGAACAAGCGACCAAGTGTAATCCCCGCGTAGAAGGACGCAGTCCATCTGGCTGCCGCTGTGGCCGCCATCCCTTCAACACCAACCAGGTAAGTACTGCTCCAAAGACCCGTTGTGGCCTCCGTGACACTAAAGAACACAAAGGACACCAGGGCCAGTTTCACACTGGGAAGGTCCAGAGCCTCCTTGTTCGTCAACACTCTTTGGCCCTGTTGCGTTGTCCTAGATGGACTAGGGTCTTTGCCTTCCCAGAGTCTCATGGTCGTAAGCAAGACGACAACGAGAGCAAATTGAAGTCCAGAAATGACGAGATAACCTGTTCTCCAGCCGCCAGCCTGGAGCAAGAACAAGGACATAATCAGCGGGCCCGCCGTGGCCCCCACGCCCCAAAAACAGTGCAGCCAGTTCATATGCATAGACTTGTAATGAAGTGCCACAAAGTTGTTTAAGGCAGCATCGACGCTGCCGGCACCCAATCCAAGGGGGATCGCCCACAAGAATAGAAAGGCTGCATGGCCCACCAAGGAGTAGCCAAGCAGGGCCAGGGCAGTCATAGCCACACTGACGACTGTCACCTTAGCCGTACCGAAACGGGCGACCAAACGATTACTCAGCAGGCTAGAAATGACCGTACCTGCACTTACTGTCATGGCTGCATAACCCACTAGACTCACCGGCGCAGATAGATCCATTCTAATGACAGGCCAAACACTACCCAAAATAGAGTCAGGTAACCCAAGGCTGATAAACGCTATGTATATAATTACGAGAAGTGTTGTCACCGTCATTCCCCTTTTAACCTTCGCTCAGCGCTACATTTCCCCAATAACCCAAGGCTGTTTCTATATGGTCACTGCAATACCTCTTATCGCGCTTGCCGTGCCATGCGTATTCTGCGAAACAAGAAGCCCATACAGGGCAAGAAGTTGAATACGAAAACGATCCAGACTAGAATCCACAAGGCCATGAGAATATGCGATATCCAACCAGTGGGGCCTATGAAGTGCCACAATGTTGCTAAGAGACAGCTAATGGCAAAGGAGCTGGCACTGCCTTTAGCCGTTCCCTTGATCATGGGCAGGTACTGTTCCGACTGTTCGTCCGGATCCAGATAGAGCGGAGTTGTCCCCTCTGGCGCAGAAAATATGTGCATTTCGCCGGCATGGGTTGCCCTATGGATCCAACCGGCCTCCTGAAAGATCTTGAAATACTCTTCATCGTAGTCTGATCGGTAATCTAAACTGTAGTCGATATTTGCGGGCTCTCCTTTTCTTAGTTTATAGAAAAAGGGTGTGAGACCTTCAAGGATCCAACCCTGGCTGGCTAGCCTCTTGAGTTTCTTCATATCAGCCTTTTCGCCAAATGCAAAGCCACTAATCATGACGTATTTGTGTTTCATCTACTCCTCGCCTCCATCTAGGGTAGCTAAGGCCCTTTTTGCCAATGTGACCATCTGTTCTTTCCGTTTCACTTCACTCTTCAGGGCCTCTACACCTCGGGATGTGATACCATATACCTTCTGGTTGCTCTTCTCTCCCGGTTTCTCGTGGATGAGCCCTGCCTTCAGGAGCTTTTTGAGATTCGTGTAAAGTGACGCAGGACCAATCACGAATGCTCCCCCCGTAACCTCTTCGATGTTTTGCATAATTAAGTATCCATGTTTGTCTGTAAGCAGACTAACTAAGATAAAGTAAACATTATCGGTCAGTGTTTCCATGTGTGAAATAGTCATAGAACCTCCCATCCTTCACTACCTCCAGTTACAATATATCCATATTGGATATATCTACTAGAAACATATCATTCCCCGATATATTTGTCAAGAAAAACAGCCCCCAGGTGTTTGACCCGAGGGCTAAACAAGGTAAAGCTAAGCTAAAAGCCTCTTGAGCGCATTGTAGGTGATATTTGGAACATGTTCAAATGTGTGTTTCATGTGGACTCTTTCGGTGAGCTTATGCCCATCTTTGCCATAGGTTCCGATGTTCACCACGGGAACATTAATTTCGGCTATATCCTCGATAGGATGTGTGTACTTTGGCCCCCAAGCCGGGGTATTGTACTGCAGAGCTCCAAGATCTTCCCTATCACCCCCAAGAGCCATAAAACTCGAATCGGAGATATAGGGATAAAACATTTTGGTCACAACCGGTTTATCGGAGTACTCTTGTAGCTCCTTTACGGAGGCGGTAACACTGTCCATGAGCCGTCTCTCATTTTCGGTCTTCCCCGTCATTTCAAGATTTGTGTACATCGTGGAAGAATAATAGACGATAATGGCCGGGCTCTTATCTTTGGCCCACGACCAAGCCTCTTCCACAATTCTTACGCTAAAATCTCTTAAGTCCATGGCGGGATCGTCTCGATGCATTTGGGCTATGAATTGCTCAAGATGCTTCTCGAATGTTTCGCCATGTTCTTCAGCCAATTGGCCATAAAATTCTTCCCAAGTAAAGACCCTCGTCTTCCACGGGCGTTCAGTATAAACGTGTCCTGCCACCTGACAGAATCTCTTGTAGGACTCATTTGTGTACTTCACGATATTATCAAAGGCTTCAATAGCCTTCTCTTTCATGACCTCCATAACCTCTTTCGGGCTCATGCTATGGGTGAAGAAGTTGTAGTACACATACGCTGCGATGGCCGTCTGCACAGTATAGGTATCCTTAAAATCGGTTTGCTTCAAAGAAATGGGGGGAATGGTGACTTCGCCCTGGGCCTCATCGCATAAATCGGGGTTTAAGTCGATGAGTCTTGTCAATTCTGCCACCAGAAGATTTGGATCAAGTCCGCCATAGGCTTGCCCCACATGCGTCTCTTTCCCTACCACATAAAAAGATGGGAGCAGCTTCCCGATGGTCCCGAAGTAGACATACCTGTTTTCATCTTCTTCATGATAGGGTGTAGAATAATCAGCATTAATGGCTGCTATGTACTCCAAGCCATGGCGCTTTTTCCACCCTTTCAGTACTTTGAGCGCTGAGATGATCCCATGTCCATTGTCTTCTTCATCACATTCAGATACAGCAATAATGTTTCCATCCAGTTCTTCAGGATGCTGGGAAAAATAGCGAATTAGCCACATATGTCCAGCTACGCCAGACTTCATATCGAGGGCCCCACGCCCAAACATGTACTCCCCAGAATCGATATCCCCGATAACATCCTCATCGAGCCTCAGTTCTTTGAGGAGCTCAGGAAGTTTTTCTGGATCACATGCATGGGCCTTGAGGGTTCCAAAATCATCTATCCCTACGGTGTCCAAGTGGCCCATTAGAATAATGGTCCTATTGGAACTGCCTTTCGTCCCCTTGACCATGGCCAACACGTTATGTCTCTCTATCTCATCATCTTGTGTTTGCTGAAGCAGTAGATACTCCGGATGATCCTTAAAATATTGCAGTTGACAATAGAACTCGTGGATCTTTCTTGCGCACTCCGCTTCACCGCTGGTTTTGACTATGCTCGGAATTTTCACCAACTCTGTGGTGAGCTTCTTAACATCATCAAAGCAATTCAAGTACATAGATATCCCCCTTTACGTGCATCTAATTCCCGTACTCCCTTTCAAGGCGGTCTAGGGTTCGCAGCACTTGTTCCACCTCAGCCCGAACTCGGGCGACTTGGGCCAGGCTATCGTGAATCTTGCTTTGCACCATCCAGTCTGAGATGATGTTGTCAAAAGCAATGTCCATAAACCGCTCAAAACCCGAAATACTGACTTGCGGACCGAGGCCGACATATACATCGGACAATTCTTTCTGCAGACGCTGAAGTTTAGACGCGACCCTTCTGAGAAGCGCCTCGGCCTTATCAATTTTCCCATGCTTGATCCAGCTCGACAAGAGGCCACCTCCGAGCATGTCATAGAAACCCCAATTACGTGCGCTCTTCAGGTGTCTATCTACCTCGCCAAGAAGAGTCAGGACTTCCTTGGCAACCACTCGTGCTTCTTGAATCTCTCTCGCATCAATGGACATAGGCCCCGCCTCCCTAAAATAGGATAATCTCAAAACCCGCGGCACTAAAGACTTCTAAATCCGAATGACCGGATAAAGCCGCATCAATGGGAAGGTCCTGCGCTTCTGCTTCGGCCAGTGTACCCATTTGCGCTGCACAAGCCTTACAGACCGAGCGAATTAGGCCAGCTTCCTTAATCTTCTCCCAAAGCTTGCCTTGGGGCGCGCTAGAAATATCAGCAATCCTCGCTGCTGATGCTCCTTCTACGATTAACACAACTTCATAGCCCCTTTCATGATAATTCCAAACGTTGAGCAAAGCATGGACAAAGCATGGCATTTCTCCTCTGAAGCTAACAATCGCGATCTTTTTCATTGAACTATGCACCTCTCCTTTGATTATCTTTCCTTTAGGTTCTAGATCTTCTTGCTATTTCCTGGGTTACGCTTGACATAATGAGTCCTCGGATCTATACTCGATTCAGTAATTCAGTAATTCAATACTTTACTAAATTACTAGTTCGATATTTGGAGGGTATGCAAATGAAGATTCCAACCACCTTAAAACACAAGCCCGTCATCGTGAGTGAAGATTACAGCAACGTTGACGGACGGCAAGCGTACAAGTCCGATGCCAAGGGTCTATCGCTGGGTTTGGCCCAGTGGAATGAACGGGGAAAAGTGGACATCTCAGCTAAGGTCTGGCGGCATACAGGAGAACGCTGGTCTCGCCAATCTGAGGAGCTGCCTTTGCACCGGGTTCTTGATCTGGCCATCTTAATTTGCCGTTCCAAGCTACACTTTGATGAGGCCTATCGCTTTGAGCATCTCTACGACTCTGCCAACCCTATCATCGACCGCATAGGCTTACAGGGCGATGCCATGACGGTAGCTGTCTGCATCGACAACGAGATGATCAATGACGACATGGAGCTTTTCAGACAAGTCCTCGCTGACGACGGTGAACTGATTGGCGAGCGCTTGCGCACCTTATCTCGGGTACTGAAAGAGATGGGTTACTAGATGGATCGCAAAAAAGAACTGAAAGAACAATACCGGCGTATGAAGCCGGCCATGGGTGTCTTTAGCATTCAATCTAAGGTAACACACAAGTATTACTTGGAAGGAACCACGAACCTAAAAGCCGGCATGAACCGGGCTATATTCCAATTGAATTTCGGTTCTCATCCTAATCACGAACTACAGACGGATTGGAACGAAGGGGGCCAAGAAGACTTCACGCTGAGCATCATCGATGAACTCCCCTACGCTGAGGATCTTACCGCAAAGAACTATAAAGATGAGGTCCTAGAGCTACAATCCATTTGGGAGCAAAAACTCAGGCTCGAGGGGGCAAGCTTTTACTAGGCTTCGGCACTTCACTGGCGCCATCCATAAGATCACAAAATGCTTGGACAACCTCGGGGTCAAATTGCTTCTTTGTCCCCCGCCTCAACTCTTCGATTGCCTCCTCGTGGGTGAGACAATTGCGATAGGGACGAGCGCTCACCATAGCATCATAAGCATCGGCCACAGCAACAATTCGTGCATTGAGGGGAATCTGCTGCCCCCTAAGACCATGGGGATAGCCCTCGCCATCATACCGCTCATGATGGGCCAGCACCGTTTCGGCCACTTCATCCATGCCCACCACGGCACTGAGAAAACGATGGCCGTTCACGGGATGCTGGTGGATTTCTTGCCACTCCGTGGGCAAGAGATGCCCTGGCTTGTCAAGGATCGTGTTTGGTATGGAGATTTTACCGATATCATGAAGCAAACCTATTTTCCCTAGTTGAATCCTTTGTTCTAGGCTCAGTCCCAATTGTGTCCCTAGGGCAAAACAGTAACCACTTACTCGGCGTGAATGCTGCTCTTCCCTGGAGCTCTTTTCATAGAGTACTCCCATCAAGGTTCGAATTGTCTTGTCTTCGATCTCAAATTCTGGTGCAGTTAGACTAGGTTGCGTCTCCATCTGAACCTCATTCACCCCCAGGAAAGCGCTACGCTTCCGTTCTGCCAAACGCACACGAATGGGATCTTCGACAAGTTTATAATAATCCCTGCTAGTTAAGTTAATTTTCTCTTAACAAAGGAACGTCAACTTTTGGCTCTATCGAAGGATATATAAAGTGAAGGCCTGAAAAGGGGGAACGCATTGCAAATCACAGAACAAGAGCTTATAAGGCGTGCCAAACAAGGTCACGAAGATGCTCTGGAGCAAATCTTCAGGGGCCATGTAGATAGTGCCATACGCCTAGCCTATCTGATTACACGCAATTGGGCAACGGCCGAAGACGCGGTTCAAGAAGCCTTCCTACAAGCCTTTCGCTCACTGGACTCGTTTCAAGACGAGAGACCTTTCAAACCGTGGTTCACGAAAATCGTGGTGAACAAGGCCAAGCGCACCAAAGATCGCCTGGATCGAGGTCATCTGCCCTACGAAGTGGAGGAGCCCAATCCTCACAGGGGCTATGCGCCTGAGGAACATGCTTTAGACAAGGAGGGAATTGACACACTGTTTCATGCCATTAATGAACTCGATGATAATCACCGTCTTCCCCTCTTACTCAAATATATCTCCGGGCTGACGGAAGCCCAGATTGCAGAAACCTTGAGCATTCCAGGATCTCGCGTGAAGTCTCGCCTCTATGTGGCAAGGCAACGCCTGAAAAAACACATTGCAGCATTAGAAGGAGGTGGCCAAAATGAAGACGTTTGAAGAGAAGATTGAACAAACCCTACAAGAGAACAGCGAATGGTCTGGTTCAGCCGATGCCTTGTGGGGAAAAATCTCCAGCCAATTGCAGCCTGAAACGGCAAAACGTCCCTGGAAGCGTAAACCGTTCTTGTTCGGTGCGGCCGCCACAGTGGTCCTAGCGTTCATGCTGCACACCATGTTCACTCCCGTCCCTCTTCCCCCATCTACACTAGAACCCACAGAGATGCTACGGATGCAAACCTTTAGCATAGCTATGCTTCCAGAACCAGAAGTCTACCATCCTGGAGAGCAAGTTAAGCTTGCGTTCGGCGCCTATCCCCCCAGTGAGTGGGCCGAGAACCAGGAGCTCCGTTTGGCCATCTGGAAAGAAGTGAAGGAGGAGCAAATTCTAGCAGGTGAACGTATGGTGCACGAGGAAGAAATCCTTGGACAAAGCTCTTTGTCTGTGCAGATCCCCGTTGAACCCGGTTTGTACCGTCTCGTGTTGGAAGGTACATTCATACACGAAGGCCAGACTACTGCGGTTTTAGCGGAAAAGACTATACTTGTTGAGGGAGAGAAATCTGATGAAATCATTGAGAACGATTAGTCTCAGTCTTGTTTTGATTTGTGTTTTCGCTCTAGGAACCGTAACTGCAGCCAGCATCCCTGAAGACAGTGGCCGTTTGCAGGTCACAGGAAATGCCCTAATCACCGCAGCCCCCGATACCGCCCACATCGCCTTAGGTGTAGAAACGTCCGGTGCCTCGGTGAAAAATGCCGTATCGGAAAATGCAGAGCGCATGGCAAGTGTCCTTGAAGCCCTCAAGTCTTTGGGCCTCGAAAGCTCTGCCGTTAGTACCAGCGGTTACAACATTTACAGCTATAGTGATGCTTTCAGCGCAGGAACAATACGGCCCGCTGCTACCACCTACAACGTGCATAATTGCATAACAATTTCCACCAAGAACCTTGACCAAGTCGGCAGGATTGTGGATGCCGCAGTTGCGGCAGGAGCCAATCAGGTGCAAAACGTGACCTTTGACCTGGCAGACAAGGAGGAGATGCAGCTCAGAGCCCTTGAAATTGCTATCGAACAAGCCTTAGGCAAAGCTGACGTGATGGCAAAAACCGCAGGGGAGACCATAGGTGGAATTGTGAGCGTACATGAAGAGTACGGCACCTATGTGGCCAAGAATGAATCCTTGCAGGTGATGGGTGTTGGCTTCGACAGGGGTGCTACGACGAGTATCAACCCAGGCGAAGTTGAAGTAACGGCACAAGTTACAATGGTCTTTTGGTTCTAGATTTCGTAGAGGGAGGAAAGCACATGGACGGTTTACAGGTACAAGGAATACGCAAAGTGTACGGTTCAACTGCTGTGGTGGACAACGTGTCTTTTGAAGCTCCCCAAGGGAGGATCCTCGGGGTCCTAGGGCCTAATGGAGCAGGCAAGACGACTATCATCCGCATGATTATGGGCATAACTGCCCCTGACCAGGGAGATATCTATTTTACCGATAACAGTGTAAAAACCAAAGGAGTACCCTTCTCCACCATCGGCTATTTACCCGAAGAACGAGGATTGTACAAAGAAGCCAAAGTAATGAGCATTCTGCTCTTTTTGTCGGGTCTGAAAGATGTACCCAAAGCTCAGGCAAAGGAACGTGCCATGCTCTGGCTTAGGAAGTTCGAACTGGAAGACTATGCCTATAAAAAGGTTGAACAGCTCTCCAAAGGTATGGCTCAAAAGGTGCAATTTATAGCGTCAATTCTGCACGAGCCCAAGTTTATCGTGCTCGATGAGCCATTTTCAGGCCTAGATCCAGTGAGTCAGGACATATTTAAAGAGGAAATTCGGGCACTGGCCAACTCTGGTGCCACTGTCCTTCTGTCGAGCCACCAGATGAATATTGTGGAGGCACTTTGTGACGAGATTTTCCTCATCCACAAGGGCAAAGAAGTCGTCAAAGGAAACCTCGAATCCATTAAGGAACGTTACGGAAGTTTCAGGGTAGACTTGCTATCATCCGCTCCTAAGGAAGCTGTCCTTGAAACTCACATGGTAGAAAGCGTGGAACAGCTCGCCGAGGAACGCTATCGTTATACCCTGAAGGATGGCATAAAGCCCCTGGATTTTGTCCAAGCTCTTCCCTCAGGTCTGGACGTGCGGGACTTAACCATAACCCGGCCGTCACTTCATGACATTTTCGTCAATGTAGCCCAAGGAGGTGCCAGTTATGAAGGGTCTTTGGAAGATCGCCAACTGGGAAATTACGCGTAACCTGACCAATAAGCAGTTTATCATCGGCCTTCTGTTAACACCTGTGCTGATGGGCCTCTTTGCTGGAGTCCCCATCTTGCTCGATCGCTTGAACCAGCCCTCTTTGAGCACATATTATGTTGTGGATCATCTCGGGGAGCTCGCCAGCCTCCAAGCTCTACTTCCAGAAAACATTGCCCTTAAAGAACACCAAGATAGTGGTTCTATAGCAGATGTCGTCAGGGACACCAATTCCAGCGGTTACTTTACCCTGGATCAGAGTTTTATTACCACAGGTCAGATCGATGTTGTCTATAACGACCGTAGTATGGAGACATTGAGTACGGTCAAGGGTTCGCTTACAGCCCTCTTACAGCAAATCCGTCTAGCTCATTCCGACATAAGCCTTGAGCAACTCGCTTTCGTAAATGCACCTGCCCAGGTTAGAGAAGTGGCCCTGGATGAGGAGCTCGAACCACAAACGATGCACATGATTGTAGCTATGGTTTTCACTGTTTTGGTCTTTTTCCTGATCCTTACCTCAGGGACGATGCTCATGCAGAGCGCCTTGCAGGAGAAGAGAGACCGCATGGCCGAGGTTGTATTGTCATCGGTTCGTTCGGTTCAGCTCATGCAGGGTAAAATTCTCGGGCATTTCCTCTTGGGCCTCATGCAATTAATCTTCTGGATTGCTATAGGCTTACCCATCGCCCGCTACTTCTGGGATTTTTCGATCATGGAAGCCCTGGCGGCCGTAGACGTTCCAGTCATTCTCTTCTTTGGTCTAGGGGGCTATCTCCTCTATAGTGCCCTCTTTGTAGGGCTCGGGGCTACCATGGAAGATCTACAAAGCGCCAGCAACTCCCAAAGCCTAGTGATTATGCTACCTGCCCTCTCCTTTTTGTTCCTAGGTCCTGTCATCAGCAACCCAGATGGAACCATCGCTGTATTTGCCAGCATCTTTCCTTTCACCAGCCCTGCCATTATGATGCTACGGAGCGGCTTGACAGTGGTGCCACTCTGGCAAACGTTGGGCTCAGCCGCGCTCTTGCTACTAACAGCCTGGGTGATAATTCTCCTGGCTTCGAAAATTTTCCGAATTGGGATGCTCATGTATGGTAAGAACGCTTCGTTCAAAGAAGTTGTCAAGTGGATCCATTACAAAGAAAGCTAGTAGAAAAGAGGAACCCGCAGGTTCCTCTCAGACTGTCAAAGAAGGCA
>DIPH01000044.1 GCA_002424045.1 Firmicutes bacterium UBA5493 | reverse complement strand
ATATTAAAGTGATGCTTTGCACTTGGCGGCAAATCTTCATAGAATGTTCACAGCGTGCCGCGAATGGGCAATGGTTTAAGGGCAGAATCAGATCAGGAGGTGTGCCCTTGAGAGAGTACAACTCCTGTTTTGCGTGGGATGCAAGGGTCGGGACAGAACTGAGCAGGGCCCAGGTGTAAGGGTGTTGAGGATTATAAAAGACCTCAGAAGCTTTGCCCCTCTCTACAATGTGTCCGGCGTACATGATTTGAATGCGATCCGCTAAGTGGGCGACCACACCTAAGTCGTGGGTCACCAAGATGATGGCGGTGTTTAGCTTGTCTTTTAATTCGGACAAGAGGTCTAAAATCTGAGCCTGGATTGTAACGTCTAGGGCTGTTGTTGGTTCATCTGCAATCAAGATTCTAGGCTGACAAGATAGGGCGATGGCAACCATCACTCGCTGGCGCATTCCTCCTGACAGCTGATGGGGATACGAATCTACCCTCTTCTCAGGGTCAGGGATATCGACCATTCTGAGCATCTCTATGGCCTCAGCACGGGCTTCCACCTTGTTAAGTCCTTTGTGCAAAATGAGGCTCTCCATAATTTGTTTTCCACAGGTCATGGTGGGGTTAAGTGAGGTCATAGGGTCTTGAAAAATCATGGCTATATCGTTGCCCCTATATTTTTGTAGGCGCTTTTTGTCCATGGCTAGGACATTTTCGCCATGGTAGACGATCTCTGAGCCTTCTTTGATTGTCCCGAATGGTTCTTGTAAGAGGCGCATTAAAGCTTTAGCTGTAACAGTCTTGCCACAACCAGACTCGCCAACAAAGGCCAGGGTTTCACCGCTCTGGAGTTCAAAGTCAACTCCACGGACGGCCTGGACTTCTCCTACATAGGTGTTAAACGACACCCTGAGGTTCTTGACTGATAAAAGTTTATCCATAATTCCACCTACTTCCTTAAGCGCGGATCCAGAGCATCCCTTAGACCATCACCAATGAGCGTAAAGCATAGCATCGTTAGGGCAATCATCAATGAAGGGAATAGCAATTGATAGGGATAGAAGATAAAGCGACTTTGGGCACTGGAGGCCAAAGCACCCCAGCTGGTATTGGGGGGCTGCACTCCAAGGCCAATGAAGCTCAGGAATGCTTCGCCGAAAATGTAACCAGGGATATCAAAGGTGATGGCCACCAGCACTACCCCTAGGGTATTGGGAATCATGTGCTTCACAATGATTTTCCAAGGTCTCACGCCTAGGGCTCGGGCTGCCATAATATATTCCTGGGCTTTGATCTGCAGCATTTGCCCCCGCACAATGCGGGCAATGCCGCACCAGCCAGTTAGAGTCATAGCTAGAATCAGTGTCCAAATGCTATTGCTCTGTAAGATAACGGACAACAAAATAACGACGATCAAATAGGGTACGCTAATAAGAACCTCCACAATCCTCATCATGATATCGTCTACAATGCCACCGAAATAAGCAGAAACGCCGCCGTAGATACATCCAATAAATGAAGAAACAAAGGCACCAATAAGCCCAATGACCATGGAAATGCGCCCGCCTTGCCATACGCGAGCAAAGAGGTCTCGGCCTAATTGATCTGTTCCAAACCAGTGATCACTACTTGGAGGCAGGTTTCGGACTTTGCCATCGATGTGGGCATAGTCATACCCGCTGATGGCAGGTCCAAAGATCACGAAGAAGATCATGATGGCCAAAATGAACAAGGCTAAAGTGGCAATCTTGTTCTCTCGAAATCTACGCCAGGCATCTTTAAGGTAACTGACTCGTGGTCGGCCTATTCTTTCTGCATCGCTTACTTCAATTCCAATATGCGTAAACTGTTCTCTTGTCAGGTTTTGCAACGCTAACCCCCCTAGTTTTTGTCTGGCGCAACGCGAATTCGCGGATCCACTAGCATGTAGATTAGATCAACAAGAAGTTGCGCGACGACAAAGAGTACGGCATAAAAAATCGTTGTCCCTAGAATCATGGAGTAATCGTTGTTATTAATTGAACTGATATAATAAAACCCGATACCAGGGATACTGAACATACGTTCAACCAAGAAGGAGCCAGTAAAAATACCGACGATGCGTCCAGCCAAGAGCGTGATGGACGGCAAAGCGGAGTTGCGCAAGACATGCTTGCGAATTACATTGAATCTGCTTAAGCCCTTGGAGTGGGCTGTGAGTACATAATCCTGGTTGAGGGTGTCAAGCATGCTAGATTTAAAGTAACGGGCGTACGTGGCAATGGGCCCAAGAGCCAAAACCATGATGGGTAGCACCATGTGTTTGGGTTGTCCCCATCCAGAAGTGGGGAACCACCCAAGCCTAACCGCGAAGAAATACTGGAATAAGGCGGCCAGCACAAAAACTGGAATTGTCACACCAAGTATGGCGATAAACATGACGATATAATCAGGCCATTTGTTTTTATAGAGTGCAGCTATAATTCCAAGAAAAATCCCTATTGATACGCCGATAACCAGGGCAATACCACCGATTTGGGCTGATACGGGGGACGTTGTTACGATCGTCTCGCTGACCTGACGGCCAGGGTACACAACGCTTTCTCCCAAGTCTCCTTGGAGCAAATTCTTAATATAAACCAAGTACTGGTTGAACAGTGGTTGGTCTAGTCCATATTTCGCATAGTAGTTGGCCCTAGTTTGTTCGGGTAAGCCTCGAGCCATATGGGCTAAAGGATCGCCTGGGATGCCACGCATCAAGAAAAAAGTCACAGTAACAATGATGGAGAGGGTAATAAACATGTACCCGATTCGTCTTGCAATATATCTGAGCACGGATTTGCCTCCTTTTCTTATGTCCTCGAGGCTAAAAAAGCCATGGCAATCGACTTGCCAAAAGGTACCGGCAATGATTGCCATGGCAATTTACTCTTTGGTACGATCTGTCAAATCACTATCTGCCAGATGTGTAGACGTACTTAAAGCCCATATTGGAGAAGCCAAGTGTTGCGTAATTGTGGACATAGTTTCTCACAAATTGGTTGACTCGAGAAGTGGCCAGTGGCGATGCGACGGCCTCCTCTCGCAGTAGGATGTTCTCGGCTTGAATGTAGTAATCGAGTCTCTTTTGTTCATCCATTTCTACTGCGGCCTTGAAGATCAACTCATCATATTCCTTGTTGACCCATCCAGTTTCGATCATGTCATAGTCGGACACAAATAGGCTGAGAACATCATATGGATCATTGTAATATGCGCCCCATGCCATGAAGCCGATTTGGTAGTTTCCTTTCTGAACGTTGTCGTAGAAAATACCCCATTCGGAGAAGTTGATTTCAAGGTTAACACCTAACTCATAGCCGTAAACTTGCTGCAGATACTCACCTAGGTTACGGAACCATTGGTCCGTTCCGGCAAGGTTGAATGTGACCTTCAGCTTAGAAGGATCGTTACCTAGGCCGAGTTCTTCCATGCCTTGGAGTAATAAGTCTTTGGCAGTTTTTCCTTCAGCCTTAAGCTCATCAATCATCTCTTGGATGATGTCCCCGGCTGCTTCCCGGTAGTTAATGTTGCCAACAGAAATGGTTGGTACAACCCAGCCGTAGGTGGGAACTCTAAGCCCACCAAATGCCATTTCGTTGATGTCTTCGCGGTCAATAGCCAGCATAAACGCTTTACGGACATTGGCGTTTTGGAACAGCTCGTCCTCCGCGTTAAAGAAAGAATAGGTGATCGTGGCAGACGTGTAGGAATTGAAGGTTACGTCATCTCTTCTTTGAAAACGGTCAATCCATTCTTGTGCGCCTGTACCTACAAAGTCGATTTCGCCGCTTTCAAAAGCGTTGTAGTACGTGGTTTCATCGGGCATAATTGACCAGGTAACTCTGTCGAGGTTGACATTGTCAGCATCCCAGTATTGATCGTTCTTGACAATCTCAACTACGCTATTGTGAACCCATCTGTGGACCTTGAATGGACCATTGGAGATGGTGTATTGAGCTTCAGAACCATAGCGCTCGCCCCACTCCTCAATTTTGTCCTGACGTTGTGGGTAGTAAATGGTGGCATCGATCATAGACAGGAAGGAGGGTAAAGGCTCACTGAGGGTGATCTCTAGAGTCTTATCGTCGAGAGCTTTCACGCCTAATTCCTCGATAGCCATAGAACCACTATTCACTTCGTTAAAGTTCTTAATGGGGGCCAAGAAGTAGCTATTTGGCGAACCGGTTTCAGGCAGCGAACTTCTCCGTAGGGAGTAGACATAGTCGTGGGCCGTTACAGGTACTCCATCTTCCCATTTGTTTTCGCCGAGGTAGAACGTCCAAACGGTACCATCTTCATTGCTTTCCCACTTATAAGCATCACCGCGCGCTTGAAAATACTCGCCGTCCCGCTCTTCCATGCGGATGAGCCCTTCCATGGTGTTAATGATGACAGAGTTGGAATACGTATCGGAGCGCAGGCTAATGTCCAAACTCGAGGGATTAGCCACCATGTACGTGTTAATGTATTGTTCTGCATCGAGAGGGAACTCTATAGCAGGTGCGCTTGCACTGACAGTAAAAGAGGCCAAAACAAGTGCAAACATAGTAGCTAGTACTAAAACGGTCTTCCTATTGTGTCTCTTCAAGTGTAAAACCTCCCTTTAATGTTCTTTCGTGTTCATTCAGCAGCACATTATTCTTGCCTCCATCTTCACCTCCCAATAAAAGTGAGTACCTCCCCAACAGTTAATATCTCTAACTATAATTGTTCATTGGCACAAGAATTCCTGTCGAAAAAATATTTTCTTAACAAAAACGATTGTACCTATACTGGATAATAACTAGCGAAATAGCTACTGGGCCTCACTTAGCTGAGAAATGGTTATTGTTGGGTCCCCGCTTGGGTTTAGCCACTGATCCGTAAATGGCGCCCGGGGGTTGCAGTCCTTCATCAAAATACAATATAATGTTAGCAGTGGACGTTTTACAAAGGTAAGCATCAGTAGGAGGTGGATGTAATGTTTAAGGTACTTGAAAAAGACCTATTAGCAGAAAATATCTATAGAATGGTTGTTGAAGCTCCCCTAGTGGCCGCTAAGGCCCGGGCTGGTAATTTTGTCATGGTTCGAGTGTCAGATGTTGGGGAAAGGATACCTCTGACTATCTGTGATAATGACGCAGAGCGCGGAACTCTTACACTAATCATTCAGGCCGTGGGCAAAAGTACGAGGGATTTAGTGAATATCCAGGTGGGAGATATGGTGAAGGACGTACTTGGCCCCTTAGGATCTGCCACGGAAATTAAGGACGTAGATCGTGTCATTGCTGTGATGGGTGGAATTGGCGTTGCACCGATGCTACCACTCTTACGTGCATACCGCAAACAAGGGGCCGAGATTGTCTCGATTCTCGGTGCTCGCACTAAGGATTTGTTGATTCTACAAGACGAAGTGCAAAGCTTGAGCGACGAGATCATTTTAGTGACAGATGATGGTAGTTCTGGCATCAAGGGCTTGGTAACCGATCCCTTGCGTGAGCGTCTTGAAACGGGTGAAACGTACGATCTGGCTATAGCCATTGGGCCTGCCCGAATGATGCAAGCGGCCTGTAAAGTCACAAAAGAGTATGATCTACCCACTTTGGTTAGCCTCAACTCGATCATGATCGACGGTACAGGGATGTGTGGTGGTTGCCGAGTTTCCATCAACGGCGAGACCAAGTTTACCTGTGTAGACGGGCCTGATTTTGATGGACATGCGGTAAACTTCGATGAACTGGTAGTCAGACAAGGATATTATCGAGATGAAGAAGAGCATTCTCATAGATGTCGAAGCATTGGGGGGGAACAAGTATAAATGACACGAGCACAAAAGACCAGAGTTGAGATGCCCAGGAGGAACCCTAAAGAACGGGGGGCGGATTTCAAAGAGGTAGCTCTAGGGTTAGACCCGGCTATGGCCATGGCGGAGGCAGAGCGTTGCTTGAACTGCAAACACAAACCCTGTGTCAGCGGATGCCCCGTCCAAGTCCCTATTCCTGAATTCATCCAGCTTGTACTCGCTGGCGAGTTCGAGGCTGCAGATGCAAAAATCAAGGAAAAGAACAGTCTGCCAGCTATTTGTGGGCGGGTCTGCCCCCAAGAAACACAGTGTGAGGAAGTCTGTGTCTTGGCAAAGAGGGGACAACCCATTGCCATTGGAATGCTGGAGCGTTTTGTGGCTGATCAGGCCAGTCTGGCCAAGAAGTCGAAGAATACCGAAGGTAGCTCACCGAAAGGTGAACCTAAATATAAAGAGCGCATAGCTGTCATTGGCTCTGGACCAGCGGGCTTGACTTGTGGTGCTGATTTAGCAAGCTATGGCTATGGCGTTGACATCTTCGAAGCCCTTCATGATACAGGGGGAGTTTTGCGCTACGGGATTCCCGAGTTTCGTCTGCCCAAATCCATTGTCGATGAGGAAGTGGAGTACGTAAAATCTCTGGGTGTCAATGTAATCACGAATGTTGCCGTTGGACTCACTCTTGATCTCAATGAAATGTTACGTTCAGGCGAATACGCTGCAGCCTTTATTGCCACAGGAGCTGGCTTACCCTATTTCTTGAACATTCCCGGAGAAAATCTAAATGGTGTCTACAGCGCCAATGAGTTTCTGACTAGAGCAAACTTGATGAAGGCCTATCTCTTCCCCGAATACGACACACCCATCAAGGTCGGAAAGCGTGTGGCTGTGGTTGGAGCGGGTAATGTCGCTATGGATGCGGCTCGAACTTCCCTTCGCCTCGGAGCCGAAGAGGTATTTATTGTCTATCGTAGGAGCCGCGAGGAGATGCCTGCCCGTCTTGAGGAGATTGAGAACGCTGAAGAAGAAGGAATCCAGTTTATGTTGCTTACCAATCCTGCCCGCATTCTCGGAGACGATAAGTTCCGTGTTCGGGCCATGGACTGCGTCCGGATGGAGCTAGGTGAACCTGATAGCAGTGGTCGCAGGAGACCAGTGGAAATACCTGGTTCCCAGTTCACCATGGAGGTGGATACAGTGATCGTGGCTGTGGGGCAAGGTGCTAACCCCCTGCTCACCACTAGGGTGGAAGGATTAGAACTCAACAAGTGGGGTAACATTGCTACCGTTGACGAATCGGGGGCCACTAGCATTCCAGGAGTCTGGGCCGGCGGCGATATTGCAACGGGTGCCTCAACCGTTATTAGTGCCATGGGTGCAGGGAAACGGGCCGCCCATGCTATTCATGAGTGGTTGACATCGAAACGAGACGACTCTTAACACGTATCGTTCCACAACATGATCGGTGCCACAAGGGGGATGTTATGCGAATGAAATTCAGCCACAGAAGTCGACTGGTCGTTCTTTTTGTACTCGTCTTGCTTCTTGGTTCGGTGGGAAGTGCACTTGCTAAGCAAGAAACAGCGATCCGAGAGAATCTGGAGGAGTGGTTCGGCGGCGAAGTCCTACACAAATATGTGGGAAATAACCGGGACTATGACTGGTACATCGATCAGAAAAATACAGGTGAGCACAGCAACGCCAATTGCGGACCATCTTCAGCAGCCATGGCTATGAAGTGGACGAATGAAGAGTTTGAGGGAACTGGCGAGGACGCCAGAAACATGTATCGTGCCTATGGCGCCTGGTGGCGCACGAACATCTTCTTCAGATACTTCGAATCTCTTGATCAGCCCTACTCTACGATGATGCTTGAGCGGGATAAAGAAGTGGCAATCGCGGACTTAAAGAACGTCATCGATGAGGGAAAAATCGCCATCCTTTGCATTGATATGAACTATATTAGTAGGGAGGATGATCCCAACCGCCGCGTAAACCGTTTTTATGACTATGCCGATGGTCATTTCCTTATAGTCAAGGGATATGCTGAGGTTGATGACCTCACCTATTTTGAAGTGTATGACCCTAACAGTTGGGGAGCGAGGTATGCAGATGGTGGATTGAAGGGCAAGGATCGCTACTATGTAGCCGACGAGTTAATTGATGCCTCCCATAACTGGTATCAGTTCGCCATTATTGTAGAGTAGAGAAGGTAGAATACAGGTTAAGAAACGGGGCTACGGCGCAATGAACTTCAAGGAGTTCGTTATGCAGTAGCCCCTACGCATTACTGCTGTGTTTTCATGCTCAGACTTATTCTCCCGAGTTGTGGTTCCACATCGAGAATGCGCACCGAGACAATATCTCCAACCTGGACGCAATCGGTGGGGTGCCTGACGTAGGTATCGCTGAGCTGAGAAATGTGAACTAAGCCGGCTTTTTTGACGCCTATATCCACAAAGGCTCCGAAATCCACGACATTTTGTACGGTTCCCTGAAGAACCATCCCGGGTTTTAGATCCTCCATGCTCAGGACATCTGCTCTAAAGAGGGGACGGGGAAGCTCATCTCGAGGATCCCGTCCAGGCTGGCTTAGGGCCCCTAAAATGTCCCTTACCGTAGGTTCACCCGCTGCAAGGTTCTCTGCAACTTTCTTGGCATCGAGGGTCCTTAGTTTCGTCCGAATCTGGACCAAGGTCTCCCGATTCTCAAGGTCCTGTTCACTATAGCCAATTTCCTCCAGGATCTTTTGGGCAAGAGGGTATGATTCGGGATGGACCGCAGTGTTATCTAGGGGTTTCGACCCGTTAGCGATCCGCAAAAAGCCTGCAGCCTGCTGGAACGCCTTTGGTCCCAGGCCCTTCACTTTTTTGAGCTCAGAACGCTTTTGGAAAACACCGTTACTTGTCCGGTACTCGATAATTCCATCGGCCACCTTAGCCGACAGCCCAGAGACATGCTTCAAAAGGGCGCTAGATGCAGTGTTAAGCTCCACACCAACATGATTCACGCAGCTCTCTACCACGAGTCCTAAGGTGTTTGTGAGGTCCTTTTGATTCACATCATGCTGATACTGCCCCACCCCGATGGATTTCGGATCGATTTTCACTAGTTCTGCCAGGGGATCTTGCACCCTACGGGCAATGGACACGGCGCCCCGAATCGATACATCCAAATCAGGGAACTCTTCCTTAGCAAGCTTTGACGCGGAGTACACGGAGGCACCTGCTTCGTTTACGACGAGGTACTGCAATTTTGGACAGTGTTTTCTAATCAGTTCGGCCACGAGCTGCTCTGTTTCCCGGCTGGCCGTACCGTTTCCGATAGTGACTAGAGAAAGCTGATGCTTATCAACGAGAACATCTAGGGTATCCAAAGCTTGTTCCCAGCGCTTTTGAGGTTCATGGGGATAGATTGTGGTGTACTCCAACAGGTCGCCAAACTCGCCTATGGCCACAACCTTACAACCCGTTCGAAACGCGGGATCAATGCCTAGAACCCTATGACCACGTACGGGACTTTGCATCAGAAGATCCCCCAGATTCTTGGCAAAAATCTGGATGGCATGGGCTTCTGCCTTCTCGGTAAGGGCGTTTCGGATATCCCGTTCCAGGCTCGGTGCCAATAAGCGGGAGTAACCATCTTCAATGGCCGCAAGTAGATAAGCCGCTGCGGGAGAGGCCTTGTTCGTAATAATCTCCTTGGTCAAGAGGGCATGGACTTTTTCCACATCCACCTGGATTCTGGCCTTCAAAATGCCGAGGCGTTCACCGCGATTGATGGCTAGAACCCGGTGGGGCGGGATTTTAGCCACGTCCTCGAAGTACTCGAAGTACATTTGAAACTCCTTCGCTTCAGGAACCTCTTCGCCTGCCACTCTTTCACTGATCAACAAGCCAGTATCAAAGGTGAACTTGCGAATCATGGCACGATTTGCAGGATCATCGGTGATCCTCTCTGCTAGTACATCCCCGGCGCCCTGAAGCGCCTCTTCCCGAGTGGTCACCTCGTCACTTATAAAGGACTGAGCCAAGACTTCGGGATTCTCAGAACCCTGCTCTAAGAGTTTAAGGGCCAAGGGTTCGAGTCCTTTTTCTTTGGCAATTGATGCCC
Source organism: Firmicutes bacterium UBA5493 (assembly GCA_002424045.1). Lineage (GTDB taxonomy): Bacteria > Bacillota > Limnochordia > Darwinibacteriales > Darwinibacteriaceae > UBA5420. Next base: position 96,724 of record DIPH01000044.1, on the reverse strand, counting down.
TAGTCCTGCGCTTTGGTCTGAAGGGTCTGTAAAGATCCTCAAGTTCCTGAAGTGTAGTGGCTTCAAGAATGGATGAAGTAAGCTCGGGCGTGAGTTTCTCCTGGTTGTCAATGAGCCGGGTGATCTCTACCTTGCGTTCCTCCAGGTTGCGCAGGTAGGTAAGGCGCTCTGCTAAGTCTCTAATTACCGTCTCATCGAGCTCCCCTGTGGCCTCTTTGCGATAGCGGGCAATAAAAGGAATGGTGTTGCCGTCATCGAGAAGTGAGACCGTTTGTTCAACTTGGTGCGGCCTAATTCCTAACTCTGTGGCCAGTTGCCTGATAATATCCATGTATAGATTCCCCTCTCACTAGATTAGAATAGCAGAACGGGAAGGAAGATGCAAAGTGATGTTGAACACTATGTCGAGGTGGTAGAATGCTCGTTGAGTACAAGACGGTAGCGAGGGAAGCGGAGATAACTCTAATTGAGAGAAAGTCCAAGTTTATAGCCCGCATCAAGACTGTCGACACCCAAGAAGAAGCGGAAGCTTTTATTGAAGAGGTGCGCAAGGAGCACTGGAATGCCACCCACAACGTTCCCGCCTATATCCTTGGTATGAATCAGGAAGTTCAGAAATATAGTGATGATAACGAACCTAGTGGTACTGCGGGCCTTCCTATGTTGGAAGTACTTAAGGCACACCAGGTTGTAAACTGCGTCGTGGTGGTCACCCGTTATTTTGGGGGCACCCTTCTAGGGCGAGGCGGGTTGATTCGCGCCTATAGCGGGGCTGTGCGAGAAGCTCTGCAGAAGGCCGGGATTGTACGCATGGTTCTATCCCAGAAGGTTTCCATTACCGTTGATTACGTTCATTCAGGAAAGATCCAAAATGAATTACTGACTCAAGGTGTTACCATCGTGGACACCGAATATTTAGAGCATGTTACGTTTCACATCGTAGTGTTCCCCCAAGAAATGGAAGTATTGCGCCAGAGAGTTCAGGAGTTTACGGCCAATGACTTCACTTGGATAGAGGGGGAGGAAGTCTATCACGCGATCATGAATGGGGAGTGAAAAACCATGAAGATAACACGCAAGCCTGGGACGTGGCTCTATCCTGTGCCGCCAGTCTTGGTGAGCTGTCAGAGTACAGGTCCAGCGAATATTATCACCTTAGCGTGGGCCGGAGTTGCGTGTTCCGATCCAGCAATCATCAGTCTGGGGATTCGTCCAGAACGGCATTCCTATGATATAATTAAAGAGTCAGGCGGATTTGTGGTCAACATGCCGAAAGCCAGCCAGATGGAACTTGTTGACATCTGTGGTACGATCAGCGGACGAGAGTATGATAAGTTCGCGGAATGCGGATTTACCGCCCTGCCTGGCAATCTTAGGAGGGCGCCTTTGATCGCGGAATGTCCGGTCAATGTAGAATGCCGTGTCACCCAAGTGATTCCCCTGGGAAGCCACGATCTGTTCCTGGGAGAAGTTGTCTGGATTCACTATAGTGAAGAGTATAGCGAAAATGGCCGTTTTGAGTTAACCTTGGCGGACCCAATGGTCTATGGTTTTGGTCATTACTATGGCTTGGGAGAGCTCCTTGGGAGCCACGGCGAATCGATACGCCGAAAGAGGTGGAGTTTGTAATGAGATCGAGTCGCAGGATCCTGCGAGCTAGCCTTATTTTTGTCCTCATGTTTATGTTAGGTAGTTCTGCCCTTGCCGCTTTTCCCGAGCGCCAGGGTTTCGTCAATGATTTTGCCAATGTCTTGGATCGCAGGAGCAGAGCTGAGATGGAGCTCCTAGGAGAGAAGCTCTGGACCGAACAAGGCATAGGTCTGGCCGTGGTCACCGTATCGACCACTGCGCCTATGGATCCCAAGGAGTACACAACAGGACTCTTTAACGAGTGGGGGGTAGGCGGTCCAGAGGACAGCGGTCTTTTAATGCTGTTAGCTGTGGACGAAGGCGCCATCGAGGTGGAGCCGGGCTATGGTTTGGAAGGAGCTCTGCCTGATGGACTTGTTGGTGCGGTGATCGACCAGGAAGGGATGCCCCATTTCAAGAACCAGGCTTATGGTGCGGGGCTCGCAGCCATGGCTGTGGCCTATGCGAATATTTTGGCTGGTGAGGAGTTTGAAATCGTGGAGGAGCAAGACGAAAGCTCAGGCTGGTTCCTGTCTTTTGCTATCTTCATATTGATCGTTATTTTGATGCGCCGTGGAAGGCGTTATCCACCTGGTGGAAGCGGAGGCCTTGGCGGTGGAGGCGGGGGTTCAGGCCGAACTGTAATCGTACCCCGCATGCCCCGAGGTGGCGGCTTTGGAAGCGGCGGTTTTGGAGGTGGCGGTTCAAGACCTTCCGGTGGTTTTGGTGGAGGCCGTAGTGGCGGAGGAGGAGCAGGACGACGATTTTAATCAAGAATGGGAGAGTGAAAAAATGAAAAAAGGAACCATAGTTCTAATTGTTCTTGCGGCCATTGCACTCGTTTTTGTATCCAGCGTGATTGGACGTTACAACCAGCTCGTAGAACTAGAAGAAACCGTTGACGCCCGCTGGGCACAGGTGGAAAACCAGCTCCAGCGGCGAGCCGACTTAATTCCGAACTTGGTGAATACGGTAAGGGGCTATGCTAGTCATGAAGAACAAGTCTTTGCTGATGTTGCCGATGCTCGTTCCCGTCTTCTGGGAGCTACAACTCCAGAGAGCCAGATGGAAGCGAACCGGGGTTTAGATTCTGCCTTAGGAAGACTTTTGGCCATAAGCGAAGCCTATCCAGAGCTTAAGGCGGACACGAGCTTTATCAGGCTCCAAGATGAGTTGGCGGGTACAGAAAACCGTATCGCCACAGAACGGATGCGTTTTAATGAGTCTGTTCAGACTTGGAATACTACAGTTCGCCGTTTCCCCATGAACGTGGTGGCGAACATTCTTGGTCGGGAGACAAAGCCCTTTTTCGAAGCAACGCCTGGTGCTCTGGAAGTTCCTCAAGTTCAGTTCTAATAGACCTAGGGTGACAAAAAAGAAGCCTCGTCGCAACGGACAAGGCTTCTTTTTTTACTCGATGGGTCCAAAAGGCAGAGAATTCCTCTCTACCTCCCTGAGAAGGTCTAAATCGGCAACTGGAATGTGGTCAGCAAAATAGTGTAATACTTCTAGGGCCTGGGCAGGATACTCAGTGGCATGCCATACGACCAGTTGGGACAACTGTCCGGGATGTTGAAGTCCGTAAATGGGCATCCCTGATTCGTCTTCACCTAAGGGCAGCATGACCTGCTGTTCCTTAAAATACTCGAAGCGCTCATCATCGATGGCCATCACATCTGGTGCTTCATTGGCGGCAATGAGAACGATCAATTTTGTGTCCATAGTTCCCGGTGGGAGTAGCTGCAGGTCAATATAGGTTTCTTCGCTCGTGGCATTGTAAGTATCTGCCAACTCCGTCATGCTCTCACTGAGCTCATAGTATGCTTCACCGAAGACAACGATCCTGGTACGTCCCAGAGCTGGGTCAGGAGGTTTGGGCCAGAACACCAGGAGGAGAATCGTAGCAAGCGCGACAAGAACACCGCCAAAAATCACCTTCTTGGAGATGGGAGGCGGCGGACCATCGCCTTGAGGTCGTTCACCCTTCACAGCCTGGGCCACCTGTGGGCACCCAGTCTTGCCGCAACCACCTTTGGTTCTCCAGCAATTTGCATGATGCGCGCTGTGACAACGTGGACAGGCCACCACCTCATCTTCAGAGCTGATGGCATTTTGACAGACAATGCAGGCCTGTCCAAGATGGTCAGTGCCTTTTGTGATTTTTTCTGGATTTCCCTTCATTATTCTCTCTCCAAATACAAAAAATCGTATAGTATGGTATTATTGATATTGTAACACTTTCTCTCGGCTCTGCCAACAGAGCCGACCACCAACAGAGTTGAAGGAGGTTGGCGGATCTGAAACCACAAGTGAAAATCTACACAGATGGAGCCTGTAGCGGCAATCCTGGGCCAGGTGGTTGGGGAGCGATTCTGATTCATGGTCCCCACGAAAAGGAACTGTTTGGGTTCGTGGCGGAGACCACCAACCAGCGCATGGAACTCTTGGCGGCCATTGAAGGACTAGGCAGCCTAAAAAGACCTTGCAGAGTGAAGCTCCATTCCGATAGTGCCTATTTAGTCAATGCTTTCACCCAGGGGTGGATTAAGAACTGGCAAAGAAACGGCTGGCTTAATGCGAAAAAGGACCCGGTGAGTAACGCGGATCTGTGGAAGAAATTGATAGCGCTAAGCCGTATTCATGACATTGAGTGGATTAAAGTGAAGGGTCATAGTGATAATAAGCATAATAATCGTTGCGACGCGTTAGCCCGCGGCGCCATTGAGGCAAGGAGGTAGGGGTGCCGTATTGCTTAGAGACTATAGAGAACTAATGGAAGAAATTAAAGAGATTACCACAGTAGATGGGTTTGTTTCGTCCTGCCTAGAGATCAAGGAGAGTATGTTCTTCTATGAGAGGGATTTGATGCTGGCTGCTTACAGCGCCTCTCTGGAATTATTGACCGTCGTGGCTATGCTGACGGCAACGCTAAGAGGTAAGCGAGAACTGCTCAGGGCAGATGCAGAGGTGGAGCGCCTCGTGGATGGACTTGCAGAGGAGTTGAACAAATATCAATTTCCCTTGGACATCCAGTATGTGGTGGATCATTTCTTGCAGGGGAATGGCTTGCAGACCCGCTTACGCATGCCCGCCTATACGCAAATGATGCACTGCTATAGCTCTACTAGGGATCATGACGAACAGGATCTTGATGCCCTTGTACAAACCGCGCACCAAATCCTTCGAGAGGGCGGGTCCGGTGCCGACCAGGAGCTGAACAAGGTGTTGGGTCGTGCAGGAGCGAAGATGCTGCGGGGAGCTCGGCTGCGCTCTATATGGTTGAGGATTAGCCACCCCCGCATCCAGGTGGTATTACAGGGTCTACAGACCTTGATGAATAACTTCAGAGTGACCCCTTACTACAATTATCCCCTGGAAGACATTGCTACCGAGCGGCAAAAACGCAAGAAAGTGAAGGGGAATGTAGTTTCCGACCTTAGTGTTTTCCGCAATTTCCGTCAGGGTGGTTCGGGATATACGGATCTCAACACTGTCCTCGATAAAGATGAGTATGATCACTTCTTCGAAAGCTTCTTTTCCAGCTTCGAACATATAGATGTGGAACCTGACGAACAGGTGGTAGATCTCATTCTCATGATACTTGGCGTACGCTTGGTTAACCAAGATTTCAACCAAGCTTTCCTAATGAGAATTCTTGTATACTGTAATCGTTGGTCGCTGAGTGAAGTGAGTGATGTGGTTTTGCAGCTCCTTGCTGAGCTGGATTTGGAAGATCCATTGTATTATGAATGTTGGAGTCTGCTCAAATCCTTTGACGGGAAAGCTCTCCCAGCCATGCGGCGTTTTGCCAGGGCCAATCGGGATTCCCCTTTGTTGCCCTACCTTGCGCTTTTTTTATCCCATGGTCCTCCCACGAAGCGCAGGTGGAGTCTGCTTACGGAGATGTTCGATCATTATCCTGAAGAGAATGAAGAAAAGGCACAGATGGCTATCTCTATCAGTCGCTATGGTGGGGAAGAGGTCGTAACATTCCTGGAGAAAGCGTTGGAATCAACATCCCATGTTAATGGTCCTTATGGGGAGCGGCTCAAAAAAGCTCTGGAGAATGCTAAACAGAAAACGAATTAACCGGATTTGATTTTCCTTACGGCCCACGAAGCGGCTTCTCGTACAGTGGTACTGGGATGCTCCTGGGCTGTTTTTTCCAGGAGCGGCAAAGCCTCAGGGTTTCGCTGATTGCCAAGGATGATGCAGGCATTTCGCTGCATCACATTCTTGCCACGCCAGGCCATGCTAGTCTGGCCGAATTGCTCTAAGAATTCCTTTTTTGTTAAATCCATGAGCGGTCTTAGATCCACATGTGGTCCTACTACAGGCTGGAATTCTTCATGGGAGGACAGGTGTGCTTCTTGGTTGATGGGACAAACCTGCTGGCAGATATCGCAACCCCACAACGTATTGCCAAGCTTACCCCTAAACTCTAAGGGTACAGGTCCCGACATCTGCGTGAGATACGAAATGCAGCGCTGGGGTTTGATTTTCCCCGGGGCGAAGAGGGCACCTGTGGGACAGGCCCTGACGCAACGATCGCACTTAGCGGGGCAGGACCAATTGTCTTGCTCCTTGTTTTTCGTGGGACGAAGGTCTACGTCCACCAGGATTTCTCCTAAGAAGACCCAGGAGCCAAAGGGGGGCACATAGACCGCACAGTTACTTCCAGGGTAACCGATGCCAGACTCCACCGCCAAGGCGCGGTCGATGAGAAAACTGGTATCAACAGCTTTGGTACAACTCTCGGCACCAACGTGCTCTTTGAGATAGGCGATAACCTTGTCCATGCGTTCATCCAAGATGCGGTGATAATCAATCCCCCAGGCAGAGCGGGAAATGGTTCCATGGAAGGTAGGGGTAGGACCAGGATCGCCTGTAGCATAAGACACAGCTAAGGAAATAACACTCTTAGCACTTTTCTGTAGGTTTCTGGGATCAATCCGCTTGGAAATATCCGGATCCACAAAATCCGGATAGCGATTTTCCTCTTGGGCTTCCCTGAGTTTGGGAAGCATGGAATCAACGGACCTTGCGGGCATGATGGCAAAGGCATCAAAACCTGCTTCGTAAATAGCTATCTGCAGTTCGCGGACTTTCACAGTGCTACTCCTTTCTGGGTCTATGCAAAAAGAGGAGCACTCAGGCTCCTCTGATGAATACTTCGTGCTCATCTAGGAGTTTCCCTTTGGGAAACGTCCGCTTGTTTATAGGGCTGCTTCCACAGAAGCGACTTCTGGGATTTCATGTTTGAGGATTCTCTCAATGCCACCCTTTAACGTCAATTGCGACATGGGACATCCAGCACAGGCACCGGTCAGTTTCACTGTAACAATGTTGTCGTCGCTGACACTAATTAGTTCTACATCTCCGCCGTCGGCCTGAAGGGATGGGCGAATTCTATCTAAAACCGCTTGTACTCTATCTTTCATTTCGACACCTCCTTGGCGTTTCCTTAAAGGATTGCAGCAACCTGACGGTTGCTTCACAATTTTTAGTATACATCTTATGTGTATCGATGTCTACGCATAAATGCGTTTGCAGAATTCACTGTTCCCCTTAGGTGCCGCAAAATGTACGATAAGGCGGGGCCGTTGGTTCAGGAGGAGTAGCGAATTCTTCTTGTTCGGGACTATGGGCGAAGGGGTTTTTGAGAACATGCAAGAATCTTCTAAGCGGATCATAATCTCCATCTTGCACGGCTGGTCTCAGTGCTTCTTCCACCCGATGATTGCGGGGAATCACAGCGGGATTGCTCCTCTTCATGAGCTTCTGTGCCTCGTCCCAGCCTCCTGGAGCTTGGTCAAGGCGTTCTTGCCAGCGTGCCTCCCACTCTTCAAAGTCTGCTGATCGGTAGAGCTCACTTCGGTCAAACCTTGCGAAGGTGAGATCTAAAAAGGTATTGGTATAATCTGCCTTGTGTTCATTCATGAGCTGCAATAAATCCCTGACGAGTGCCTTATCTTCGTCTCTTGCGTTCGTTATTCCTAGTTTCTTCCGCATACCACTGAAATAATGCTCATCGTAGCTGGAGGAGAAGCCTTTTAATTCATTTTCTGCCATTTGTCGTGCCTTTTCTTGGTCACTATCTATCAGAGGAAGCAACGTTTCGGCGAAGCGGGCTAGATTCCAAGCCGCTATCTTTGGCTGATTAGCATAGGCATAACGGCCATGGTGATCGATGGAGCTAAAGACTGTAGAGGGATCAAAAGTGTCCAGAAATGCGCAGGGACCATAATCAATGGTTTCGCCACTAAGCGTCATATTATCGGTATTCATCACCCCGTGAATAAAGCCAACCAGCATCCATTGGGAAATCAAGGACGCCTGGGCACCAATGACTGCTCTAAACAAGGCCAAGTACTTGTTGGATTCCCGGCTCGCTTCTGGATAATGGCGCTCTATAGCATAATCCGCCAATAACTTCAGCTCCTTTTCGCCTCCTCCACCAGCTGCATATTGGAAGGTTCCAACCCGCAAGTGACTCTTGGCCACTCGGGTTAGAATCGCCCCCGGCAAGGCAGTCTCCCGATAGACCCTTTCTCCGGTGGTCACGACGGCGAGACTTCTTGTTGTTGGAATTCCTAGCCCGTACATGGCCTCGCTAATAATATACTCCCTGAGCATGGGACCTAAGGTGGCCTTTCCATCACCTCCCCGGGAGTAGGGTGTGCGACCCGAGCCCTTTAATTGTAGGTCGTAGCGCTGACCGGAGGGGGTAATCTGCTCACCAAGAAGTAGGGCCCGCCCATCACCGAGCATGGTGAAGTGGCCAAATTGATGTCCTGCATAGGCTTGAGCCAAGGGTAACCCCCCTGGAGGGACTTCATTGCCAGCTAAAACGCCTACACCTGCTGCGGCTTTCAGCGCTTCAGCAGAAAGGCCCATCGCTTCTGCCAGTTGGTCATTGATAATCACAGCTTGGGGAGCTGGAACGGCATCTGGATCCGTAAACGAGAATAGAGACTCAGGTAGGCGGGCGTAAGAGTTGTCAAAGTTAAAACCAAAATCGTTTTGCTTGACCATGTCGACGTACCTCCCATTTTAGTATTCCTAGTGCGAGCTTGAACCATGCGGTAGGCTTGCGGTGTAATCCATATTGTACCACAGTTCTCCTTGGTGCTGCCGTCTTTTTCTCTGCCCATGGGGAAAACATAAAGAAAGGGGATATGGACCAGCAGGCGAATTTAATACATATCAGTACCGAATAGAAGGAGGTTACCTTTGACTAAGCAACCAGCTACTCGAATGTATCGTGGTTTTACTTTAGATCCTTTTCAAGCACAAGCGGTGGACTTTATCGACGAAAACAAGTCGGTTCTCGTGGCCGCTCCCACTGGGGTAGGAAAAACCTTGATTGCTGACTATATTATTGAGAAAATCTTTAGCGAAGGGGGACGCGTGGTCTACACCGCTCCCATCAAAGCGTTGAGTAATCAAAAATACCGAGAATTCAAAGCTCTGGTGGGCACCGAAGCCATGGGCATACTGACCGGTGATGTGGTTATTAATCCTGATGCACCTATTTTGATTATGACCACAGAGATCTTCCGGAACATGCTACAAGAAGATCCTGAACGCGTACGTGACGTGCGTTATGTCATTTTTGATGAAGTGCACTATATTGATGACCCTGAACGGGGGAGTGTTTGGGAAGAGAGCCTGATTTTCATGCCTTCTTCCATGCGCTTTCTAGGCCTAAGTGCGACTATTCCCAATGTGGATGAACTGGCCAGCTGGATTGAAGAGGTACAGGATTCAACAGTGGAGGTGGTTACCCATTCTGAGCGCGTTGTTCCCCTAAAACATTCCCTTTATGAACGCTCCATGGGCTTTACCACTATGCGTTCTGTGCAGAAGAAACATCGTAAGCTTGTGGCCGATAGTTTTGACGGACGGCCCGAGGTGCAAACCACCACCCATTTGGACTTGGTGAATGCTATTAAGGATACCTACTTGCCCTGTCTCTTTTTTACCTTCAGTCGTCGCAAGTGTGAGAGCAATGCACTGGCACTAGGTGAAGCACAAGACTTTCTGGGCAAGACGCAAAAGGCTGAGGTTCAGGCGATCATCGACGGCGTTTTAGAGCGCTATCCCAACATCGAAAGCGGGCGTTGGCCCCACTTAAGGAGACTTCTCTTAAAGGGAATTGCCTACCACCATGCTGGTATGCTTCCGGTATTAAAGGATATTGTGGAAGAGCTGTTTACCCATCGCCTCATTTCGGTGCTCTACTGTACAGAGACATTTGCAGTGGGACTTAACTTCCCCTGTAAGACGGTATGCTTCGACTCTAGTACCAAGTGGGATGGGGTAAGCTTTAGACCCATCTCCAATCGGGAGTACTTTCAGATGGCGGGTAGAGCAGGACGTCGGGGCATTGATGAAGAGGGTTTTGTCTTTACCATCGTGGACTTGAACTACTTCGATATTAGTCAATTCCCAAGCATGAAGGAGGACGAAGTTGAGCCCCTGAAGAGTCAGTTTGCCCTCACGTATAATTCCATCTTGAACTTGGTGAAAAACTACAACGAGCAAGATATCCATCGCATTTTAGGGCAGAACTTCGCCACCTACCAAGCCTCTGCGGAGCGTCAGGGAGTGTTGGTGCAGCTGGATATGTTAGGAGAACAACTGGCCCCCTATGAACAAAACCTTAGGGGTCCTGGCGGGATTGCACGGCTCATTCGCAAGAGGGGAGAGCTCGAACGACGTTTAACCACCACCTATAACAAACGCACGAAAAAATCCCTCAAACGAGACATCCGTTCCATCGTTCAGCGCCTCGATAGTGCTTTTTATCGGCACTACCAAGGGCGGGAGCGTTCGACCTTACGGAGAGAGTATCGGCAGTTTAAGCGGAAAATAGCTACCTATGAGCGCTTGATGCTTCGCGAAGAAGCCCTCGATCCCCATAAGAGATACATCCAGGAGTTTTCAGACAAGAGAGGGCTTTTGGAAGCACTAGGATACTTGCAGGGCGATGAGCTTTCAACGGCAGGACTTTTGGCAAGCCAGATCCATGGTCACGAACTGCTAATCACCGAGATGTTCATGGAAGGACTCTTCCATTCGTACTCACCGGCGGAACTTAATGCCGCCCTTGTCTCGGTGGGCTACGAACCCAGAAAGAATGAGTACCGCATCAAACACAAATTGGATTTGACTCCTGTCTACCGCCTCTGGCACTCCCTGACCAAAATGGAGCAGCGCATGATTGGCTTTTCCACGGTGCAATTCAATGACCATGTAGCAGCACTGGCTTATCGCTGGAGCAAGGGGGAGAGCTTTGCAGACCTATTGGATGCTTCATCCATTGATGAGGGCGATCTGGTCTTTGCCTTTAGGAGGGGTATTGATCTCTTGAGACAGGTGCGCAATGCCACCACCGAGGATCCCAACATCTATGGCAAATTACGAGAATGCATTGAGCTCATGGATCGTGACGAGGTTTCTATTTGGCTGTAAGATAAGAGGTGGTGTGTTCTATGAGTTACAAACTTCTGGCCTTAGACATTGACGGAACGCTACTGAATCGTAAGTCAGAGCTAACTCCTCGAACGAAATCATCCATCTTGTTGGCACAGGGCCGCGGAGTCAAGGTTGTGTTGGCAACGGGACGCAGGTTGACGAACACCTTGCCCTTAGTGCATACCCTAGGTTTGACCGAATTCGTCGTCGTTCATAACGGGGCTGTGATCTTTAGTCCGCAAGCTGGAAAGACCATGAGCCAGCGAGGCATTGACCTCCCTATTGCCCAGGAATTAGTGGACAAGCTCGATGGGCTTGGGATGAATTATGTTGTGTACACAGGCGAAAGCGCGGGGGAGCAGGTGATGGCGCCGGTGGGCAGCTGGGATGAACCTGAAGATCTCCTAACCCATTACTTAGGCGAGAGCGCAGAGTTTGTGGAGAAGGTTAAGCTCGATGTTCCTCCTGTACGCATCTCTTTGATAGATAGGGTGGAGAAGATCGATTCCTTCTACAGGCAGCTTGCTTCCTATAATGGGAAGATGAATGCTATGGTTTTTGGAACGGAGCGTAATATCTGGAGGGGTATTGAGATCATCCCCGCCAATTGCAGCAAAGGTACAGGCCTTGCTGAGGTAGCCAAGCGCTTAGGCCTAGAGGCCAAGGACGTTATGGCAATAGGTGATAATGTCAACGACATAGAGATGATTTCCTGGGCTGGCTTGGGAATTGCTATGGAAAATGGGTCAAAGTTGCTCAAGACGGAGGCGCAAAGAATTGCTCCCAGCAACGACCAGGATGGGGTGGCACAGATCATCGAGGAGCTCTTACTTTAGGGGGCGAAAATGTGACTTGCTTATATGTTGTTCCTAATATTTATGTACGTAACTTCAGGCGTGGTTTGTCCAGGGACAATGGGGCCCTTGTCATGACCATGCCAGGGTTGGTGGCCCAGATCCTCAAAGAGGGTCTTGTTTCCTATAAAGAGGATAAGGTCTTGGAAGAAGTGGCCATTTGGCAGAGTGTTCAGGAACATGCTGAAGATCTAGAATTCTTTGCTCCCATTGCCCATTATCCAGGATTTATGCAGGAGCTGAAATGGCTGTTTAGACAAGTGGATCTTGGTGCAGAGATTTTTGACGCCATGCCCTTGAAAGGTCAGAGGGAGCTGCGCATGCTCCATAGCTCGTATCACCGAATTCTTACAGAACACGGTGTTCTAAATGCCCCTGGACAAATGAAATGCAGTGTGGAACTTGCTAAAAAGACGAAAGTGCTGCCGGAGGTCAACCTTATTCGGCTACAGGGTCTAGGTGAACTCAGCCCCTTGGAGCAGGAGCTTGTGAATACTCTGGCTCAGGGGCGGTCCCTTGAAATCGTCTGGCCTCAGGTAGGGGCCCCTGTCGTAGAAGTGAGGAAAGCCCGTGATCCCATAGGTGAGGTGGAGATGATTGGAGAGGCACTGCGTAAGCAGATTGAGGAAGGGGCACCCCTAGAAAGACTTGGTGTGGCGTTTCCCAGTCCAGCCCAGTACTTGCCTATTTTGCATCAGGTGTTTGAGAGACTAAGAATTCCCTGGAGAGTTCCTGAGGTGAGCTTGCGTAATACTCCCTTGGGGAAAACTCTGCTCACAACCCTCTTGGCAGAGGTGCAGGGGTGGCATAAGCATCACTTAGAGCTCCTCACCGCACCTGGATGGGGATTTCCCTTCGGTCTAGCGGCTGAAGAGCATCGCCTGCTTCGCTTGGCGCCGCCCTTGAAAGGCCTACCTGCTTGGCGTCATTACTTAGGGGCACAACCTGGCTGGAACAAGGTGATAGATGTCTTGTCCGATATGGCAGGTGAGGTTGTTTTAAGGCCCCTTCGGGAATATGGTGCCTGGATAGAGAATCTCCTGGACAGACTCCAGCCAGAGCTATGGGTCTTACCAGAGGAGAACCTGGAAAACTGGGCGGAGTTGGTGAAAGCCTGGGATGGTCTACAAACCATCGCAGAGAGCCTAGGGCAATATGCATGGGAAATTTCACCCGAGCAATTCATTCGGCTCCTAGAAAGTCTCCTAGACAGTTATCAGATCCAGGGAAGACGGGTTTTTGCCGAGCGGGTGCAGATCATGAGTGTGGAGCAGCTTGGCGCTTACACCTACGATCAGCTCTATGTGGGGGGTCTGGTGGAAGGACAGTTCCCACCGCGCAGAAGTGCCCATTGGCTAACAAAAACCAAGCCAACTCTAGCCAGAGATGAGCTTTATGCGCGCCTATCCCATGGGGCATCCTTCGTTTACCTGTATTATCCTGAGGTGGATCGGGAAGGAAAACTAAATCTTCCCGCAACAATCCTGCCCAAGATAGAAGAAGATACGCAGGTACGTTTGGCAGAACCCATTCACTATCCTTCCCTCTTTCTTGGACGAGGCTTCTTAGAGGATGACCAACTCCTAGCTATGTTGCAAAGTAGAATTCTCGACGAGGGTCTTTCTGTTTCACAACTCAATCGCTATGCCAACTGTCCCTATCAGTTTTTCTGTGGCCATGTATTGAACCTTGTTCCCGATGAAGAGGTATCCTTAGAACTCGATGCCAGAGATCATGGCAACTTTGTCCATAACGCGCTACAAATCTTTTGGGAGGAATATTTAGGAGGATCTCTTCCCAGTGTGGAAGACGGACAAGCCACAATTGAAGGGTTGCTCAGAAAAGAATATGCTAGTGCCGGAGGACAACCTTCTACCCGTTTAGTCCGCAGTATGCGCGATTTTATCCGCCACGACCTCGGGTGGGCCCAGAGGGGTTTTCGCCCGAGATATCTGGAAAAGTGGTTCCAGGGTTTGACTATCCAGACGCCTCTGGGGCCTGTGGCAATCAGGGGGCGCATCGATCGTATTGACCTAAACCCCGATGGCGCCTATGTTCTCTATGACTACAAGACGGGATCTGCCCCTCAGATTAACGCTATGATTGAAGGTAAAGATGTGCAGATTGCTGCCTATCTCTTGGCGGCCCAAAATATCCTGCCTAGTGGGCGCAATGTGGGGGCTGCTTATTATGTTATTGGAACCCGCAGTAAGAAGGGCATTTTCCATGAACACTATCACAAGGCAATAGGTGTTTCTAAGGGAAAAAATGTCCTGGATGAAGAGGGTTTTGACCACCAGAATCACAAATTTGTCGAGATCTTAAGAACTCATGTGGAGCACATTTTGCAGGGGAAGTTTCCCATTGAACCTGCGAGTTCTAGAATATGTAGTTATTGTGCCTTTCAGGGCATCTGCCGAAAGGAGATGGGGTTTTAATGTCCTTTGAACCAACACCAAGCCAAAAGAAAGCCATTACCACCATCGATTGTCCCCTGGCGGTTACAGCCGGTGCCGGTTCGGGAAAAACCAGAGTACTTGTGGAGCGTTATCTTCACCTAATCGATTACGGCGTGCAAGTGGGAGACATCGCAGCCATCACCTTTACGAAAAAGGCAGCCCAGGAAATGAAGGACCGTCTCCGGTCGATGCGCCCTGACTTAATCGAGAGTCTGGAGCAAGCTCAGATCTCCACCATTCACAGCCTTTGCCAGCGCATCATCGAAGAACACCCTCTCCAGGCCCAGGTTGACCCGCGTTTTCGAGTGGGAGAAGAGTGGGAAACGAAGGTGTTGCTGACAGAAACAATCGAAGAGGTTGTAGCCGAGTTGGACTCCCCGGAGGCCCTGGGAACACCCCTCGAGATTGCCAACGTCGTCTTGGAGTTGTACGAAACGATGTTGAGCAAGGGGGATTTAGATTTCAACCGACCTATGGCGAGGGAGGAGGGAGTAGAATTTCCCCTCTTGCAGCTGGGGTACGCTGTGGATAGAGTTCTCTCTCTAAAGCCCACAACAGAGGTGCAAAAGAGAGTGTTAGATGACTTAAAGGAACAGTGGCCCGGTCTATTGGAGCTTATGCAGTTTCCCGATGATGAGTTTCGCCTCGAGGCCCTTGACATCTTATTGAAACTTGTGAAGAGCATTCGCGGCAAATTGGCAGAACAGACCCAAGGCCTTAGAGAGTTGATTGAATCTGCCCAAGAGACAATTAGAGAGAAGCAAGGACAGGTGATCATAGCCTATCTAGGAGAGGTCCTAGAGCAGGTTCACCACCGCTACGATGAGAGAAAACGGCTCGCCCGTATTGTGGATTATAATGATCTAGAGCAGTTGACCCATGGGCTTCTTCTCGACCCTAAGGTTCGGGCGGATTATCCCTTTAGCCATCTCATGGTGGACGAATTTCAGGACACCAATCCTCTCCAGAAGAAAATCGTAGATGCGCTCGTGGCGGAGGGAGCCACGCTTTTCGTTGTGGGGGACCCCAAACAGTCCATCTATCGCTTTCGCGGAGCTGATGTGGGGGTTTTCGTTGAGACCAAGGACGAAATAGCAGCTACGGGATCAAATGTGTTTCTAGAGGAAAACTTTCGCTCCCGGCCCGAGCTCATCGGCTTTGTGAACGCTGTGTTCGGGCAACTCATGGAGGGGGAGTCCATAGGATTTGAACGAAGTGCCGCGAAAAAAGATGCTGCTGGTGGGCCTTGTGTGACGATCTTGCGCACACCTGCGGAGGATTTATTATCTGGCGAGGCCAGGGTCGTAGAAGCAGAGCAAATTGCTCTGAAGATTCGGGACCTAGTAGATAGGGGAGACTATAGGTACGAGCAGATCTCCATCTTGTTTCGGGCCATGACCAATGTGCACATTTATGAGAAAGCCCTAAAAGAAGTGGGCATTCCCTATGTGAATCTAGGTGGCCGAGGCTTTTATTCAAAACAGGAAATCCAGGATGTCCTCAACTATTTTCGTTGGCTTGAGGACCCGGCGGATGAAGTCGCGCATCTAGCTTTTTTGCGTTCTCCCTTTTACCTCATCTCCGATGAAGGTCTCTGCTGGATTCGCCAAGACCGCCCGGATAAACTAACGGCCAA
Source organism: Firmicutes bacterium UBA5493 (assembly GCA_002424045.1). GTDB lineage: Bacteria > Bacillota > Limnochordia > Darwinibacteriales > Darwinibacteriaceae > UBA5420. The sequence goes on along the minus strand of DIPH01000044.1, from coordinate 80,666 downwards.
AGAACAAGAGGCCCTAAAAAAGTCACAGGATGATTATGTCTTTCTTCGCTCCCTCGCGAGGCATCGCCCGGCTCCGGAGGTAATTACATCCTTACTCGAACGGACAGACTATGTGGCAAGTACCTGGCGTTTACCTTTTGGACCTCAAAAGGTGGCAAATATAGAAAAGCTTCTAGAACAAAGCTGGGATCTCTTCGCCCGGGATCTGTATACAATCCCTGAACAGTATAGATTCTTACGTTTAATGGTCCAAGATGGGCAAAAGGAGGGAGAGGCTCTCCTTGATGCAGAGCATGCTGATGTAGTAGTGCTGCGCACCATTCATGGCTCTAAGGGTTTGGAATTTCCTGTAGTCTTCTTACCTGATACCAATGCTAGCGCCGTGCGAAGCCAAACGGGGGAGGTTCTGTATCATCCCGACTTTGGTCTAACCTATAAAGGCATGAAGAGCTATGATGCTCTAAAAGAACGAGAACGGCAGGAAGAGATCAGTGAGGCTAAGCGCCTGCTCTATGTGGCTGTAACCAGAGCTGAAGAACAGGTTTATTTCTGTGCCCGTGATGGCAAGACCCACAGGGATAGCTGGTGGGCCTGGCTGCAAGACATCTTACAATGGGTACCTGAAAGCCTCTACAAAGAAATGTCAGGAACACTACCTCCCCTTAAGGGAAGACCTCCAGAGGGAGGGGTTTTGCATCCCAGCTTCCCAAGCTTCGCGCCCCTTTCCCCCCAGTACAATCAAGTCTCCTTTTCTGTAACGTCCTTGATGAACTACGAGCGCTGTCCCCGCTACTATTATTTGCGCTACATTCTCGGAATGCCTGAGCGTAAGAGGGTCAAGTCGCGAAATGACGCACCTGGGTCTGGGGCCCCCTTGAGCGGAACCCAGCGGGGAAACATTGTGCACCGGGTTTGCGAACAAATCAGAGATCCCGCCCACCTGTCCCAATTGGTGGATTATGCCGCCAACATGGAGGGGGTAGAACTTAGTACGAGACAGAAGGCTCAACTAGAGGAGATTATCACTCCTTATTTAGATAGTGAGTTTTTCTGGCGAGTAAGTGCTGATGCAAAGCTTAGGGGTGGCGCCCAAGCAGACTGGGAGATTTACCAGGAGCATGATTTTATCATTCCTGCGGGTGAGTTCACCGTAAACGGTTTAGTGGATCAGGTTTTTGTGAGAGAGACGGGCATTGAGATCGTAGACTTTAAGTCCAACTGGATCAGACAAGAACAGATTGCCGAGGTAGGCGCCAGTTACGATGTGCAGCTACGTCTCTATGCCTGGGCCATGGCAAGAGAGTTTGGACTTCCCGCCCTGAGCTCACAGGCCTACTTCTTGATTCCCAATCAACTGTATGCCCTGGATACTTCGCTTTTGGATGCGGATCAAACAGAAGAGTGGTTGATCAGAACCTGTGCTTCCATAATTCAAGGTTCTGAAGTGGGAGTAGAGGCTTTCCCCATCATGGCTGATTGCTCCCTGTGTACGCAGATGTCATACTGCAAAATGTCGAGCGATGTTCCTGCGTTAGATGCTAGTAATACGGCATCCTTTGGGGAGAATACAGGTATTGAAACGGATGGGGTCGAGGAGGAGTTATTTTGAAATTCACACAGCGTGAACTGGGTAAAGGTGTGCGCCTTCACCTTTGCGAAACCGATAAATTTAAGTCTCTGACCTGCAAGGTTTTCATTCGGCAGGATCTAGAAGCTAAAGATGCCACAAGTGCAGCTCTCTTGCCTCTCCTTCTGAGAAGAGGATCGCAGAAATTTCCTTCTACATTGCACATTGCTCGAGAGTTAGAGAATCTTTATGCCGCGGAGTTTGGCGCAGATATCTTGAAAATTGGCGAGCAGCAGATTCTTGAACTCTACCTTCAGATGGTTGATCCCAGCCTTGTGCCACAGGGCGAAAAACTGCTGGATAGGGGCCTGAGAGCGTTTTGGGAGATTTTCACCGAGCCCCAAGGCCCGGGCGATCGCTTCTTGGACGCTTACTTTGAACAAGAAAAAAACACTCTGGAACAAGACTTGAAGGGACTTGTCAACGACAAGCCTTTTTATGCTCTGGCCCGTTTTGTAGCCCTAATGTGTGCCCAAGAGCCTTTTGGAATTTACAAATCGGGAGATTTGGGGAACCTGAAGCATTTAGAGAATAAAGAGGTCTATGAACATTACGAGACCCTCATGGGGGAACATCCTACCGACATTTTCTGCGTAGGGCCAAATCTCGAGGACGTTGCGAGCCTTTTTGCTTCCCTTATCCCTAAGCGCGCTCATACCATCGAATTAAGGGAGCCCAAGAAGGTCCAAGTGAATGAGGAACGGTTCTTTGAGGAGACCATGGATTTGAACCAAGCGATCGTGGTGATGGGTTATCGTACCAATTGTTCCTATCGTGACAACGATTACTATGCCTTGCTTGTGGGTAATGGAATCTTGGGTGGCTTTGCCCATTCCAAATTGTTCATGAACGTGCGTGAAAAAGCCAGCCTTGCGTATTCTGTGGGCTCACATATTGAAGGAAGTAAGGGCCTTCTCACAATCACCGCCGGAATCACTGACGACCAGCAAGAAAAGGCTCTGGCCATCATTGGGGACCAAGTGACTGCTTGTCAGGCAGGGCAGATCAGCCCCGACGAGTTGGAACAAACCAAACGGGGTTTGATTAGTGCCATGATTAGCCTAGGTGACAGCCCAGCAGGAATCATTGACCGCAACTTAATTGGAGTTGTGGAAGGAGAAATGCGCACCATCGATCAGGTGGTGGAAGCCATCAGGCGTGTAGAACATGATGATTGCGTGAGAGTGATGGAGAGAATTCAGCTCGATACTACCTACCTTCTCCGCCCAGGGAACACCGAAAACACCAGAGATGAGGAAGGAGAACACCATGGAGAAAACTAATACGCCCACGGGAGAGACCTTGTATCGCAAGGACCTACCAAATGGCCTAACCTGTTTTATCCTGCCAAAGCCTCAATTCTTGAGGACCTATGGGGTTTTGTCTACACACTATGGCTCTCTGGATTCTAGGTTTCGAGTGCCCGGTGGCGAGGTTCGGAACGTTCCTTCTGGCATTGCCCATTTCCTCGAACATAAGCTCTTCGAAGAGGAAGATGGCAATGTCTTTGGACGCTTTGCCACTTGGGGGGCATCGGTGAATGCCTTCACCAGCTATACCCAGACGAGCTACCTGTTTTCTACCACAGAAAACTGGCAAGAATGCCTCGCACTCCTGATGGACTTTGTGAACAGCCCCTACCTAACCCGGGACAACGTGGAGAAGGAGAAGGGCATTATTATCCAGGAATTGCAAATGTATGCCGATCATCCCAGTCACCGGATCCACACCTTGCTCCTGGAGAACTTGTACCACGAGCATCCTGTTCGTCTGGATATTGGGGGTACGGTGGATTCGGTCGAAGAGATTACTGTGGACGATTTGCACCGCTGTTACAACACCTTCTACCAGCCAGGTAATATGGCATTGGCCGTGGTTGGCGATGTGGATCCCATAAAGACCCTGCAACTCATTGAGGAAAACTATCCCGACTGGGAGCAAGAGAAAGGGGTAATTGAACGCTTTTTTCCCGAAGAGCCCCACGAAGTGAAAGGCTCCTGGGTGGAAGAGCAGCTCCCCATCTCCCAGCCTCGGTATCTTTTAGGCTTTAAGCATGAGCCCATCTGGCAGGGAGAAGATCTTCTTCGCCAGCAGATTATCATGGCCATCGGTATGAGACTCATTGCAGGACGGAGCTCCTTGAGCTATGGGGAGCTTTATGAGGCCGACTTGATTACAGATTCGTTTGGAGCCAGTTTCAACGCAGAGCCCGGGTTCTCCTATTCTGTCATTGGCTCCGAGACACGTGACCCTGATGCTCTCCATGCACAGTTAACCAAAATCATTGATCGCTTGAAGACAAGCAAAGTGTCCTCTAGTGACGTGGAACGTCTACAAAGGCAGCTTTATGGGGCCCATCTTGCCTCTTTCGAGTCCTTTGAATATACAGCGAATCGCTTGATCTCACACTACTTTCGGGGAACACCTTACAACAACTACTTGGATCTTCTCCAAAGCGTGACCCCAGAGGAAGTGCAAAAGGCATTAGCGGAGCAGCTTGACTGGGACCGCTCAACGATATCGATTTTAAGGCCGGTGAAGACAAATGACTAAGGAACAGTTGCGGAAAATGCTCAAGAAGGAAAGGAGCCAGGTCCCCAAGGCCCAGCGTGAAATCTGGAATCAGGCAATTAGGGGACACCTCTTTGGGCTACCTATCTACACAGACGCACAAAAGGTGATGGTTTATCTCTCCTTTGGGTGGGAGATTGACACCTGGGCCATCGTGGAGAATCTCCAAAGGCAGGGAAAAGAGGTCTATGTGCCTGTTGTGCAAAGTAAACCGAAAGGGCTCATCGCCCGGAAATATACATCCCGTGAGGATTTGGCTCCTGCTGTTTTTGGTATCTTAGAGCCTGGGCCTAAGGCGCATACAGTTAACCCTCGGGAGCTCGATCTCGTTATTGTGCCAGGACTAGCTTTTTCGGCCCAGGGTTTTCGAATTGGCTATGGAGGCGGTTACTACGATCGTTTCTTGACAACAACCAATGCGAACTCAGTAGGTTTGGTGTATCACTCCTTTATCCGGGACGTCCCGGCTGACTCTTGGGATCAGGCAGTAGACTTCTTGGTCACTGAAGAAGGCGTATTAGGAAGGAAATAGCCCCCCTTCTGCAGAATTTATGGGTAGTAGAAGGAGGCGGCTTGTTGTGCTCGGAGACTACATACTAGCAATTGACCAAGGAACGACCGGAACCACTGTGATACTTTTTGATCATCAATCGAACATGGTGGGGAAGGTGTACCAAGAATTTACGCAATATTATCCCAAACCTGGTTGGGTAGAGCATGACGCTCTAGAGATTTGGGAGGGAATCTGCCAACTCTTGGATGAAATTTTCCAGGAGACCCGAGTGAATCCAGCGGAGGTAGCCGCTATTGGGGTGACCAATCAGCGGGAGACAGTGGTGCTTTGGGATCGGCAAACAGGTGAACCTGTAACTAGGGCCATCGTGTGGCAGTGCCGCAGAACGGCGGGCATATGCGATGATCTACGTAGACAAGGTTTAGAGCCTTTGTTTAAAGAGAAGACAGGTCTTGTCTTAGATGCCTATTTTTCAGGGACCAAACTCAAGTGGATTTTTGATCACAATCTTCAGCTTAGGGACAGGGCTACAAGGGGCGAATTGGCATTTGGAACCATTGATTCTTGGCTCATTTACAAGCTCACAGGAGGACAAAAACATGTTACCGATTATACCAATGCCTCCAGGACCTTGCTCTTTAACATTGCCGAATTAAAATGGGATCATGATCTTTTAGATACCTTAGAAATTCCTGGGGAGATTCTTCCTGAAGTCGCTTCTTCCAGCGAAGTATATGGTCACACTGTGCAGATTGGGTTGCTCCCAGAAGGGATCCCCATTGCAGGCGCGGCAGGCGATCAGCAGGCCGCCCTCTTTGGCCAGACCTGTTTCGAACCTGGTACCGTGAAAGCAACCTTTGGCACCGGCGCCTTTATTCTCATGAACACAGGTTCAAGGCTTATCTCCTCAGCCAATGGTCTTGTAACCACCATCGCCTGGGGAATTGGCGGAAAGGTACAGTATGCTCTGGAAGGCAGCGTGTTTGTGGCGGGGGCAGCTGTGAAGTGGCTCCGTGACGAAATGGGATTGGTGAAAAATGCGGCAGAGACGGAGAATATTGCCCTTTCTGTTCCCCACACCAATGGTGTGTACTTCGTGCCGAGTTTTGTGGGGTTAGGGGCTCCCCACTGGGACCCCTATGTGCGCGGTATGATCATGGGTATCACCAGAGGTGTTACAAAGGCCCACCTAGTTCGGGCCACCCTTGAAGCCATCGTGTATCAGACGAAAGATGTAGTGGATGTGATGGCAAGGGATTCCCAGATTCCACTGACAGAACTGAAGGTGGATGGGGGAGCTTCTGTGAACAATTTCATTTGCCAATTTCTAGCCGATCTGACGGCGATTCAGGTCCAAAGACCGCGGGTGTTTGAAACTACTGCCCTAGGTGCCGCCTATTTAGCGGGGCTGGCCGTCGGTTTTTGGGACAGCCAGGAAGACATTCAAAAGCACTGGCAAGCGCAAGAGATTTACAACCCCGCTATGAGACAGGCGGAGAGGTTACGGCTTGTTAACGGCTGGGATAAAGCGATAACCAGCGCCAAAAGTTGGGTGAGCGATGATTAAACAAGAGCGCATGCGCAGAGAGCGCCTGCAAAATCTAAAGACAGGTTTGGCGCAAAAACCCATTATAGCAGGTCTAAAGGGCATAACTGATGCGCACCTAACAGGGGAAGCGGGAATCAAGGTGTGCTTTTATCTCACAGGTGATATCTTCGAACTGCGGGATTTAGCGAAGGTTTGCAAAGAACAGGGACAGATGCTTTTTGTCCATGTAGACTTGATAGGGGGGATCGCCAAAGACGTCTTGGGCATGGAGGTTCTAGCCTCTGAAGTGGGTATCGATGGCGTCTTGACCACCAAGGGGTACTTGGTTACCGCTGCTCAAAAAGCGGGCCTATTGGGCATTCAGCGTTTGTTTATGTTGGACTCTGAGGCGCTCCGAACGGGGCTTCGCATGATTCACTCCAGTCAACCCGATGCGGTGGAAATTCTACCGGCCCTGGTGCTTCCTTCTGTTCGCGAACGTTTGCCCGAGAGATTTCCTCCCATGATTGCGGGAGGATTGGTGGAAACTAGGGATGAGTTGGAAAAGGTGATTAGACCACCGGTCTTGGCCGTTTCCACTAGTCGGGTGGAATTATGGAACTACGAAAGGGTGTAGACGATGGATCACAAATGGCTGGAAGAGCAAAAAGAGGAAATTGGTTTAGCCTTAGCTAAACAGGGAATTCGTTTAGTTGTTCCAATGGGACAGAGACCAAGGAAAGGGGCAACTACTTCACCTGATGAAGATAGCACCCTAGCGTCGACAATTGATCATACGCTACTAAAACCTACTGCTTCACAGGAACAAATCAGCAAGCTTTGTGAAGAGGCACTGCACTATCACTTTGCATCGGTATGTGTAAATCCTGTTCACGTTCCTGCCGCCGCTAGATTTCTACAGGGAAGTGACGTGAAAGTCTGTACCGTGATAGGCTTTCCTTTAGGTGCTAACTCCACGTTGACTAAGGTGTTAGAGGCCAGGGATGCAGTGGCAGGCGGTGCCGAAGAAATCGATATGGTCATCAACATTGGTAGTCTTTTGGAGAGAGACTATGCGAAGGTTTACTCCGATATTAAGGGGGTTCGGGATGCAGTACCCGCACAGGTTCTCAAGGTGATTTTGGAGACAGGCTATTTAAGCAAGGAGCAAATTGTTAGGGGATGTATTCTATCGAAAATGGCAGGTGCTGATTTTGTCAAGACTTCTACAGGGTTTGGGCCTGGCGGTGCTACGGTGGAAGATGTGTCTTTGATGCGCGATGTTGTAGGTCCTGATTGCGGGGTGAAGGCCTCAGGGGGTATCCGGGATCTCGCCAGCGCTACGGCTATGATTAAGGCTGGTGCAAATCGCCTTGGGGCAAGTTCTGGGATTGCCATTATTGAAGGATTGAGGGGAGAGGCCGACTATTGAAGCACTGTAAATCCAGATTTGTGCTTTTGGCGTTGCTGATCACGTTTCTGTTTGGACTTGATAGGGTGTCTGCCGCCATGGAATCACCAGTGGCTTGGTTTGATCATCAATTTGGGAGCAGTAGTGTGGTGGTCCACCTCACTGTGGGCGAGGAAAAAACTCTGCTTATGGATGGTTTTCTGAAATTTGCTTATCCTAACGGATTTCAGGTTCACTATCTGACTCACACCGAAGCGGTGACTATCACAAGCGAGGCCGGTTTTGTGCAGGTGCAAACTGGCAGTGATGTACAATACGGCTACGATCGGTTTTGGTTGTTCGAGGATATTCAGGACTATCTTTTTGCCTTGTCTGAGTTCTCCAGAATCCCCCTGGAGTTTTCGGGAATGGATAAAGTGGCTGAGCGCAGGGCCAGACGGTATGTTGCCGCAGTTGATCCCGAGTTTATGTTGTGGTTTGATGAGGAAAGTGGGCTTCCCTTTTTAATTCGTCAAAATCGGCGAACACTTGTCAGTGTGACATCGTATATCTTGGAGAATGGTAAGATGACGTCTGTAGAACTGGACCTTTTCTTTGGCCCAGAGCCAGCTTCCATAACGTTGACAAGTGGTCCAGAAGGATGGATGCCAAGTCGCTTGGAAATTGACGATCCACAAGGGCAAGTTCAGATGGAACTCTCAAATTGGTCTTTCCCACGGGAGTGGGGGGATAGTCCCCTACCAAGATTGGCAACCTTAAGCGAACTCAATGATCTGTTTCTAGAAGAGTTTGGGGCAGAGAACTTCGAAGTGGCTCTTGATATAAGCCAAGAGATGCTTGCTTTGGCTCCCCAGTTTTGGCAGGTCTATTTGTACAAAGCCTTCACCTACGAAGGCCTTGATAACTTCTTGGGTGTGGTTGAAAATTATCAGCAGGTCCTCATGCGCCAGCCCCATAATCATCTCGCCCTCAACAACCTGGCTTACCACTATTTTCTACGGGAAATACAGATTCCCCAAGCGCTGGAAATGGCTGAACGTGCGGTGCAGCTTGACCGTAAGGATATTTATCTTGACACCTTAGGCTATGGATATTACCTTGTGGGCCGTTACGCAGAGGCCAAGGAACTTTTCTTGGAGGCTCTCCAGACCGCTCCCGATGAGGCGAGGGTTGACATAACGGAGCACTTAGACTTGGTTCTCAAGGCCCTGGGAGAAGAGTAGATGAATGACCACTATTTCACAGGTAAGCCCAGTGCAAAACATGAACATCGTGAATTTACCGCTGAACTTCGGGGCAAAATGTATTCCTTCCAGACGGATGCGGGCGTTTTTTCCAAGGACGCGGTGGACACAGGCACTCAAATTTTGATCGATACCCTTGCCTTAAAACCTGGCGAAACGGTTTTGGACCTTGGCTCGGGTTATGGCCCCATTGGAATCGTCGCGGCCACCCTCGTAGGTCACACTGGTCATGTCTACATGGTGGATGTGAATGAGAGGGCTTGTGAGCTGGCAAGAAGGAATTTAGTCAAAAACGGGATTCAACATGCCCAGGTTTTCGTTGGCGACGGTATAAAGGCCCTGCCAGAGAACCTATCCTTCGATTGGGTACTCTCGAATCCCCCAATTCGCACCGGCAAGGCGGTGGTGTATCCGCTGTTGGTTGAGGCATACCAGGCCCTCAAGGCAGGGGGTTGTCTTATGGTGGTCATTCGCACCAAACAGGGAGCCAAGAGTTTGGAAGCCCACCTCCGGGATTTGGCAGGCCATTGCGATACAATCGAAAAGAAGGCGGGATTTCGTGTTCTGAAGTGTTGTAAACCGCTCCACACCTGAATACTTTTGGGTGTGGAGGTGTTTTTATGCGGGTCTGGTTTTTCAGCGGAAGGCAAGTTCTGTGGTGGGCTTTAGGTTGCCTGACTCTGGGTGTTTTTCTGGGGACAAATGGGATAGCTCTCCTCCCGGTGGCAGGTGGAAATGCCCATCGGGGAATCTCTGGAAGGACAATTGTCATTGATGCAGGCCATGGCGGAGTTGATCCTGGGGCGGTGAGCGCCGCCGGTGCCATAGAAAAAGAAATAACCCTGCAAATTGCCAAGGAGTTGGAATATTTACTAAAGAGGGCAGCAGTCTATGTGGTCATGGTGCGTCACGGTGATTATGACTTAGCCGATTCTAGTGAAACCAATTTGCTGAATCGTAAACGTCAGGACTTAAGTAAGAGAGTGTTGATTGCCAAAGAGGCTAACGCAGACCTTTATATCTCCATTCATGCCAACTACTTTCCTTCGCCGAGATGGTCAGGTGCCCAGACTTTCTATTATGAAGGAAGCGCAGAAAGTCAGCACCTGGCCAGGACTTTGCAGACCGAACTAGTGAGGTATCTCGGACCCAATAATCGCCTGGCCAGACCGGGGGATTTTCGCGTCCTGCGCGATACAACCATGCCTGCGGCAATGGTTGAGGTGGGGTTCTTATCGAATCCCCGTGAGGCTCAGCTTCTCAGCCAAGAGAGCTATCAAAAGCAAGTGGCCGCCGCCATCTTCTCCGGTATACTTCGTTATTACCGTGAGTAAACAGGATTTAGCTCTTGCTTAGAGAAATAAGCAAGAGATTCGATACAATGAGATAGGGGGCAAAGAATGTGCGTGTTTTAATTCTACATGCAGACGATGGAAAAATTCAAAAGTCTGTCGTAGCGCTACAGGGGGCATTAGAGCAAGGTGGGGTCAAGGTGGATCTTGTCTCTCCTGAGGTAGCTGCCGGTTCGCCCGTTAGTGCAGCACCCTATGGTCTGGTATGTGTTGTTACAGGATATACGGGTTGGTGGAAACCTCAACTCCCCGTGGAGATGGATAGTCTCCTCAAAAAGGTCATGCGCTTAGAAGGCAAGAAAGGGGGAGCATTTGTAAGGCCAGGGATACTTGGCTCAGCCAAAGCACTGCGTGTGCTCATGGGTCATATGGAGCGCCAGGGTGTAATTGTGGAAGACTTCGGCACGATCGGCGGAGAACAAGAAGCGGTTTCTATCGCAAAACGTCTGCAGCGTTTAGTTTAGTTACGTTAGAAATACACCTTCCCTAGTGAAGCGGCAGTGAGATGCCTTCTCCAGGGAATGGTTTTTTCTATTACAGACAGGAGGATTCAAAAATGTACCGTTATAAACCTGTGCTGCGCATCCCCGGACCGGTGCCAGTACCAAACGAAGTATCTTTACAGATGGCCAAGCCTATGATCAATCATAGGGGAGCATACTTTAAGGAGCATTATCCAGCTGTCTTAGCACGACTTGCGCCACTTTTTGGAACCAAGAATCAGATCCACATGGTTACCGGATCGGGAACGGCAGGGATGGAAGTGGCTGTAAGTAACCTGGTTTCCCCTGGAACACCAGTTTTGTGCCTTGTAGGAGGATTTTTTGGCAATCGCTGGGCTGAGCTGTGTAAGGCTTATGGAGCAAGCATGCATGTGCTGCAGTTCGCCTGGGATGGGGGAGTTGACCCCGGGAAGGTTAGTGAATACGTAAAGGAACATCCTGAAATTGAACTTATTTTTATGGTGCAAAATGAATCGTCCACGGCTGTTCTCAATGATGTGGAGTCCGTTTCTAAAGCCCGGGGTAACCATAGTGCCTTACTGGTGGTGGATGCCGTAAGCGCTTTAGGTGGAACGCCTTGTGAAATGGATGCTTGGGGCTTAGATGTAGTGGTGAGTGCTTCACAAAAATGTCTTATGACACCTCCTGGAACTGCCTTTGTGGCCTTTTCGCCGAAGGCGAGAGAGTACTCCGCCAAGTGCCAAGCAAGTCGCTATTACATGGATTTACGTCTCTACGATAGATATATGGAGAAGTCAGAAACTCCCTTTACGCCAAACATTCATAATGTCTTTGCACTTGAGGAAGCATTAAATATGATAGAGGCCGAGGGCCTTGAGAACGTCTATGCTCGTCACATTCTTATGAGAGATATGATGCGGGCGGGTGCTCGGGCCGTTGGTTTAGAACTCCTCGTTAAAGATGAGGATGCCTCTCCTACTGTGACAGCGATTAAGTACCCGAATGCCGATGGCTTTAGGGCTCGCATTAGGGAACGATACGGAGTAGAGTTTGCCGGTGGGCAGGGTGCCCATGCCAACAATATCTTTAGGGTAGGCCATATGGGTTATGCCACCCCCCTAGATGTCCTAGCTGCTTTAGCGGTTTTAGAAGTTGATATGAAAAGATATGGCCAGGCAACCCAAGCGGCAGAACTGGTCATGGATGCCTAAGAAAGAGATTCTAAGGGGGAACTCTCGGTGCTTTTCACACTTCGAGATGCCATTGACATTCTCATTGTGGCTTATGTGGTTTATCGTGTGATTTACTCCATTCAGGGGACAAGGGCCACCACATTGGTCAAAGGACTGGCCATCGTTTTCTCTAGCAGTGTAGTAGCCCGGGCCTTGAGTTTGCGTACGGTGAGTTGGCTTCTCGATCAGGCCACAACTTTGTTCTTGGTTGCTCTGCCCGTTGTCTTTTATCCTGAGCTAAGACGGGGTCTAGAACAGCTAGGCCGTGGCCAGCTCTTTGGTTGGATGGCCGGTCGCGGCGTGGGCCAGCAGGCGTTTGACCTGGACGCTGTAATCGAGGCATGTGGTCAACTGAGTGCAAAGAAAACGGGTGCTCTAATTGTCCTCCATCGTCAAGTAGGTTTACATGAGTTCCTAGAAACAGGCATTAGACTTGATGCCTTAATTAGTACCGAGCTGTTGCTGAACATCTTTGAGCCCAATAGTCCCCTCCATGACGGTGCCGTCATTATTTCAGGCGGTCGTATTGCCAGTGCTGGCTGCGTCTTACCCCTCACAGATAGCCAGTTAAGAGGAGGTTTAGGTACAAGGCACAGGGCGGCTGTAGGTATGTCTGAACAAACAGACGCAGTGATCATTGTAGTTTCGGAAGAGACGGGCACAATTTCTCTTGCCGTTGGAGGCAACCTCCGTAGATACTTGACGGAGGCGAGACTCAAGGAACAACTGAAGTTTTATTGGCGAGGGGGAGAACCGTTATGAGCCGGATCAGCAAACTTTGGTCCTTCCTAACGAAACCAGAGGTGTATTGGCGCCTCTTTTCCTTAGCTTTAGCCATTATCTTTTGGCTTTTGGCCACTGGTGATGGCACCCTTGGTGAAACGGAGCGGACGATCACCCTAGGGGTGCAGGTGCAGAACATACCCGCCGATTTGGTCTTGGTCGATCCACCAGAAAGCGTAAGAGTGAGAATTAGAGGATTATCACCTCTTGTGAATCGGGGGGAGAGTTCTGTTTCTGCCTCCATCGATCTAGCTGGTGCTGTGCAAGGTACTGAAACGTATAGTGTTGAAGTTGATGGCCCTTTGGGAATCAGTGTTGTCAGTGTCACCCCCCAGTGGGTGAGTGTTTATACTGAAGATGTTGCTGAGGCTGCATTCCCGGTTACCCTGGTCTTTTTGGGTATTGACCGCAATCGTATGATGATGGAAATCAGGCCTTCACCTGCGGTAATCACCGTTAGGGGTCCCCGCAGTATACTAGAGAGAGTGGATCATGTGGTGGCTTATCTAGGCATTGATCCTGAGCTGAATTTAGAAACGTCGTTTCCGGTGCTGGCTTTAGATGCTCAGGGTCGTAGCCTAGATGGGTTGGACATTGACCCTCCGGAGATCCGGGTTATTGAAGTCGTAGACAATGGGGAGGAATAGTGTGTGCTGAAGTTTTTCGGAACAGATGGTATACGTGGTGTAGCAAATCGCGAGCTCACAGCCGAATTGGCTTTGAGAGTAGGGCGGGCTACAGCTCTAGTGCTGGGTAACGAGGGCAAAAGTCCCATTCTGATTGGACGGGACCCTCGCCTCTCCGGTCAGATGCTAGAAGGAGCTTTAGGGGCTGGGATTGCTTCCAGTGGACTTGATGTCATTTTGGTAGGCGTAGTGCCAACCCCCGCGGTAGCTTATTTGACAAAGGAGCTTGGTTGTTCTGCTGGGATTATGATCTCCGCTTCCCACAACCCTCTTCAGGATAATGGAATCAAGGTCTTTGGCTCCGATGGGTTTAAGCTCTCCGAACATTTGGAGGGAAGAATTGAAGAACTCATAGAGGAAGATGATGTCCTAAGACCTATCGGAGGCGATGTGGGGAAGGTCATTACCAAGCATGAAGCGGTGGAGCTTTATGTGCAGGACCTAAAAGAACAGGTCCCTGTTGATCTTCACGGCCTTCGCTTGGCCATTGACTGTGCCAATGGGGCTACTTCGTCCATTGCTGCCAGGATTCTCAGGGATTTGGGTGCTGAGGTCAAGTCTTTCTATGATCAGCCTAATGGCGTTAATATCAATCATTTCTGCGGTTCTACCTTTCCTGAAAAAATCCAGAACCTCACAAAAGGGGCCAGTTGCGACTTAGGGTTTGCTTTTGATGGTGACGGCGATCGGATTTTAGCCGTTGATGAACGGGGCGATCTACTCAATGGCGACCAGATTCTAGCAATTATCGGTCTACACTTACTCCGCCACGATCGCCTGCCCGGCCACAAAGTCATTGCTACAGCCTATTCCAATGGGGGGCTACGCCAAGCCTTTGTAGATCGAGGAGGAGATGTGATCTATGCCAAACCAGGAGACCGCTTCGTACTGGAGAGTATGCAGAGCATGGGTTGTATTTTGGGAGGGGAGCAATCTGGACATATCATCTTTTTGGAGAACTCCACAACGGGTGATGGTATCTTATCTGCTTTAAAACTCTTGGAGATGAGGCGGATTCAAGGACAAACCCTCGCAAGCCTCGCAGAAGATATGGTGGTTTTCCCCCAAAGCTTGGTCAATATCACGGTGGAGAAGAAAGAAGGTTGGCAAGACAACCAGCGGATTCAAGGGGTCATCAGCCAGGCTGAACAGGAACTCGGGCCCATGGGTCGACTTTTTGTGCGGGCCTCCGGGACAGAGCCCATGATTCGTGTCTTGGGAGAACATCCCGATGCAACTGTGCTGCAATCTTGTATCCAACGGGTAGTGCAGACGATCAGGGAAGAACAGGGTGGTAGTCGTGTCAGTTAAAGGCTGTGGAGTTGACTTGGTAGAAATCGCTCGTATAGAAAAGGCATTGAAGCGTAGGAGTTTTCGGGAGACGATTTACACCGAGTACGAAAGGGATGATTTGAAGAGTCGGAGGACCCAATCCTGGGCAGCTCGTTTTGCCGCTAAGGAGGCGGTGATGAAAGCGGTGGGCCTAGGCTTCCGGCAGGGGGTTCCTTTTGGATCCATCGAAATCTTCACAAATTCCGTGGGACAGCCCCAGGTTCGTCTTTTGCAACCAGCCCTAGACGTAGCCGCTGACCTTGGAATTACCCGATTTGTATTGAGCTTGTCACATACCAAAGAACTGGCTATGGCGTATGTCATTGCCCTTGGGGAGGAATAGTGATGCAGGTTGTGACCGGTGCTGAAATGCAGTCCATAGAAAAAGAGGCCTTTGCCAAACTAGGGCTTCCTTCTTTGTTGGTGATGGAAAACGCAGGAAGCCGTGTTGTAGAAGTGTTGAAAACAGAGTACGGGTCTATGCATGGTAAACGTATTCATATTCTCGCAGGTACGGGCAATAACGGAGGAGATGGCCTTGTGGTCGCGAGACAGCTCTTGGCACTCGGTGCTCGCATCAAGGTCTACCTTGTTGGTAATCAGCAAAAACTTTCCAAGGACAATAGCACGAACCTTAAGATCTTACGCAAACTGGGAGTGGACTTTTCCACGGTTGAGGCTGGGCAGATGGGAAAACTCAAGTTCAGCCTTGGGTTGGCTGACTTGATCATAGACGCGATTTTTGGTACAGGGTTTTCTGGCGGACTCGATTCTGAACTGGAATCTCTGGTATCGGTGGTTAACGAGATTAGGTGCCCCCTCGTGGCCATCGACTGCCCAACTGGAGTGAATGCCACAAGTGGCGAAGTGCGCACCACAGCAATGCAAGCGGACTTGACCATTAATCTTGGATTTCTTAAAGTCGGTTGTGTACTTTATCCAGGTCAAGCCTATGCTGGTCGTAATGTGGTCGTGGATTTGGGTTTTCCTCTGACGAATGAAGGCACCCGCTTTCTTCTTGGTGACCACAACTTGAGCTGGTTACCTGATCGCGAACCCTGGAGTCACAAGGGTTCCTTTGGGCATACTCTGGTTGTGGCTGGATCGAAGACGTATGCCGGAGCAGCTTTTCTCAGTGCCCAGGCAGTCTTGCGGGGCGGTGGAGGCATGGTAACCTTAGCTGTGCCGGCGAGTATTTCTGACCGTTTCACTCCCGATGAAGTTATCCTTGCGCCTCTAGGGGAAACGGAACGGGGTACGATTGGTGTGCCAAGCTTACAAGAGCTTCTTGAGCTCATGGAGGATAAGGATGTACTTGCCATCGGACCTGGTTTGACTAGGCTACCAGAGGTTATCCAGGTGGTGCAGGAACTTTTGCGTAAGTGGGAGGGCCCATGTGTCATCGATGCAGATGCACTTCTTGCTCTAGATGCAGACTTCTTGAAGAGCGTATCTGAAGATAGGCGAAGGCGGTGGATTGTAACTCCACATCCTGGGGAAATGGCCCGGCTCATATCGAGTGACGCACAGGCGGTAAATGCTAGTCGCTTGGAAGTCTCCCAGGAGTTTGCTAAAGCATGGAATGTGGTGGTGGTTTTAAAAGGTGCTCCCACCATTGTTGCTGGCGCGGAAAACACCTATATCAACAGTTCGGGAAATTCTGGAATGGCCACAGCAGGGAGTGGAGATGTTTTAACTGGACTAATTGCAGCCTTGCTCAGTCAGGGCTTAGATCCGCTTAAGGCTAGTGCCTTGGGAGTTTATGTCCACGGAAAGGCTGGGGATGTGGCCGGACTAAAGGGTCAGCGTGGACTAAAGGCCAGTGACATTCTCCAAACAGTCCAGGAGATTCTGTCATGAGTAAGCTTACTAGGTCTGTTTGGGCAGAAGTCAGTTTAGATGCGATTGCTTATAATGTCAGGCAATTTCGCGATTTTTTAGGGCCCCACTGTGAGCTTATGGCCGTTGTTAAGGCAAATGCTTATGGCCACGGTGCTTTAGAAACAGCGTATACAATGATCGCCAATGGGACCAACTGGTTAGCGGTGGCACTCCCAGAAGAAGCTGTGAGGCTTCGTCGGGGCGGAATTACCGCGCCCATTCTTGTCTTAGGAGCTGTGGGGGCCGATGAGTTAGATATATGTGTAGCGGCAGATCTAGGGGTTACGGTCTTCGAACCCCATATAGCGAGGCTTTTGTCCCAGGCTGCCGTTGCCCAGCAAAAGTCGGCCAAAGTCCACATTAAAGTGGATACAGGTATGGGACGTTTGGGTCTTTTACCTAAGGATTTTGGTAATCTGGTAGAGCTTGTAAGAGGGCTCCCAGGATTAGAAATACACGGTGTTTTCACCCACTTCGCCCAGGCTGATCAGGAAGATCTCATCTACACTAGGTGGCAGTGGGAGAGGTTTCAAGCTGTTCGAGATGACCTTAGGGCAAGGGGAATTTCCATTCCCTATGTCCACGCGGCGAACACAGCCGCTACGCTGTTCTTCCCTGAGTCCCATTTGGACTTAGTCAGGGTGGGCCTTGGCATATATGGCATGTACCCAGATGCTCGCAGGCCGCTGCACCTTAAGCCTGCCTTGAGCTTGAAAACGAAAGTTGCCTTTGTAAAAAGGGTGCCGGCTGGCAGCGCGGTGAGTTATGACAGTACCTATGTGACAGAAAAAGAGACATCCCTTGCGGTTCTGCCCATTGGTTATGCAGATGGCTTGTCTAGGGGGCTCAGCAATCGGGGACAGGTCTTGATCAAGGGAACCTTGTGTCCCATGGTGGGAAATATCACCATGGATCACACCTTAGTTGATGTGGGAGATTTGCCAGCGTCCATTGGTGATGAGGTCATTTTGCTTGGAACCGACGGAACACACGAGATCCATGCCCACCACTGGGCCAAGATTTTGGGAACCATCAACTACGAAATTACTTCCATGCTCAGCAGCCGCATCGAACGGGTTTATAGATAAAGAAGTGACAACTCGCATACAATCCCTTAAGGGGGGATTGGCGTGTTTGTACGAATACTAGGGGCGGCGATTCTGTGCATCATTTTACTAGGGGCCTCCCCTCAAATGCAGGCGCGAGACCAGACCGATTGGGAGACCATTGTTCGATTTACAGATGCTCGCGGGGACGATGTGGGAGGAGGGGATCTTCTCTATCCTGACCATGCGGTATATGTGCCTGGGCTATTTGATCTGTTACAATTTGAGGTGAGTCGAGATGAGCACAACCTCTACTTTGACTTCGAATTTGCAGCGTTAACGAATCCTTTTCAAGCACCGGAAGGGTACTTTCATCAGCGTCTCGAAGTGTATATACAAACGGGGGAACCTTCGCCGCTTACTGATATTTACCTTGGGCCCCACAAGCTGCAAACAGCACCGGATGCGGGTTGGAACGTGCGTTTAAGCATAGCTCCCTTTGATGAGAGCCGGCTTTACGTGCTCGGTGAAGACGGTCAGGTAGAGATTCTTAGTAAAGGAGTAACGAGCCGTAGTCTACCCGCAAGGCAGACCATTCGCGTGCAAGTAGAGAATGATGTACTACCCCAGCACAACTCCGACTGGGGTTATTATGTCCTTGTAGGTTCCTTTGATGGTCTGGCGGAGGGTTCTTGGAGAGATCTTGGAGAAGGGCCTTGGCAAGTAGGTGGCACAGGGACCCCAGTCTTTGACCTTTTGTCTCCCCGCTTTGGAGCTAGGAGTCAAAAGGCTCAACTCGCCCAGGGAGTGTTGTATCCTGTTTACGAAGGAAGGACCCAAGTGATACCTATGCTACTAGGAGCCTTAGCTGTGGCTTGGGTTTTCGGAGTCTTTTGTCTATGGAGGTGGCGTCATGGTCGATCCTAAAATGGAGGATGTCTTTACGTTGTACCAACAAAAAGTGGCGCTTCTATCAAGTGCCCAAAAGGAGAAGCTTTGTGCTGCCCACGACGAGGGGATGACCCCTTTTGTCATTGGGTGTGCCATTTTAAGGGCCACGCAGGAACAGCGCCGCAGCCGCTTAGAAGGCAAGAACAAGCGGATTTCTTTTAATTACATTTATGCAATTATCCAAGATTGGTTGAATCATGGAATTACTACCGATGAGCACTTTTACACATATTGGTCTGCTATTAACGAAGATCAGATCAGTGCAGGGAGGGAAGGACGTGTCCAAACTAAGAGGAAAGTCCGGAGGGAAGATTTTACCTATGCTGAATCAAAACAAGATCGCAGCCTCTTCACGTGGCTGGATGAGTGATCATGGTTTGAGGCGCTCTTTTTTTAGCGGCAAGGTGTGCGCGGGATGTGGTGAGCTACGGGTCGAGACCTATTACCGCCATCCGTTTCCTATGTTGGCACCTTTAGCTAAGGGACACTGGTTATTATCAGATTGTAGCTGTGTAAAAAAAGAGCGCTCCCGCGAACGCGCCAAGCAGCAAAATCTGTTAATTCGTACCGATCGTCGTGACCCATTGCCGTTAGGGCTTAGGGAACACACCTTTCAAACCTTCAATGTCACCGCTATGAATAGAACATCCTATGACGCCTGCCGTTCTTTTGCGAAGCGTTTCCCAAATGTCCCCCAAGGTCGCGGGATTTTGCTGATGGGACCCTCAGGAACCGGGAAGACGCATTTGGCTTGTGCTATCGCCAATATGCTTAAGGATAATTATTCAGTGTCCTTTGCCTGTCTACCCATTCTCTTGGAGAAAATGCGGACAAGCAATGTTAATCTTGATGAATTGCTGTCCGCAGATCTTCTGATCTTGGATGATATTGGTAGTGAACGCGAAACCCCTTGGACCACGGAGCGTTTGTTGCTCATCGTAGACGGTCGGTTGACCAATCTGAAGCCCACGGTGTTCACTAGTAATTATGAGCTACATGACTTTGAGGCTAGGGTTGGCATGCGGGTGGCTTCGCGCATTATCGGCCATAACTTACACCAATTTTTAAGGGGATCGGACTGGCGCCTTTATCGCGATGGCCGAAAACAGTACTAAGATCACGATGATACTCTTCGTTCTAGCATGTTGACGAACCGAGAGACCGTAAAGGTCATCACAAAGTAGATCATGGCCACGGCCAACCATACTTCAAAGGGACGGAAGGTGCGGCCAATGATCAGTTGCCCCTTGCGAACTAACTCTTCGAGAGCAATAACAGAGACTAGAGACGAATCCTTAAGTAGAGCAATGAATTCGTTGCCTAAGGGGGGAAGCATTCTCCTGAAGGCTTGAGGTAAAATGATGTATCCCATGGTCTGAAGACGGGAGTGTCCGAGGGAAGCAGCTGCTTCCCATTGTCCTCGATCAATGGATTGGATTCCAGAACGGACGATTTCGCCCACGTAGGCGCCGCTATTAACACTCAAGGCCAAAACCGCTGCCACATAGGCTGGGATAGGTCGCTGGATCAGGCTGGGCAAACCGTAAAAGATTAAGAATGTTTGCACCAAAAGCGGGGTTCCCCGAATCACATCGATGTATGTGGCTGCCACAGCATTAAAGAGTCCTTTGGTAATTCTGGCTATGCCAGCGAAAGTTCCGAGGATGATGCCGAAAAAGACAGAGATAGAAGTTAGTTGTACAGTCAGTTTGGCCCCTGTCAGAAGTGTTGGCAGTGAGCTCCAAACCAGATCCCAGCGAAAGTCCAAGTTTAAAGTCTCCTTTCCGGCATATCTCATCCAGAACTAGTTTGTTTCAGATGCACTTGCTCCAAACCATTTTCCGTAGATTTCATCGTAGGTTCCGTTTTTCTCCAATTCGGCCAGGGCGGCATTGATTTGCTCTAGCAATTGGCCATTGTTCTTATGAATGGCAATGCCGTAGTGTTCATTGGCCGATACAGCTCCCACATTCTTTAAGGGGGCCGTGGGGTTAGCTTCTAGATAGGCTTCGGCCACGGGAAGATCAACTATGACTACGTCTGCGGCGCCGATCATCACAGCCTGCATAGCATCTGCAACGGTATCAAAACGGGATACACTCTTGAGCAGACCCTCGTCATAAAGGTCACTTGCGGTAAAGTCCCCTGTGGTGTTAATCTGTACTGCAGCGGCTTTTCCAGTTAGGTCATCTAAGCTCGCTACGTTCGTTTCGTTCTTTTTGGTCACGACGGTTAGAACAGATTCAAAGTAGGGGTTGGAAAAACTCACGCTTTCCTTACGTTCAGGGGTGATGGTAACACCAGCAATCACTGCGTGATAATTATTATTTAAGAGAGCGGGAATGAGGCCGTCCCAACTTATGTTGTCAATTTGAACCTCTAGACCTAGGACTTCGCCAACGGCCCTGATAAGGTCCATATCAAAGCCTAGTAGTTCGCCAGTCTCTTCTCCCACATATTCAAAGGGCATGAAACCGGCTTCAGTGGCAACTTTGAGCACTCCATCGGCGAAAGCTAGGGATGAAAGGCCAAGGAACAGCACGACGGTGAGCATGAGCACAACTAGTTTTTTCATAGAATAAGGTACATCCTTCCCAAGAGTTATTAGGTTCATTATACAGCAGGAATGCAATAATATGCAAGTAAGATTAATATTTATTCTGTGTTAACTGGTATGTTTCGTCAGACCTAGCAGGAAGGTAGTGAAAAATAGTAGAATTCCAAGTGCGAGACCTAGGGAGGTGCACGAGTTGAAGAGAAAACATTTGATTATAACAAATGGTACCATTGTTGCAGATGAGTTGATTACAAATGGTACAGTTGTAACCATAGGGGACCGCATCATGTATGTTGGAGATGAAGAAGAGGGTGCAAGGATTAAAGAAGCTGCGATTCCAGGCGTGTTTGAGATCATTGACGCGCAGGGAGGCTTCATTGCCCCTGGATTCATTGATGTGCACATGCACGGCTCCGCAGGCCTGGAGCTCATGGATGGTACAGAAGAAGCCATGCGCACAATGGCTCGCTATCTGGCAACAACCGGTACAGTTGGTTTTTTGCCCAGCACCGTGACGGCGAGGAAGGAGAAAACCCGAGCCGTTGCAGAGCTGGTGGCTAACTATGTCGGAGCAGACGATGAAGCAGAGGTACTAGGCATTCATCTGGAGGGTCCTTATATTAACGAGAAGTATAAAGGAGCGCAATATGGTCCCGCTATTAGGCAGGCAGACATAAGCGAGCTTGACGAGCTGCATGGGATCCTTGGAGACAAACTCCGTTTGGTCACACTCGCCCCGGAAATCCCAGGGAGCCTTGAAGCTATAGCCTGGCTCAAGGAGCGGGGGGTGATGGTCTCTATCGGACACTCTGATGCAACCTATGAGCAGGCCTTGGCCGGTTTTGAGGCAGGCATCACACACGCAACTCATACGTATAATGGCATGCGTGGTCTGCATCATCGGGAACCAGGTGTCCTTGGGGCGATTTTGGCCACACCGGGCATTTGGGCTGAACTTATTGCCGATCTGGTCCATGTTCATCCTGGGGCCATCCAGGTTATGCTACGAAGTGTAGGTGCCCAGAGAGTGGTCTTGATTACAGATGCAGTGCAGGCAACGGGTCTCCCGGATGGGGAGTACATGTTAGGAGATCACCCCATCTTCGTGAAAGATGGAGCAGCACGCTTGGAAGAAGGTAACCTCGCGGGGAGCACGTTGACTATGCTACGGGCCGTTAACAACATGATCGGGGTCGTTGGCGTATCGATTTCAGATGCGTTTCGTATGGCAAGCCATAATCCAGCCCAGTCCATTGGACTTAAGGATAGAGGTTGGATCCGAGAAGGAAACCGGGCTGACTTTGTGATTCTCACAGATGGCTTCGGCGTTCAAAAGACAATTATTGCTGGTAAAGTCGCGTACAGTACAGATTAGAACTGAGGGGTGATTGACATGAACATTGTTGTAGTGAATAATTTTGACAGTATGAGCGAAGAAGTGGCCAAGATGGTAAGCGCACAAATCAGGAGTAAACCCGGGAGCGTCTTGGGGTTAGCTACTGGCAGTTCTCCCATGGGTGTCTATAAACTCCTAGAGGAGTACTATCGCCGAGGGGTGGATTTTAGCCAAGTCACCACATTCAACCTCGACGAGTATGTGGGACTTTCGGCTGAGCATCCCCAAAGTTATAGGCATTATATGGAAGAACACCTCTTTTCCAAAGTGAATATTGGGCGTGATAATTCCCATGTCCCTAATGGCATGGCTGCAGACCTCGAGGAAGAGTGTCGGCGCTATGAGGAGTTGATTCGGCGTTCTGGCGGCATTGACTTGCAGCTGCTGGGCATTGGTTCTAACGCCCACATCGGCTTTAATGAACCTGGAACTGCCTTTGGTTCCACAACACAAGTGGTGGATTTGGCCGAGAGTACAATTTCTGATAACGCACGTTTTTTTGCATCGTTAGATGAGGTCCCAACACAGGCCATTTCTATGGGTATCAAGAGCATTATGCATGCTAAGAGCATTGTGCTTATGGCCAATGGAGGCAGCAAGGCCGACGCTATTTTTGCTGCGGTGCGGGGCCCGGTGACGCCTGAAGTACCTGCATCGGTTTTGCAGCTGCATCCATCTGTCACTTTTGTTGTAGATCAAGCAGCCGGTAGCAGACTTTAGAGATGTTGCCTAAGGGGGACGGGCAAAGTGCATAAAATGAAGTGGCTATACCCCGGTATGCGTGTGAAGCGTTGGCTGGCTCTTTTGGTGTTGGGTGTCTTCGCCATTGCCACGGGTTTGATTCTCATCTGGACTGCTCCTTTCTGCTTGCGCTGTGAAGAGAGAATTCTCGCTTGGGTAGAAGCCTTAGAACTCCACCCTCTGATGTTCGGGGGCTTGCTCATAATTTTAGGCGGCCTGTTCTTGGCCGTGGCAATTCGCAACGGAATTCGCTCTGTGGTAGGAGCCATTCGTCCTTCCGATGTGCCTAATCTAGTTGATCATGTCTACAAAACCCGCAACCTCCAAAAAGGACTGCACATCGTGACCATTGGCGGTGGAACGGGTCTTGCCACCATGCTCAGGGGTTTGAAGGAGTATTCCTCGAATATAACCGCCATTGTGACAGTGGCTGATGATGGAGGAAGCTCCGGACGGATCCGGGATGATCTAGGGATTCTTCCCCCTGGGGATATCCGTAACACCCTGATTGCCCTTGCAGATACAGAACCGCTCATGGAGAACCTCTTTCAATACCGGTTTGACTGGGGTGAGGGACTGAAGGGGCATAGTTTTGGTAATTTGTTCATCGCTGCCATGACAGATATTACTGGGGATTTTGAAGAGTCCATTCGCGCCTTTAGTAAGGTCCTTGCGGTGCGGGGTAAGGTGTTGCCCTCCACCTTGGAAGCCGTGCGTTTAGGAGCAGTTTACGGCGATGGCTCTACCATGATGGGTGAAAGCTCTCTTCCCCAGAAGAACAAGCAGATCAAGCGAGTGTTCTTAGAACCTGCAAATGCACGAGCTTTGCCTGAGGCCATCCAAGCCATCCTTCATGCAGACGTTGTGGTGGTTGGTCCGGGCAGCTTGTATACCAGCATTATTCCCAACTTACTGATTCCTGGTTTCGTAGACGCTCTAGCAGAAACAACAGCTCTGCGTATTTTTGTCTGCAATGTTATGACCCAACCTGGGGAAACCGATGGATATACGGCAAGTGACCATGTGAATGGTCTGTTGTCCCATGTTGGGACACAGTCTATTCTAGATTGTGTAGTGGTGAACAAAGCCACGATTTCTGCAGCCCAGACCAAAAAGTATGCCCGAGAAGGGGCCCATCCGGTACCGGTTGACTTGGGAGGGCTCGAGAAGTTAGGATTCCAGGTGCACCAAGGGGATCTTTTGGATCGCATGGATTTGGTGCGTCATGATAGCCGCAAACTTGCCGCGGAGATCATGCTCCTTGCTAGTGCCCATGGGAAACACAAGAATGGTGAACGTGCTATGTAGAGCTTTGGTGTTTTACTTCCTCTCTTTCCTGAATAGACTGGGAAGGGAGGAGGGTGAGTATGCGAAAAATGATTGCTATGATGGTCCTCATTTCTACTTTAGGTGTGGGCCTTCCCTTGGTGTATCGCACCATTTACCGCAGGTTTTTCGGTGTGCGGTCCGAGGTCTATTTAGAAGAGCAGATCATGGAATACTACTATGAGGACGAAGTTCGGGTCATTGTGGAACACATGGCACGTGCAAAGATGCGACCTCCTGTGAACGCTTCCCTTCACAAGGTGACAGGGGAGATTATTCCAAATGAAAATGGCCTCTATTTCGATGTGGATGCCATCGTGAATAGCGTGGTAACAGCCCCAGCGAAGAGCCGTATTGCTCTTCAAGGAATTGAGGTTGTTCCCTCTTTGCGCACAGAGCACTTGGCGGAGCTCACGGATGTATTGGGGGATTTTTCCACTCCCCTTTTGGGTAGCCCAGGTCGAGTGGAGAACATTCGCCTGTCTTTGGCAGCCATCAATAATACCGTGGTTCTGCCTGGTGAGGTATTCTCGTTTAATGAGGTTGTGGGGGAGCGAACGGTAGAAAGGGGCTATCGTAACGCTCCCATTATTCTAGGTGAAGCTGTGGTTCCGGGGGTGGGAGGAGGCGTTTGCCAGTCTTCCACCACACTCTATAATGCGGTCCGGGAGGCGCAGATGGAAATTGTGGAGCGTCGTATCCATTCCGTTGCGCCAAGCTATATTAAGCATGGGTTAGATGCTACCGTAGCCTGGCCCTATACTGACTTCAAGTTTATGAATGATTCGGACACTCCAGTCATAGTGAGGGCAGAAATTCAGGGATGGCGTGTACGGGTCTGGATTCTGGGAAAGGATGGAGGCGAGATGGAATGAGTTTCTCTGATGACGTTCGTCATGAACTAGCTCGGGTAATTCCAGGTGCCCGTTGCTGTCGCATCGCGGAGCTCAGCGCCTTCTATGAGCTAGAGGGCTTTCTTTTGGGCTCCAACAACCAGGTTTTGGATTTCAACAATTCATCGCCTTTGGTGGCTCGCAAGATTCTCCTGCTTCTTAAGGGTCTTTATCCTGACATACCCACACAGGTCTTGGTTGTGAAGTCTCGTTCGCGGCGGTCTCAATTATGTACCGTGCGCGTACTTGGAGGCGGTCCAGCGGGACAAGTATACCAGGATTTCAAAGATCAAAGTGTCCTGGGTGAGCTGGATATTCCTCGAAAAAAGTGCTGTAGAAGGGCATATTTGCGGGGAGCATTTTTAAGCAATGGTTCCATTACAAATCCTGAGCGGGCCTACCATGTGGAGATATCCACAGAGCAGAGTCGCTTGGCGGAAAAAATTCTAGAGATCATGACATCCCTAGGGTTAGATGGGGGTATCACGCAGAGAAAGGGTTCTCTGGTTATCTATATGAAAGATGGCGGACAAATTGTCCATGTGCTTAACTTGATGGGAGCCCACAACGCCCTTTTGCGCTTTGAAAATGTGCGCGTTATGAAGGATATGCGCAACCAAGTCAATCGCCTTGTGAACTGCGAAACGGCCAATGTGGACAAAACAGTAAAAGCGGCCATGGATCAATTGGAGGACATTCAAGCAATTGATGCCGCCATTGGGCTCGAAGAGTTACCCCCTAAGCTTCGGGAAATTGCCCGTGTACGCCTTGAGAATCCCTATGCTTCCCTCCAGGAGATAGGGGACTTAATGGTGCCTAAAATGAGTAAATCTGGAGTAAATTACCGATTTGCGCAGATTAGGGAAAAGGCGCGACAAGTTGACAAATTGAATACCAAGTATTAACAAGAAGATAGAAGGGAACGATGGGAAAAAGAAGAATATTTAGCGATGAGGTGGGACGCAATATACCCCGGCGGGCCGCCAAATGTCCCGGGACAAAGAGGGTGGTCAATTGTGGATAGCCTTGTTGCCCTGCAGCAACTCGTGCCTGAACTTGGTGAAGTCTTAGAACGGCGCTACAGGTTGCTGAAGATGATCCAAAGCGAGGCACCAGTAGGGCGCAGGTTCATTGCAGCCAAACTAGGTAGCTCGGAACGGGTCGTGAGGGGCGAATTGGATGTCTTGCGGGAACAAGGGCTAGTTGTCAGTAGCTCTCTTGGTGTGCATCTGTCTCTGCAGGGTGAAAAAGTGCTCATGGTTGTGCAGGCTTTGATGCGAGAATTCCGTGATTTTGAATATCTTGAACAGAAGCTTGCTGAAGCTCTCGGTGTCGGCAAAATGATTATTGTCCCAGGGGATGTGGACAGCAATACGTCAGGCAATAGGGATCTGGCGGAGGCTACCGCCCGTTATTTGAAGGAAGTTCTCAAAAACGGTGATGTTCTGGCGGTCTCTGGCGGTACAACACTAGCTAGGGTGGCCGAGTCCGTTTCTGGGCACGATCTACCAAAGGACATTACTGTTGTTCCCATCCGCGGCGGCTTAGGTGAGGATGCAAGAATCCACGCCAATTCCATAGCGGTATCCCTGGCTGAAAGCCTCCGCGGTAGCTATCGTCAGCTTCATGCTCCTGAAGATGTTTCCCCTTGTTACCTCGAGCAAATTATCAGCGAGCCCCGCATCCGAGAGGTAATAGCTCTAGGGCGCAGAGCCGATGTACTGGTTCATGGGATTGGTACAGCCGAAGAAATGGCCAAGAGACGGGGTTTTGATGATGCTTCTCTCATGGAGCTCATTGCTGAAGGTGCGGTGGGAGAAGCCTTTGGTTGTTATTTTGATGCCTATGGCAATATTGTGCGTAACACGACTTCGGTAGGTTTACGGCTGGAAGATTTGGAGAAAATTCCGCTAGTGATCACAGTAGGCGGTGGCCGTAGCAAAGCTTGGGCAGTCATGTCAGTACTGGCCCGTGGATATTGTGATGTTTGTATCACCGATGAGGGGGTTGCCCGGAGGTTGATGAGCATAAAAGACATAACATAAAAGGAGGAGTTTTTGTGGCCATTAAAGTTGGTATTAACGGATTTGGTCGAATTGGACGGTTGGTGTATCGGGGAGCTTTAAGGGATTCGAATGTTGAAGTAGTTGCGGTCAATGACCTAACAGATGCTAAGACCTTAGCCCACTTGCTCAAGTATGACACAAACCACGGCACCCTTGACGCAGACGTAGCAGTCGACGGCGACAATATTGTGGTTAATGGCAAGAAAATTAAGGTGTACGCAGAACGCGATCCTAAGAACATTCCATGGGGAGACCTTGGGGTAGACTACGTGGTGGAAGCCACCGGTATCTTCCGCAACCGCGATCAGGCGCAGTGGCACATCGATGCAGGTGCGAAGAAGGTTATTATCACGGCCCCTGCGAAAAATGAAGATCTTACCGTCGTCATGGGTGTAAATGAAGATAAGTACGATTCCGGAAAACATCATGTTCTTTCCAACGCTTCTTGCACCACCAACTGCTTGGCACCCTTTGCTAAGGTTCTTAACGACAAGTTTGGAATCAAAAAGGGTCTCATGACTACCGTTCATGCTTACACAACAGATCAGAAGATCCTTGATCTGCCCCATAAGGATTTGAGAAGGGCTAGAGCAGCTGCGGAGAACATTGTTCCCACCACAACCGGTGCGGCCGCTGCCGTAGGTCTTGTGCTCCCTGAACTTAAGGGTAAACTTGATGGTTTTGCCATGCGTGTTCCTGTTTCCACCGTTAGTGTAGTAGACCTGGTTGTTGAAACCGAAAAGCCAGTGACTGCTGAGGCTGCCAACGCTGAGTTTAAGAAGGCGGCTGAAGGCGAACTTAAGGGAATTCTTGCCTACGAAGAGGCACCACTGGTATCCTGTGACTTTAAGGGCAATGGCAATTCTTCAATCGTAGATGCTGCCCTCACCAAGGCCATGGGCGATAATATGCTCAAGGTTGTCTCCTGGTATGACAACGAGTGGGGTTATTCCATGCGAGTAATGGACCTCATTCGCTACATGGACTCCAAGAAGTAACATTAGGTTCGGGATCCCCCCGTCTTGCGGGGGGATCCTCTGATGATTGTTTCGCTTTATGAAACATGCACTATGAGGAGGGTTTTTATGGCTAAGAAAACGATTGCCGATGTTAATGTACAGGGCCAGCGGGTCTTGATTCGTGTCGATTTCAACGTACCCATGCAAGATGGCGTCATAACGGACGACAAGAGGATTCGAGCTGCGTTACCTACGATAAAGCATGTGGTCGAACAAGGCGGAAAAGTGATCCTCATGTCACACTTTGGACGCCCGAAGGGCAAAGTAAATGAGGACTTACGCCTTGATCCTATTGCCAAGCGTTTGGGTGAACTTTTGGGCCAGTCTGTTCAGAAGATCGATGACTGCATAGGACCTGAAGTGGAAAAAGCGGTAGACGCCCTTAAAGCAGGTGAAGTCCTTGTACTTGAGAATGTGCGCTTCTATGCTGAAGAGGAGAAAAACGATCCAGAGTTTGCCAAAACCTTAGCTGCCCTAGGAGACATTTATGTGAATGACGCCTTCGGCACAGCCCACCGGGCCCACGCCTCTACAACGGGAGTTGCCGACTATCTGCCGGCAGTCTCTGGTTTTCTCATGGAGAAAGAGCTGGAGTTTCTGGGTGGAGCATTGGATGAACCTAAACGTCCCTTTGTGGCTATTTTAGGTGGCGCTAAGGTTAAAGATAAGATAGGTGTCATTGAGTCACTTTTGAACAAGGCGGATACCCTAATTATTGGCGGAGGGATGGCTTACACCTTCTTCAAGGCGCAGGGATACGAGATCGGAAATTCGCTCTTGGATCCAGAGCGTTTAGATTTCTGCCGAGATATCATGGTCAAGGCAAAGGAAAAGGGCGTAAAACTCTTGCTTCCCGTGGACATTGTGGTAGGAAAAGAACGCACTGCAGATACTGAACATAAGGTTGTTAATGTTGAAGCGATCCCTGCGGGCTGGGAAGGCCTAGATATGGGTCCTAAGACAACGGCACTTTTCAGTGAAGTGGTAAAGACGGCTGGAACAGTGGTCTGGAATGGGCCTATGGGAGTCTTTGAGTTGGAGGCTTTCGCTGCCGGAACCGAAGGCGTAGCCAAAGCGTTGGCCGATTCTTCCGCAGTTTCCATCATTGGTGGCGGAGATTCAGCCGCGGCCGTAGAACAGATGGGTCTCGCTGATAAAATGACTCATGTCTCCACTGGTGGTGGCGCTTCCCTGGAATTCTTAGAAGGCAGGGTTCTGCCGGGTGTGGCCGCTTTAAATGATAAATAGAGGTGAGATTATGCGTACTCCAATTATTGCAGGAAACTGGAAAATGCACAAAAATGTAGGTGAAGCTATAGAGCTCGCTCGCAAGCTTGATGAATTGGTTTTGGAAAGCTCTGTTGAGGTTGTCATCTGTGCGCCTTTTACCTGTCTTTCATCGCTGAATGCCTTGGGATTAAGCAAAGTGAAAATTGGGGCTCAAAACATGTACTTTGCTGACCAGGGAGCCTACACGGGAGAGGTATCGGCAGCCATGTTAGAAGATGTGGGCTGTGAATATGTCATCTTAGGCCACTCCGAACGCAGGGAAATCTTCAAGGAAGATGATGAGCTCATCAACAAGAAGGTACTCAAAGCGCTAGAAGTAGGTTTGAGGCCCATTCTCTGTGTAGGCGAAACTCTAGCTCAGCGTAAGGCTGGGGAGACAGAGAATATCGTGGTGGCCCAGACTACAAAGGGGCTTGCCGGTGTTAATCCGGAGCAGATTGATCAAGTTGTCATTGCCTATGAGCCGATTTGGGCCATTGGCACGGGGGAAACCTCCAATGGAAACGATGCCAATCAAGTCATCGGTTCCATTCGCCAGACTTTGTCAAAGCTCTTCGGCCCTGAATTGGCTCAAAAGGTCCGCATTCAATACGGAGGCAGCGTCAAGCCTGGAAATATAACGGAATTTATGGATCAACCCGAAATCGACGGAGCGTTAGTAGGCGGTGCAAGTCTTAACGTTGAGGATTTTGTTGGTATAATCAAGTACTAGATCCCAAAAGGTGTGTGAAACGATGAAAAAACCAACAGCATTGATTATCCTTGACGGCTTTGGCCTCAGCGACGCGGTGAAAGGTAATGCCACAAAAGCCGCAAAAACTCCCACCATGGACTGGCTTAAGAACAATGCCCCCCAGGCCCATCTTTCCGCTTCCGGTGAAAGCGTTGGGCTGATGGATGGTCAGATGGGTGACTCCAATGTGGGCCACCTGAATATCGGTGCCGGTCGTATTGTCTATCAAGACGTGGTGAGAATTTCCAAGTCCATTAGAGATGGGGATTTTTTCACAAATCCCACGCTTGTTGCCTCTATGGAACATGCGAAAAAATCGGGAGGAGCACTCCACCTCATGGGTCTGGTTTCACCGGGCGGTGTGCATAGCCATACGGACCACCTGTATGCTCTGGTGCAGATGGCGAAGGATTACGGTTTGAACCGTGTTTTCATCCATGCCTTCCTCGATGGGCGTGATGTTCCCCCCTCTAGTGCCCATGAGTATCTGGCCGATTTAGAAGCAGAATTGGACAGAGTTGGTGTAGGCGAAATTGCCACGATTTCTGGTCGCTACTATGCCATGGACAGAGATAAACGCTGGGAACGGGTAGAGAAGGCGTACCTGGCCCTAATTGGTCAAGGACGTACTGCCACAAGTAGCGCTTCAGCAATTCAAGAAGCATACGCCCTTGGTGAGACAGATGAATTTGTCATTCCCACCGTCTTGACAATGAACGGCAAGGCGCGAGGTCCCATTATGGACGGAGATAGTGTGTTTTTCTTTAACTTTAGGGCAGACCGGGCCCGAGAAATCAGCTGGGCATTGGTGAATGATACCTTCGATGGGTTTGAGCGGGGCAAGAAACTGGACATTTTCTATGCCACCATGACCCAGTACGATGTAGAGCTAGACGTTCCCTTTGCCTTTGAACCCCAAGATTTAAGAAATACGCTAGGAGAATATTTGAGCGGTTTAGGTAGGAGCCAATTGCGCATTGCTGAAACGGAGAAGTACGCGCATGTAACCTTCTTCTTCAACGGCGGAGTGGAAAAGCCCAATCCCGGCGAAGAGAGAATTCTCGTTCCTTCTCCAGGGGTTCCCACCTATGATCTTAAGCCCCAGATGAGTGCGCCTGAGGTCACAAAACGTGTCGTGGCGGAGGTCAATAAGGGAACATTCGATCTCATCGTGTTGAACTATGCTAACTGCGATATGGTGGGCCACACAGGTGTATTTGAGGCAGCCGTTGCGGCGGTGGAAGCAGTGGATACTGGGCTTGGGAAAGTGCTCGAAGCCATGAAGAACCAAGGGGGCATGGCTATCATTGCGGCCGATCATGGCAATTGTGAGCAGATGGTTGATCCTGAATCGGCTGAACCCTACACAGCCCATACAACAAATTTAGTTCCAGTGTGGCTTTTCAATGCGCCGGCCAACTACAGTTTAAAGCCTGGTATCTTGGCTGATTTAGCGCCTTCGCTCCTGGATTTGATGAATATACCCAAGCCAGTCGAAATGACTGGAGAGAGCATAATTGTGAAGGAGGAAAGTAGATGATTATTGATGGTATACTAGCTCGGGAGGTTCTCGATTCGCGAGGTAACCCCACAGTTGAAGTTGAAGTTTTCTTAGTTGACGGCACCACTGGCCGGTCCATAGTACCCTCAGGTGCTTCCACAGGTGCATTTGAAGCCGTGGAATTGCGTGACGGCGATAAGGGGCGTTACTTGGGCAAAGGCGTTCAAAAAGCGGTGGAAAACGTAGAGGAGCTTATTGCCCCAGAGCTTGTCGGTCTAAATGTCTTGGATCAAGTGGTCATTGACCAGATTATGATTGAGTTGGATGGAACTCCTAATAAAGGGAAACTGGGTGCTAACGCCATCTTAGGTGTATCCCTTGCTTGTGCCCATGCGGCCGCGAACTACTTGGGCATGCCACTCTACCGCTACATAGGCGGGGTTGCTGCTACGAATCTGCCAGTGCCCATGATGAATATTCTAAACGGGGGCGCCCACGCTGATAATAACGTGGATATTCAGGAATTTATGGTTATGCCCGTTGGTGCAGAGAACTTCAAAGAAGCTCTAAGAATGGGTGCTGAAGTCTTCCACAGTCTCAGAGCGGTTCTAAAAGGTAAAGGTCTTAATACAGCCGTTGGTGATGAAGGTGGGTTTGCACCTAACCTTGGATCCAATGAAGAGGCCATTCAAGCCATCATTGAGGCAATCGAAAAGGCCGGTTATAAACCGGGTCAAGATGCTTTCATCGCTCTAGACGTCGCAGCCACTGAACTCTTCAAAGATGGTAAGTATCATCTCGAAGGGGAAGGCAAAGTCTTGGATACCGATGAGATGGTTGCCTATTACAAAGATCTCGTGGATAAGTATCCCATTATCTCCATTGAAGATGCCCTCAGTGAAGATGAGTGGGATGGCTGGAAAAAGCTCACCGACGCCATCGGTGACAAGGTTCAATTGGTTGGCGACGATCTGTTTGTAACCAACACCGAACGACTGAAAAAGGGCATTGAGCGCAACATTGCCAACTCAATCCTAATTAAAGTTAATCAAATTGGTACCTTGACCGAAACGTTAAATGCCATTGAGATGGCCAAACGGGCCGGTTACACCGCAGTTGTATCCCATCGCTCCGGCGAGAGTGAGGACACCACCATTGCTGATCTTGTTGTAGCAACCAATGCTGGTCAAATCAAAACCGGTGCTCCTAGCAGAACAGATCGGGTTGCCAAGTATAACCAACTGCTTCGTATCGAAGAGGAGTTGGACTTTACAGCCCTGTATCCTAGCCTCAGTGCGTTTTATAATATCAAAAAATAACAGACGTCTCGCCTCAGGCGGCAAAGTCCTATCTTTAGGGCCTTGCCGCTTTTTTAAGTTTTGCCCGAATTTGATGTTCTATGATAGTGAACCTCACCAGGAGCGACGATAAAAGCGGACAATTCTAACTTCACCAGATGGCAAAGTGATGATTGTGGACGCTGGCAATCCCAGTACCTTCATTGACATTCAAAATGCCCTGGAGTCCTTGGGTATAACCCGTATTGATTACTTGGTAGCATCGCACCCCCATGTTCATCACGTGGGGAGCTTTGCACAATTGATTCATGCCTACGACATTGGGGCAGTGTACACCACAGAAGTGGAGTATCCCTCGTCCCACTACCGTAATTACACGGAAGCATTGGAGGCGACTGAGACTCCCCACGTGATTTTGGCGGAGGGTGACACTTTTATGTTTGGTGATCATGTCTTGGTGGAGGTTTTTCACCCAAGGGCTGGCATCGAGTACTACGAAGGGTATCCTGAGGGAAGCACCCAGTTTATCAACAACCTGTCCCTGCTGATGAAGCTGACCTATGGCGATTCATCGTTCTTGTTCGCAGGTGATCTGTACACAGCCTCAGAACGGGAAATTGCTGCTAAGTATGGTGAACGGTTGAAGTCTGGTGTGCTGAAAGTACCTCACCATGGAGCAGGCACTTCTTCGAGTAGACCGTTTCGCGACGCAGTTGGTGCCACGGTGGCGGTGATGATAAGTGACGCCATCGAAGAACTGCGCATCTACCGTAATTATTCCAAGGCTGGTACAGATACCTATATTACCAGCATTGATGGTTCTGTCTTGGTGTCCACCAAAGGCGATGGAAACTATACTGTGATTTCGCAGTTCGATCGGATCAATGGTCTCCTCAACTAGGAGGAGTGACGCCTGGCTACGCAGGTTGTAGCCGTTTTTCTCTTGCCTGCGGCATGACACTGTGATAGAATAACCTAGTAGTGTTATAAATGGGCAGGGAGGTGTCATAAGACTATGGGAACCTTTTTGATGATTATCCAGTTTATTGTGTGTATTGCTTTGATCGTCGCGGTGGTACTTCAGGAGAGCAAAGGTGAAGGTTTAGGCTCTATCGGTGGAGGAAGTCGGATGTTCTTCAGCCAGCGCAAAGGAAGCGAAGAAATCCTTGCCACGGCAACTACCTATCTTGCTGTCGGTTTCATGGTCCTTTCTGTCATTTTGTCTGTGTGGTTCTAACCATTTTCGCACATCATCCTCTGTCCAATGGCGGACAGGGGATTTTTGTTATGGGCAGAAAAAAAGAGCCTGTAGGAAGACTCTTTGTTGAAAGCCTATGTTTTGGTGGAGGTGAGCGGAGTTGCACCGCTGTCCGCAAGTGAAATTACACCAGCATCTCCGAGCGCAGCCACAAATTGGTTTCTCGTTCTTCCTTCTACTTTGTGGCCAGCTAAAGGAGGAACCAGCCCGTAAATTTCCCCATTCAGCCCCGGGCTCTTCTCAAAGGGTAGTCTGTAAGTTGACGTCGGTCTTATTTCTAACAGACAGAGAAATAAGGGACGTTAGCCGAACTAAGCAGCTAAGGCGTAATTATTGTTTGCAGTTAATGCTTTCCCACTTTTAACGCGGCATTGGGGACCTCGGCTCGCTTCTGATGCTCTTCCTACCCACGTCGAAACTAATTCACCCCCATGGTGTGTTACGACTTAAGAATATCAAAAATTCACGTCACTGTCAAGGTCACCGGCTTTAGCGCTTGTGACCTTAACGCTCGTGACCGAGGGCCTGCTGGGCCCGTCTGGTGGCATCTCTTTTTGCTGCTGCATCGCGCTTATCGTAGAGTTTCTTACCTTTAGCTAGGGCCAGTTCCACTTTGCACCGACCTCTTATAAAGTAGAGACGCGTGGGCACTAGAGTATAACCATCCTCCTTGGTCTTGCCAACCAGGCGGCGAATCTCGCGTTTGTGGAGGAGCAGTTTTCGCGGGCGAATTGGATCGTGGTTATAGCGGTTGCCCTGCTCGTAGGGACTGATGTGCATACCATACAGAAATACTTCACCATTTTCAACACGGGCAAAACTGTCCCGGAGATTAACTTTACCCAAACGAAGAGATTTTACCTCCGTACCTTGGAGAACAATTCCTGTTTCCATGGTGTCTTCAATAAAGTAATCATGACGGGCTCGGCGATTTTCAGAAATGACCTTGATCTGACTCATAGCCAACAACTCCCTTTGGCGTTATTATAACAGAATTATTCGTGTCACGGAAGATGGGTTGCCCCCATTATGGAAGATGGGTTGCCCCATTATGGAAGATGGGGGGCCCAGTTGTTATCTAGATCAAGATGGTCGGTAATGGTGAAGACAAAATATTGTCCCAGGTCGTGCCCTTCCTGGAAGGCGTAGTGGACCTCTAGACTATACGGGCCTGGTGGAAAGTAGCCTTTCACCGGAGCGAACTCGCCACCTTGTACCATGCGAGGTGCCCACTTCAGTGCCTTTTGAGGCTCCAGAACGACTTCTAACTTATTGGATAGGCCCATGTAGTAGTCAAACCCGTCATTATCGTGGAGAATATCGGTGATGGCTTCGCCCCCCGGACTGAGAATCGAGGCCCTTTCAATAAAGATAGGTTCGGTGGTTCCATTGGCGAAACCAACCATACCGAAGATCTCGTCGTTCTCTTTGTAGAAAACGTGAAAATCCACCAAAAAGACTTGAGGCCACAGGCCCGTTTCATACTTAATGGTGGGATGATTGATTCCCTCA
Organism: Firmicutes bacterium UBA5493; assembly: GCA_002424045.1. GTDB lineage: Bacteria > Bacillota > Limnochordia > Darwinibacteriales > Darwinibacteriaceae > UBA5420. The sequence goes on along the minus strand of DIPH01000044.1, from coordinate 44,454 downwards.
TCAATTTGGATCTCTGTAGTGTACCTAGCATAATCCCCTGCAAAGATCTCCAGGGTATGGCGTCCCGGGGTGAGGTTTGTTACTCGAAAGGCTCCGGTATTGTCTGCTTGCACTAGGTGATCACCCACAATAATGACCCCAAAGGGAACGGGGTCACCGAAGATATTGCGAACCTGACCTTCCATGGTGCTTAAACCCTTGGATGGATTAAGGACAGAGATTACCTTACCAGCGTCGACAATGCTTAATTCTTCACGAATAATAATGGTGACGACGACAATGTAGGCCATGAGGAGGTAAGCGAGCAGCATGAATAAACCAAATTTTCCCAGGCGTATCCAAAAGCGCGAAAACATAAGAGGATTCCTCCTTTCTAGGGAGAAATGATGGTAATAATTACAGCTGGAGGTAAAACTATGAAGCGGGTTGCCCTTATTTTCTTTTTTCTTATCTTTATTTCCCTTTTTTGTTCAAGCCACTCGGAAGCCGCCCTCAAACTATTCGTGGGATCAGATGAAGTGGAGCTCAAACATCCTTTGGTAATGATCAATGGTAACTTTATGATCCCCGTGGACATATTTTCGGAATATCTAGGAGCCGAGGTGAACATTACTCCCGAAGAGATCGAGTTGGTGTTTGCTGATCAAACCATTCTTATGCAATTAGGGGTAGAAAGTGCACAAGTAGATGGTATGATGTATAAATTGGATGTTGCGCCTCAATTTGTTGAAGGGGAAATTGTGGTACCCATTCGTTTTATCTCCAATCGACTCGGGTTAAGTCTTGTCTTTGACCAGGATATCATGGGTTTACGCCTGGAGCCGCCCAAGGAGACCCCGTCGCGAGAACGCCCCTTTACATCTGGGCTTATTAGGGAAGACAGCGTAAGAGCACCTAATGATCTCGTGCCGAGCGAATCGGGGCCAGCTGCAACAAGCCCTAGTGAACCGATTATTCTTCATCATCCCGAGGAAGATCAAGATTTGAAAGAAATCATTTTCATGGGTGGACCGAGGTCAAGGGTTTTTCTCGATCTTCACTCATATACTGGTTATCAGACCCATCTATTGACGGATCCTGATCGGCTGGTCATTGATCTCTACGGCGTGGGGGGCGATGCTCTTCCTCCGGTTGACGTCAGGGACCATCCTGTGGTGCGCTCCATTCGCAGCAGCCGTTTCGATGATGAGACAATGCGCATCGTTTGTGATTTGCATGGCTCAACGGGTTACCGCGTTAATCCCTGGCCCCAAGGTGGCTTAGAGATTGAGTTCAACCTCCAACTTACATCCATTGAATTGGAAGAGGAGGGCGATGAATTTCGACTTCGTTTTGACGCATCGGCAGCTCCGGTAATTGAAGTAGTTTACTTAGAGGATCCCCTCCGTTTAGTATTGGATGTACAGGAAACCACATTAATGATTCGTTCTTTTGACAGGCCCATTAATCAAGGGCGAATTGCCCGTCTGCGGGCGAGCCAACATACACCTTCTGTAACCAGAATCGTTCTACAGGTAACAGAACCCATGGCTCCCTTACCTCTCGAACAGTTAGATGAAGGAGGATTCGTGCTCCCTCTTTTTTCTGGAACAGCACGTGAAGCGCACGCCAATCTTGCTCGTTTGCAGGGAGAACCCACAGAAATATTGATCCAGGAAGTTCCTGTCAAAGATGGTGAGTTGTCCGGTCTGACCGTCGTTGTCGATCCTGGCCACGGAGGTTCGGATCCAGGTACAATTGGATACCAGGGTAGCTTTGAAAAGGATGTCAATTTGGCCATCGGTTTGTATCTTGGTGAATTTTTGAGTCAGGCGGGGGCCAGAGTTGTGTATACTAGAGATAGCGATGTTTATGTTTCTATTTTCGAACGCCCCGAGATTGCCGCCACGGCCGGTGCAGACTTGTTCATTTCTGTGCATGCGAATTCCCATATTCAAAGGGGCACCGCCCGCGGTACAGAAACCTTGTTCAGGGCAAAGGACCCAGCCTCAGAGCTCTTGGCCCGTACCGTCCAGGACGAGGTGGTGAAGGCTATCACCCTCGTTAACAGGCGAATTTGGGGAAGGGATGATCTCGCTGTGTTTAATAATACCAAGATGCCTGCGATCATGGTGGAAGTGGGATTTTTGGATCACCCCGATGAAGAAGTATTGCTACGGGCCCCAGGATTTCAGAAGGTTGCTGCCCAAGGCATTTTTAATGGGATCAGACGTTTTTATCTAGAGAACAAACAGTAGGGGGCGAAGCGCATGAGATGGAAGCGCGGATTAGCCGGTGCAGTTATGGTTCTGATTCTGCTCTTTTTGGCGCGTACTGTCTTATATCTGGTCACAGAAAAACACGAGATGCCTGTGTCCATCGATGCTATGGAGCCTTTTTATGCCGTGTACTTTGGATGTCCCGATAGTGTTTATCTGATCCCAGAATTCTATCAAGGGCAAGGAACGATCGAAGAACGTTTAGCGAGTCTATTGGCAGGTCCTCGCCTTCCAGACCTTGCCGCGGTCACTCCCGAAGGTGTCAAGCTTTTAGGTTATAATCAGCACGGTGACGTTCTTTTCCTGAATTTCAGCCACCATCTCATTACGAACCATCCAGGGGGCAGTGCAGGGGAGATCATAACGGTGTATGGTATAGTAAATACTGTAGTTGGTGCCCAGGGAGTCCGCAGAGTGCAAATTCTAGTGGAAAACAGACCCGTTCTCACACTAGCAGGTCACCTAGACCTTACGGAACCCCTAGAGAAGGATTATGAGCTTTTAGGTGGTTCTCACATATGATGGCGCAAAGCCTCTGGCGGAACGCCCCTTGGAGGAAATGTGTTGATGATAGGTATTTATGATTCTGGTTTGGGGGGGCTGTCTGTCTGGCGTGAGCTTCGGCAGTATACCAGTGCACAGCTCCTTTATTTTGGCGATACCAGCCATGTTCCATACGGTGAGAAATCCCCTGCCCAGCTCGAGGGATATTTTTGGGATATTGTAGGTTTTTTTCTGAGTCAGGGCTGCCAAGGTGTAGTTGTGGCCTGTAATACATCAAGTGCTCTGGTGTTACCGCGGGTAGAGGGAAAAGTTAGAGTCCCCGTTTTTGGAATCATTGAAAGTGCAGTCCGTGCAACCCTTGAGGTGAGCAATGGTCGAATTGGAGTATTAGCCACACGGGGAACTGCAGAAAGCGGAGCGTATCAGAGGGCCTTTTCCCAAGCCTCCCCAAGTGCGCAGGTATTTGTGGAAAGTGCTCCCCGTCTTGTGCCCTTAGTTGAGCAGGGACAGGTCAAAGAGCAAATCACAAGGCAAGCGCTCCGGGAGTACGTAGAGCCCCTCATGGCTCAAGGTATAGACACCCTTTTGCTTGGCTGTACCCACTATCCCTTTTTGCAGGAGACCATTGGGGAGCTGGTAGGTGAAGATGTCCACATCGTTAATCCGGCACCGCAATTGGCTGTACAGGTGGCAGAGGTGTTCCCGAATTTGGTGAAGGGAAACGAGAAGGAACCAAGTAAAGAAACGCAGTTCTGGGTTAGCGGTGATCCCCACACATTTAAAACCACCGCAGAACTGTTACTTCAAGAGAGATTGCCCGCGGTGGGCTTTCATCATATGGCGGGAGAGAAGATCTAATGCGTAAAGAGTTTCAAGAAGACTGGTCTGGTAAAAGGGTGGCAGTGATTGGTCTTGGGATCAGTAATTTGGCACTGATTCGGTTTCTAAAGGAAGCTGGTGCCCATTTAAGCGGCCGGGACCTCAAGACAGGTAGTGAACTGGGTGAACGATTGAATGAACTGGAATCCCTGGACATAGAGTTGCTTCTTGGTCCCGATTACTTGAGTAGCCTTACGGATTTTGATGTTGTGGTGGTGAGCCCGGGCGTTCCTAAGGACATTCCGGAATTACAGGCCGTAGCCAAGTTAGGCCGTTTAGAAAGCGAGATTGGCTTGGTGTTTCGCTATAGCCATGGACCCATCTATGCAATTACAGGCAGTAGTGGCAAAACTACAACCACGAGCCTTGCAGGTGAGATCTTCAAAAAGAGTGGAATGTCCACCTATGTGGGGGGCAACATTGGAACACCGCTCATTGGGGAAATTGAACATATTGGTCCAGAGGATCATGTGCTCTTGGAGCTGTCTAGTTTTCAATTGGAAGCCTTGCACCAAAGTCCCCGTGGAGCTGTGATCACGAATATTGCCCAAAACCATCTAGACGTTCACCATACCATGGAAAACTACATCAAGGCGAAGCAGAATATTTATCGTCATCAAAAGGCTCAGGATTTCTTGGTCTTAAACTACGACGATCCGATTACCCGGGCCATGGCCGAAGAGTCCCCGGGACGAGTTTTCTATTTTAGTCTTGCATCGAAAGTGTCTCCTGGTGCCTATCTAGAAGGAGATGACCTGGTTTACGCTGATGAAGGAGGAAAGTTCGTCTTTGCCAAACGTTCAGAATTAGCCCTACCTGGGCAGCACAATGTGGCTAATTTCCTGGCAGCGGCGTTACTCAGTTATGTTGCAGGGGCCGGCTTAGAGGCAATTAGGCAGGTTGGAAGAGACTTTGTGGGCGTGCCCCATCGTTTGGAGTTCGTGGGAGAAGTAAAGGGAGTGCGCTATTATAATGATTCCATCGCCACCACCCCCGACCGAACCCTAGCAGCCCTCCGTTCTTTCACAGAGCCTTTGATCCTCATCGCAGGTGGCTCCGATAAGCAGCTCTCCTTTGCCGAACTAGGCCAAGTCATCAAAGACAGAGTCAAACACTTGATTCTCCTAGGAACGACTGCACCGAAAATTCGTCAGGCAGTGGTGGATGCAGGAGGCGTTTCCCTGAAGGAAGTCGAAGATCTAGGAGCAGCGGTATCCCTCGCAAGTGAGCTTGGGGAGCCCGGTGATGTGGTGCTTTTGTCTCCCGCTAGCGCGAGCTTCGACCAGTATTCCAATTTCATGGCCCGGGGAACACATTTCCGCGGGCTCGTAGAAAGTCTTCGTAAAGAGTAAAAAGCAGGAGGAGATCAAGATGATTCATATTTCAACCCCATTGGAAAACGCCAGGACTTTACGGGCCGGCCAGGAGGTGGCTATTAGTGGAGTCATTTATACCGCTAGAGATGCCGCTCACCAGCGGTTGGTAGGGCTAATCGCCGAAGGGAAGCCCCTGCCCTTTGATCCGGAGGGGGCTATTATCTATTATGTGGGACCGACGCCACCAAAGCCCGGTGACGCCGTAGGCTCAGCGGGACCGACGACCTCTATGCGCATGGACAGTTTGACCGTTCCCCTCTTGCAGCAAGGTGTAAAGGGCATGATTGGCAAAGGTGGTCGCGCCACAACCGTGATTGAAGCCATGAAAGAACATGGTGCAGTGTACTTTGCCGCAATTGGTGGAGCTGCTGCCTTGATTGCCCAGAGCATTAAGGAAGTTGAAGTTGTGGCTTATCCCGATTTGGGTGCAGAGGCTGTGCACCGTATGGTAGTCGAGAACTTTCCCGCCATTGTAGCCATTGACAGCTTGGGGAATAATGTATACGAACAAGGGGTGGCCAAATACCGAAATACCGGTTTGGAGGAGGCCGAATAAATGCAGTATACAAGGGCTGACGGACGTGCCCGTGATGAGCTTCGTCCCGTAAGGATCACCCGTGATGTGAACATGCATGCAGAAGGCTCTGTGCTGATGGAGATTGGAAATACCAAAGTGATCTGCACTGCTACAGTAGAAGACAGAGTGCCTCCCTTCCTACGGGGACAGGGGGAAGGATGGGTCACAGGAGAGTATTCCATGCTGCCTAGGGCTACGGCTGTACGTAACCAAAGGGAATCCTCCCGGGGCAAGGTGGGAGGGCGCACCCACGAGATCCAGCGCCTCATTGGGCGCTCTCTGCGTTCTGTTGTTGACTTGAAGGCCTTAGGTGAGCGCACCATTTGGATTGACTGCGATGTGCTTCAGGCTGATGGAGGAACCCGGACTGCTTCCATAACAGGGGCGTTTATTGCGTTGTCTGACGCGCTTCGCAAAATCGAAGGGAACCCAGGTGTGAAGGAATATTTGGCCGCGGTGAGTGTGGGTATCGTGGGAGGCGAACCCGTCCTTGATTTGGACTATGCGGAGGACTTTGCCGCTGAAGTGGACTGCAATGTGGTGATGACCCAAAGTGGAAAGATCGTTGAGGTGCAAGGCACCGCCGAAGGGCAGCCCTTTACCCGTGAACAGCTTGGGCAACTCATGGATCTGGCTGAAAAGGGCATTTTTGAGCTGTTGGAAAAACAACAGAGTCTGCTGATGGAAGATTTGGCGAAGAAGTTTGGTGGTAAGTAGATGACTGCTAAACGCTTAATCGTGGCCAGCCATAATTCCCATAAAATCCGGGAGATTAAAGAACTCACGAGCCATCTAAACCTCCAGGTGTTGGGTTTACCTGAAGTAGGGGAATATCCTCCTATCCTGGAAGATGGCGACACGTTTAAGGAGAATGCACGAAAGAAGGCTGTGGAAATAGCTAATCTCACAGGTGAGCTCGTCCTGGCCGATGATTCGGGCTTAGAGGTGGATGCCCTAGACGGTGCTCCGGGTGTACATTCGGCCCGCTATGCCGGGGAACCCCTCAGCGATCAGAGGAATAATGAGCTTCTCTTGAAAAAGCTCGAAGGCTATCCCTTAGAACGCCGCGGTGCAGGTTTTCGTTGCGCCATGGCCCTTGCGAGGCCCCATGGTCAGGTGGAGTTTTCGGAGGGCGTATGCCGCGGAGTGATTCTCTTTGAACCTAGAGGCAGCTGCGGCTTTGGTTATGACCCTTTGTTTTTTGTGCCAGAGGTGGGACTTACCTTTGCGGAACTAAGCTCTGATGTGAAGAACAGCATTAGCCATCGCTACCTAGCTATGCGGAAGATGCTTCAAGCAATTGAGCGAATTGAAGCTTAGAAGAGCAAGCTTTGGAAAAGCAGTTGACATGGATTAGTTTTGTGTGGTAAGATTGACATTGTCAGTCGGGGCGTGGCGCAGTTTGGCTAGCGCGCCTGCCTTGGGAGCAGGAGGCCGGAGGTTCAAATCCTCTCGCCCCGACCATTTTTTCTGCGGGTGTAGCTCAATGGTAGAGCACCGGCCTTCCAAGCCGGCTATGTGAGTTCGATTCTCATCACCCGCTCCATCTAGCCTTATTAGGCGCCTGTAGCTCAGGGGATAGAGCATCGGACTTCTAATCCGAGTGCCGCAGGTTCGATTCCTGCCAGGCGCGCCATATAACACGGTGGGTATAGCTCAGTTGGTTAGAGCGCCAGGTTGTGGCCCTGGAGGTCGCCGGTTCGAATCCGGTTACTCACCCCATTAAAAACTAAAAGTAGCCTTCTTGGCTGCTTATTTTTGTGATAATTTTTGCAGGATAATTCGTTGTGAGAATGGAAGAACTACGTGAAGGAAAATTGTCTAATTCTGGAGGGGTAGCTACATGTCGAAGACGATGAAAGCCGCAGCCAAAACACAGGCTGCTGCAGGTTTTGAGTTTATTGAGGCCCCCATACCGAAGCCACGGGCAGGCGAAGTGTTGGTAAAAGTGCGAGTTAGCGCTATCTGCGGTACCGATGTCCACATCTACACTTGGGATCAGTGGGCTCAAAACCGCGTTAGACCACCTTTGATTTTCGGCCATGAGTTCTGTGGTGATGTCGTTGAACTCGGGGAAGGAGTTAAGGGTGTTAAGGAGGGCGATTTTGTCTCGGTAGAAACCCACTTTACCTGCGGCGTTTGTCGCTTCTGTCGCACCGGGAGGGGTCATATCTGCGAAACCGTGGAGATTGTTGGAGTAGACCGCGATGGTTGTTTCGCTGAGTACGTTACGGTTCCCTACGAAAATCTCTGGGTGTGGGACTATGACGTAAATCCCGAGATCGCGGCCATTCAGGATCCTTACGGCAATGCTGTGCACACCGCTTTGGCCTGCGACTTGCTTGGTGCAGACGTACTCATTACCGGCGTTGGGCCCATTGGCTTAGCTGCGATTCCCATTGCAAGGCAGGCGGGTGCGAAACGGGTCTTCTGCTCTGACGTGAGCCCCTACCGTCTTGATCTGGCCAAACAGTTTGGAGCTGATTACACCATTAATGTGGCGAAAGAGGATCTGTGCTCTGAGATATCCAGAGTCACTGGAGGCGCCGGTATTGATGTTCTCTTAGAAATGTCAGGTAGTGAAGCAGCGATTAATGATGCCTTTAAGTGTTTGGCTAAGGGCGGAACAGCATCTTTGCTGGGTATTCCCTCTAGACCAATTACAATTGACCTTGCTACAGCCATCGTGTTTAAAGGCGCAACCGTTCATGGAATCAACGGCCGCAAAATGTTTGAAACTTGGTATCAAGGTCAGGCGTTATTGCAAAGCGGGCTTGACCTCACGCCGCTTATCACCCACCGCCTACCCTTTGAACGCATTGGTGAAGGGTTTGAGCTGATGAAAGCTGGTCAATGTGGAAAAGTTGTTATCTATCCAGATGGGAGTGATTTGTAGTGGATGCATTGAATTTCTTGGAACAAGAACTGCAGAATCTGAAGGATCAAGGCTTGTACCGAGAGCCGCGCACCCTCACGGGCGAGCAGCAACCGAGATCGATCTATGATGGCAAGTCGGTGGTGAACCTGTCGTCCAACAACTATCTAGGACTAGCCAATCATCCTCGCCTAATTGAAGCAGCCATTAAGGCCACTGAAAAACTTGGCGTAGGCCCCGGTGCTGTACGGACAATTGCCGGGCAAATGGATTTGCACAAAGAATTCGAGCATAAGCTGGCGAAATTCAAGAACGTTGAGGCCTGTTTGCTGTTCCAATCTGGGTTTACGGCAAATTCTGGTACGGTGAGCTGTATTATGGGCAAGGAAGATGTCATCATCAGCGACGAGCTCAACCACGCCAGTATCATTGATGGTTCCCGCCTCAGTCGGGCGCAGATCAAAGTCTATCCCCACGCCGATATGGGGGGATTGCGTTGCAAATTAGAAGAGGCTGAAGGCCGGCACAAGATTGTGGTTACCGATGGCGTTTTCTCTATGGATGGAGATATTGCACCTTTGGATGAAGTGGTGAAGCTATCCAAAGAATTCGGGGCCATTGTTATGGTGGACGATGCTCATGCTAGCGGGGTTATGGGACGTAATGGTCGAGGGACAGTCGATCACTTTAACCTCCACGGTCAAGTTGATATTCAGGTAGGTACTCTCTCGAAGGCCATTGGTGTTTTAGGCGGTTATGTGGCTGGACCTCAAAAACTCATCGACTACCTGGTCCAAAGAGCCAGACCCGTCCTCTTTAGCACCTCTCTTCCTCCTGCAGTCACTGCGGCGGGGATGGAGGCCGTTGACATGCTTGTCGAACAGCCGGAGCTCATTGAGACGTTGTGGAACAATGCCGAGTTTTTCCGGAACGGCTTGAGGGCCCTTGGCTTTGATACCGGTGCCAGCGTCACCCCAATTATTCCTGTGATGGTGGGTGATGAACGCAAGGCTATGCAATTAGCCGACGAGTTGTTTGAGGCTGGCGTATTTGCCCAGGCACTTGCCTTCCCCACAGTACCTAGGGGTAAGGCCCGTGTTCGCACCATCGTTACCGCCGCCCACACACGTGAGGATTTGCAGTTTGCCCTAGACGCTTTCGTCAAGGTTGGGAAGAAACTTGGAATTGTTTAGAAAGCGAAACCCCGGCTCCTTCAAGGAGCTGGGGTTTTTGGAATTCGTACCCGCATGGCCTGAGGTATGATTCTGGTATGAAATGGCCTGGCGGGAAAAATATCTCCGTCAACCATAATAGGTAGGGGATCACCCTCGATGGTGATCTCCTTTCCTGTTAAGACGTTGACTGCGGGATGGGTAATGTGTTTACCAGAATAGATCTTAGGCAGGGTGATAGCCAAATCAAATCTTCCAATATCGTCTATGAAAAGCAGGTGGAAGTGACCACTGTCATATCTGGCCTCGGGAACAAATTTCATGCCGCCACCACCATAGGGCATGTTCAGCGCAAAAAGGGCAACAATCTTTCGCTCGATGACCTTTTTGTCCACGGTGATTTTCACATGCATGCTTTTTAGATTACGGATCGTGGCCACAACTCCCGCGAGAAAAGCTGCCGATCCCCTCCAGACTCCATCTTGATGGCTATTGACGTACTCCAATACATCAACAGAAAAACCAATGGAGGCCATTTGTCCAAACACCAAGTCGTTCTCTAATCCCACATCAAAGAGAGCTTCTTGGCCATGGAGCAAAACCTCGATGGCCGGTTCGACTTCACGGGGAATTCCAAGGCCCCTAGCATAGTCGTTGCCTGTACCCCCTGGGATAATACCTAAGGTAGCGGAGCTCTGCCACGTCCCCTCTAGTACTTCTCGGATGGTACCATCACCGCCTAAGGCGGCCACTACGGGATGGTTTTTGCTTGCTCGGTGTGCTAATTCAATGGCATGTCCAGGATATTCTGAGTACATAAGTTGGAAATCCACATTTTGAGCTGTTAGGACCTCTTTGGCGAATTGTGCAGTCTTTTGTGCCCGGCCTCTGCCCGCGAGGGGGTTGGCGACGATGGCTACGCTCATTTTGTTGCCTCCTCCGTGCTTCATCCTCTAAAATTCGCCATCATAAATCAAAACTCCTTCGTCCATACTAGTGAGGAAGGAGGTGCTGGAGAGTGTCGCAAGACAAAAAGAAGAAACGCAACCAAAACAGGCCGCAAAATCAAAGAGCGGCTGGATTGGTCAACGCCAATCACTTTTATGAGACAGCTGAGGAGCTCGCCAATCGCCATCTACAGCAACACCAGCAGCAACAAGCCCAGCAGCAGGGGCATCAGCAAGGCCAGCGACAAAACCGTCAACAGCAAGCTAAGCAGGATCCGGAAAACCCACAACAACACTGAGAATAGAAAGAAAAGGGAGCAGTTGCTCCCTTTTTCTAACTTGCCAGCCGATTAAGAAGAACGGTTAGTTTCTGTCCTGTTGTCAAGACAGATTGTTGATCCTCTGCCCACACATCATAGTAGAGAGTTTGGATAGCCATCTCAATCTCCCTTTCTGTTTCCATAGAACTCTGGGGACTGAGGGCCTGCCAAGCATTGTCGAGTTGTTGTACGGCTCTAGATGCAGTCGTCCACTGTTCTTTCATAGCTGCTTCTGATATGTGATCAACAATGGTTTGAATGTGAGCCAAGGGCGAACTCGAGGTGCTAAGCTGGTTGAAAGAACCGTGTTCCACAAATTGTATTTCCAAACCAGGGGGATTTTCACTAGTAAGTTTTTCGTTAACAAAGAACCTCACGCCTAGGGCTAAGATTCCTACCACAACGAGGAAAACAAAGATCATTCGGCGCACAAGATCTCTCCCTTCTGCTTGTAGCATACCCCGTATTGATTAATAAATTTTGCTCAAAATAAATGAAGACATAGGGGGCGAGTTCTATGAAGATAATCTGGGTGGTTCGCCCAGCCGAAGGGGGAATCTTGCAGCACCTTCAACAATTGCTCAAGGGAATTTCAGATCTAGACATTGTGGTGGTTGCACCACCTGATTTACAGACGTGGGCTGGCCAAAGGAGATTTATTCCCCTGGATTTGGTGGATGGCTTACATCCGAAGCGGGATTTTGCGGCCAGCAGGAAGTTGAGGAGACTCTTGCGGCAAGAAAAGGCTAACGTGGTGCACGCCCACGGCTTGAAAGCTGCTTTAATCACGGCTACAGCATTGGCACCTTCCCGGCACCCTCATTTTCTGTTCACCGCCCATAACTCTTTGCCCCAGAGTTCCTCCAAGCTCACCCAATGGGGGGTCAATAAGGTGCAGCGCTGGATGTTTAATGGTATGAATACCATTATTAGTGTCTCGGATGCAGTTCGTTCTCAGATCATTCGCTATGTACCCGAACGTAAAGTGCTCACGATCTACAATGGTATTGCGTCCAGCGATTTTGGTGACTATTCTCCAGATACGTCCCGGGTGCCCCTGGGGCTCGATCTCGAAGATCACGTAGTGGGCACCGTAGCACGCCTCATTCCAGGGAAGGGAGTGAACACTCTCCTTGAAGCCATGTCCCTTATTGCTAAGATTGTACCAAGACTTCACCTTGTGATAGTAGGGGATGGGCCTGAGCGATCGAAATTGGAGCAATACTCCCGTGGCCTCGGGCTAGATCGTAACGTCAAGTTTTTAGGCTGGAGGGATGATGTACCTGCATTAATGGGTGGGTGGGACTGCTTTGCCCTGCCTAGTTTAAGCGAAGGTTTTAATCTCAGTGTTTTGGAAGCCATGGCCAGCCGTTTGCCGGTGGTGGTCTCCGATCTACCCGCCTTACGCGAGGCGGTGGTGCCTGGTCGCGGTGGTCTGATGGTTCTTCCTGGCAGTGCCCCTGAGTTGGCGGCAGCTCTCTTGCATGTGCTGAAGTCTCCCGATAAAGCCCAGGCCATGGGGGAGTATAACCGACAGCGTGTCGAAACCTTCTTTGGAGAGGACCGCATGGTGCAATGCACGAGGGCGCTTTATGAGGGCCTGCTGCCATGACACGGCTGTTTCTTGTTCTTTTACTATGTTTGAGCTTTGCTGGAAATGGAGTTTTCGCTCAGCCAGTCCTTGCCAGGAGCGCAGCAGTTGAGCAAATTATCCTGGTGCTGTGGCATGGCCTAGACTGGTCTGATATCGGTGGCTTACAATTCGATGTACCCGTAGCATTGGGATTGCTAAATGCTCGTAGCGGGGGAGGGGAAGCGCTCTCCGCATCCCATCTCACAATCAGCGCCGGTGCTCGGGCCGTGGGTTTGGGCGGTGCTGCAGTCTTCTATGACGATGATGTGGTGGGCAAAGATCTGTATAGGCGCAATACCGGACTTGAGCCCACAACTCTCGTGCAACCCAAAATAGCCCAGATTCACGCTGTCCAGACAGCGAGCTACCGCATTGAACCAGGTGCTCTGGGAACAGCTTTGGCAGAAGCAGGAGTGCCCCTGCGGGTCTTAGGTAACAGCGATGGCCTTGAGACATTCTCTTGGGCTGCTCTAGTTGGTATGGATGGGTGGGGCAGGGTATGGCAGGGAAGTGTGGGTCCGGAGTTTACGATCATGGATGGGAGTTATCCTTATGGCTTACGAACCGATTACGCAAGACTGTATTTCGAGGTGGTGCAGGCGGCAGAGCCTCTGGTTGTGGTTGACTTGGGGGATCCCTTTCGCTACGATCAGTACCAAAGTCAATTGGTACCCGCCCAAAAGGAAACCATGGGTAGGATCATAGCTGAAGAGGCTCAGCTCTTTTTGAAAGACATCGTAGAGAACCGATCACCACAAACAGTAGTGTTGCTGATCAGTCCCCATCCCTCGCAAGCTTCAGCGAGCCGCGGGTATTGGTTAACTCCCGTTTTGGCCTGGGGCCAAACAGAGGGCCTTTTGATCTCAGGAACCACCCGTTGGCCTGGGTTGATTACCAATATGGATATAGCGCCAACGATCTTGGATGCTTTAAGAGTGGAACACAACCAGCCTCTGATCGGGCGGCCTGCTTCCATTGAACCCTTGGCTCAGGATGAGGCCACATTATGGCTAGAGACGATGGCAGGGAAAATAGGGTTTTTCTCGCGGTATCGTGGCCAAGTCTTACGAGCATTGGTCATCGGCCAGATCCTAACCTATACCGCGGTATTAATTTCCTTAATCGCAAGTGCAGCCTTGCCCCACTGGGCGGTACGCATTTTGCAGGTGGCATTGCTTCTGCTTATGGCTATGCCACTTGGTCTATTACTCTGGGATCAAGCGCCCCTTGTGGTTCTGGCTCTATTGATTGCCGTTGTTATGCTTAAGTGTAGGCACACCCCGTCAATTCAATTGGTTGGGGCCATCTCCATGGCCACGGCTCTCGCCATTACGATGGATGTTTTTCTGGGGAGTTGGCTTATGCGCTATTCTTTTTTGGGTTATGACCCCATCGGTGGTGCCCGGTTTTATGGCATCGGCAATGAGTTTATGGGAGTTCTGATTGGTTCCTCCATCATGGGGTGGGCCATTGTGGTAGAACGAGGACAGCTGCCGCGGCACTGGAGAAATGCTGGGGGTCTATTGCTCTTTGGGGTCTTGACAGTCGTAGTTGGTGCACCATCTTTGGGAACAAATGTGGGCGGTGCAATCAGTGCGGTCTTTGGTTTCGGTTCAGCTTGGATTGCTTTTGCAGGGAAAAAGGTGAACGTACGCACCATCTTCGTTTTAGTTGCAGCAACCATGGTGGTTCTAGGCGCTCTCATGCTCGTTGATGGCGCTAATTCACAAGGGGACCAATCCCACATTGGTCAGACCGTGGAACTTATTCGCCGTGATGGTTTGGTCGCAATGTTCTTGATCATCACCCGTAAACTTGCCATGAATGCAAAGCTTTTGCGCTATAGTATGTGGAGTAATGCCTTGATCGTTGCTTTGCTGGGGATGGGAGCTTCCTTTATCTGGCCCTCTAGATACATCTTCTGGTTAAAAGAAAACCACCCCCTCATTGCTAAAGGAATCGTTGGGGTGGTAATCGGCTCTACTGCAGCTTTTATGTTCAATGATTCCGGCGTGGTGGCTGCGGCCACCTGCCTAAGTTTCGCTTCTTCAACACTGCTTTTGCTGGCTCTAGAATCAAAACATGATTTTGTTGCGTCTAAGTCCTACATTAAGGATGATGGCTACGGCAATTAGGCTCGTGAGCATAATGCTTCCTCCGGCGGTGATAAATGGTAGTGGGAGTCCTGTTATGGGCATGAAGCCCAGTGTCATACCTACGTTGATGATGAGGTGAAAAAAGAAGACGCCGGTAGCCCCTGTTGCTAAGAGAGTACCATAATTGTCCTTGGCAACGGCGGCAATATGCAGTCCGCGCCAAATGATAACAACAAAGAGGGCTAAAACGATCACAGAGCCTAGAAATCCGAATTCTTCTGCGATGACAGAAAAAACGAAGTCGGTATGATTGGCAGGCAAGAAGTGCAAAGAGCTTTGGGTACCGTTTAATACTCCCTTTCCGAAAAAGCCTCCTGAGCCAACGGCGATGATAGACTGGATGATGTTCCACCCTGCTCCGCTAGGGTCCGAATAGGGATCCAAAAAGACCAAAATGCGGGTGAGTTGGTAGGGTTTGATAATGCTGACCCATCCCTGCACGGAGACGACAACGAAAGCAACGGAGATGAAAACCAGGGACAAAGCTGCGATGACGATGTGTTTCGTCTTGCCATGGCCCACATACCATATGGTAAAGAAAAGTCCAATGAAGATCGCTGCTGTACCTAGATCGGGTTGCCTGAGAATGAGAGCCATGGGAACTAAGACCAGGGCAAAAGCTTTGGCCACGCCCCTCAGGTTTTGAGTATTCTCTTCTTTCGCAAAAAACTTGGCCAGTACCAAGATAAGGGCGATCTTGGCCAACTCCGATGGCTGAATACTTAATGGCCCCAGCCTCACCCAGCGCTGTGAGCCAAAGACCGCCTGACCGAGCAAGAGCACGCCACCTAAGAGAGCCATAGTAGCCATATAAATGAGTTTTGACCAGCGTGCCCACGCCCTGTAGTCGATGGACACAATAATAATCGCGACGATCAGACCTAGGACAAAAGCCACAAGCTGTGTCTGAACATAGTGCCAAGGGCTTAGGCCTGCTGCCACTAATTGTGAGTGGGACGCAGAATAAACGACCACAAGACCGATGGCGGTCAGTGCTAAGACTGCAAGAATTAAAGGCCAATCTAGATTGCGCCAGTAGCGACGGGGTATTCTCACAGGCGTTCCCTCCTCGCTTTCATTATACAGGTTTTCAGAGTTTTTTCCAGATAAACTAGCAAGCTTTGAAAAAGCAGTTGACCCCAATTTTGCTCTCTGTTATAATACAATAGCGTGATGAGCCATTAGCTCAGTCGGCAGAGCACCTGACTTTTAATCAGGGCGTCCCGCGTTCGAATCGCGGATGGCTCACCATTTTTATGAAGTGCAGGCGTGGCGGAATTGGCAGACGCGCTAGACTTAGGATCTAGTGGGCAACCCCCGTGAGAGTTCGACTCTCTCCGCCTGCACCATTTATTTATCATGATATAGTTTAGTTACACTAATAGAGTGTACTTTTTTTGCGTTATGGGAACGAAAGGAGATCGTGCTAGATATGACGGTAAAACAGGAAAAATTGGAGAACAACAGAGTTAAGCTGACGGTGGACATAGACGCTCAGACCCTTGAAGGGGCTATTGAAGAGGCCTATCGCAAGAATGCCAAAAAGATCAACATTCCCGGCTTTAGAAAAGGCAAAGCACCACGGCGGATTATTGAGATGAACTATGGTCCCGACGTTTTTGTGGAAGATGCGGTAGAAATTTTGTTGCCACGGCTCTACCAGGAGGCCCTTGCCCAAACAGAGATTCAGGCTGTAGATCAACCTGAGGTTGACATTGAACATATAGACCGGAGTGAAGGGGCAACATTTGCCTATACAGTAGATGTCTATCCTGAGCTTAAACTTGGAAATTATAAGGGCCTTGAAGTCCAGCGCGAAATTGTTAGAGTTTTAGACGAGGATGTCGAAAATGTACTTAAGCAACAACAAGAGCGAAGCTCCGAACTTGTTGTTGCCGAACACAATGCAGTACGGGAAGGCGATTTCGCCGTCATCGACTTTGTTGGCTATGTGGATGGCAAGCCCTTTAGCGGTGGAGCTGCCGAAAATCAAACCTTAGAGATTGGCGCCGGGCAGTTTATCCCCGGCTTTGAAGAGCAGCTCGTAGGTCTTGAGGTGGGCAAGACTAAGGACATTCAGGTCACCTTCCCCGAAGACTATCACGCAGAACATTTGGCCGGGCAAGAAGCCACCTTTACAGTCACGGTTAAAGAATTGAAAGAAAAGTTTTTGCCAGAGATTGATGATGAATTTGCCAAGGACATCAGCGAACACGACACACTGGATGAGCTGAAGGCAGAGATTCGGAAAAACTTAGAGGACGAGGCTACCCGCAGAACCACTGAGCAAATGGAGAATAGACTATTAGAGCTTATTGCTGAAGATAGTACCGTCGAGATTCCCCAGTCCATGATTGAACACCAGGCAGGACATCTTCTTGACTATTTCCTTCAAAACATGCAAAGGCAAGGCCTTAGTGAGGAAATGTATCTAGAGATGACAGGTCAGAGCCGGGAAGATCTACAGGCGCAATTTGAGCCTCAAGCGAAGACCCAGATAGTACATGATTTGATTCTTGAGGCCATCAACGAGCAGGAAGGTACTACCGCCAGTGAAGAAGAAGTAGATGAGAAGATTGCGGAGTACATGAACGCCAGTGGTGAACTCAACGCTGAATTAGAAGAACGTATGCGGGAATACTGGAATAGTCAACGACGTGGCATTGAAGTGTCCATTCTAAGAGAGAAAGCCCTGCGATTAATTGTGGATAACGCTGCGATTACTGAAGTAGAGCCTGTCACTGAGACTGTAGAACAAGAGTAATACAACGTATAGAAAGGCGGGGAGACAATTGAGTGTTTTAGTCCCAATGGTTGTAGAACAGACAAATCGAGGAGAGCGGGCTTTCGACATTTACTCCCGGCTCCTAAAAGATCGCATCATCTTCATCGGTGGTCCCATCGACGATCAGGTGGCCAATCTTGTCATTGCTCAGCTGCTATTTTTGGAATCAGAGGATCCTGATAAAGACATCCACTTGTATATTAATAGTCCAGGTGGGGTAGTCTATTCTGGATTAGCCATTTATGACACCATGCAGTATATCAAGGCTGATGTTTCCACGATTTGTGTGGGAATGGCAGCCAGCATGGCTGCCCTGCTCCTTGCGGCAGGGGCTGACGGAAAGCGCTATGCTTTGCCGAATTCGCGCATCATGATTCACCAGCCTCTAGGCGGAGCCCAAGGGCAAGCTAGTCAAATTGAAATTCAGGCCAAAGAAATCTTGCTGTTGAAGACGAAGGCCAACAAAATCTTGCAGCACCATACGGGTCAACCTCTGGAAAGAATCGAGCAAGACACGGATCGGGATTACTACATGTCCGCTCAAAGTGCGGTGGAATATGGTTTGATCGACGGTGTCCTAACCAAGAATCAGATCCAGGGCAAGGATGCCAAGTAGCAGTAAGTGATGAGTGAGGTGGGGTGATTAGATGTTCAAATTTGGCGATGAAAAAGGACAGTTAAAATGTTCTTTTTGCGGGAAAATGCAGGAGCAAGTTAAAAAGCTCATCGCCGGACCAGGGGTCTATATATGTGACGAATGTATAGAACTCTGTAACGAGATCATCGAGGAAGAGTTCACCGAAGAACATGACATTGAATTAGATAGCATTCCCAAGCCTAGAGAGATCAGGGAAGCTTTAGATGAATATGTGATTGGTCAAGATGAGGCCAAAAAAGCGTTGTCTGTGGCTGTTTACAACCACTACAAACGCATTAACAGCAATGAGAAGTCCGATGACGTTGAGCTGCAAAAAAGCAACATTCTCATGCTAGGACCCACCGGAAGCGGAAAGACGTTTTTAGCCCAGACTTTGGCAAGGATTCTCAATGTGCCTTTTGCCATTGCCGATGCTACAAGTCTGACTGAAGCGGGTTATGTGGGAGAAGATGTGGAAAACATTCTGCTCAAATTGATTCAGGCAGCCGACTATGATGTGGAAAGGGCTGAGCTGGGCATCATTTATGTGGATGAAATCGACAAAATTGCCCGCAAGTCTGAGAATCCGTCCATTACCCGGGATGTATCTGGCGAAGGGGTACAACAAGCTCTTCTGAAGATTCTCGAAGGAACGGTGGCAAGTGTCCCGCCTCAAGGTGGACGCAAGCATCCCCATCAAGAATTCATTCAGATAGACACGACTAACATCTTGTTCATCTGCGGCGGTGCCTTTGATGGGCTAGAGAAGATCATTGAACGCAGAATCGGGCATAAGACCATCGGCTTCGGGGCCGAGGTTCTGACCCGTGAAGAAAAGAAGATTGGTGATATTCTGCGTCAAAATATGCCGGAGGATCTGTTGCGCTATGGTTTAATACCCGAATTCATCGGCCGCGTACCGGTGGTGTGCACCCTCGACGCCTTGGACGAAGAGGCTTTGGTGCAGATTCTCACGGAGCCAAAAAACGCTCTGGTCAAACAGTTTCAAAAGCTCTTGAACATGGATGGTGTGGTTTTAGAGTTTGAGCCTGATGCTCTGCGCTTGATTGCGGCTAAGGCTTTAGAACAAAAAACTGGTGCCAGAGGTCTACGCAGTGTTGTTGAGGGAATCATGCTTGATGTGATGTACAATGTCCCGTCGGAAGAACATGTTTCTAAGTGTGTGATCACCAGAGCATCGGTGGAAAAAGAGGAACAGCCCTTGATTGTACGCAGCAAGACGAAGGGTAAAGGCAAAGAAGAAAGCGCCTAAAACATTCAATATCTAAGATTTTACCAAAGGATAAGTGGGAATCTCCGACTTATCCTTTTTCTATCCCCCGGGCATAATAAGGTGTAAGTCTCGGAGAGGAGTGATAATGATAATGGGAATTCTCGGATTGATCAATCTGTTTTTTGCTATTGTCATTGGTCTTTACTTTTGGAATCTCCTCCGGCAGCAGCAGGGAAATAAGTCCGCTGTGGACCGGGAATCCAAAAAGGAAATGGATAAACTAAATCGTCTCAAGAGCATCTCCCTTACCGAACCTCTGTCGGAAGTGACCCGGCCTAGGGACTTCCATGAGATCGTTGGGCAAGATGATGGACTTAAGGCACTGCGGGCAGCTCTGTGTGGACCAAATCCTCAACATGTGATCGTCTACGGACCTCCGGGAGTAGGCAAGACTGCTGCGGCCCGGGTTGTTTTAGAAGAAGCCAAGGCAAACCCCTTGTCCCCCTTTAGGAAAGACGCTGTCTTTGTAGAGATAGATGCCACAACAGCACGCTTTGATGAGCGCGGCATTGCTGATCCGCTCATGGGATCAGTTCACGATCCCATTTACCAAGGAGCGGGTCCCCTGGGAGTAGCAGGAATTCCTCAGCCCAAGCCCGGCGCAGTGACTAAAGCCCACGGCGGTGTGCTTTTTATTGACGAAATCGGGGAGCTCCATCCCACGCAGCTCAACAAATTGCTGAAGGTATTAGAGGATCGCAAAGTATTCTTAGATAGCGCCTACTATTCCTCAGAAGATCCCAACATTCCCGCACATATCCGTGAAATCTTTGAACATGGTTTGCCGGCAGATTTTAGGCTGATCGGTGCCACCACCAGGGTGGCCTCTGAGCTTCCTCCAGCTCTTCGTTCCCGTTGTCTAGAGGTGTTTTTCAGGAACTTGAATCCCGAAGAAATCGGTGTTATTGCTTCTAATGCTACAGTTAAGATCAATTACCCCATGAGTTTGGATGCCCTTGGAGAAATCAAGCGTTTTGCCAGCAACGGCCGGGACGCGGTGAACATAGTACAAATCGCAGCAGGTGTTGTTACGGCGGAGGGTCGCAAGTCAATTGAAAAGGGTGATATTGAATGGGTCCTCAACTGCGGTCAGTATACGCCGAGACCACAAAGTCAAGTCCGGCAAGAACCTACGGTAGGCGTGGTCAATGGTCTGGCCATGTATGGACCTAACGTTGGCACCGTTATCGAAGTGGAAGCTACTGCCATTTTCATTGGACCGAATCAAGGTCGCATGCAGGTTACAGGCGTAATGGAAGAAGAAGAATTTGGAAGGCAAGGCCGCACAATGCGCCGCCGATCGCAAGCGCGCTGTTCAGTGGATAACGTGCTAACCGTTTTGAAATCCTGTATGGCACTTCGGCCCCAGGATTATGATATTCACATCAACTTTCCCGGGGGGATCCCCGTTGACGGTCCTTCTGCAGGGGTCAGCATGGTCACTGCGGTGGCGTCGGCCCTAACCAATCGTCCAGTCACAAATCAGGTGGCCATGACTGGTGAAGTTACGATTCATGGTTTGGTAAAGCCTGTTGGTGGTGTAGTTCCTAAGGTTCGGGCCGCGGCTGAGTCAGGTATTACAAAAGTTCTCATTCCTGCCGATAACTGGCAGGAAATCTTTGAAACCTCAAATGGGATAGACGTTGTGCCCGTCAAGAGAATCTCGGAAGTTGTTGAACATGTACTCTTGCATTCCGCTGAAGAGCAAACTGCTACACCAATGGCACCGCGTACTCATAGTGACTTATTGGGAGCATCTCCTAAAATCTCTCCAGGGATAATTCCCTGATTTTCCAAACTATGATACAATGAATGTACATCACGAATCTGGAGGTGTAGAAATGGTACAACCAATAATGTCAAAGTCTCTTCCGTTGCTACCTCTCCGTGGAACGCTGGTGTTTCCCCATATGGTGACACCACTTGAGGTGGGGCGTGAGCGCTCCATCGAAGCCGTCGAGCAAAGCATGCTCAGGGACGGGCGTATTGTCTTGGCAGCACAGCATCAACTGGCCGTGGAAGATCCGCAGCCTGAAGATATTTATGGCGTCGGTACTTTGTGTGAGATCAAACAGCTTCTCAAAGTGCCGGAAGGCCAGATCCGAGTTTTAGTTGAGGGGCTCTCGAGAGTTACCTTAGAACATATTGATGATGCTGATGGCTATTATGAGGCCTTTGTAACAGCAGTTCCTGAGACATACGGAGAAATGAACAGTTATGAGCGGGAGGCATTAGTGCGAACCACGCGCGATGAGTTTGAGAAGTATGTGCGCCTCAGTAAGAAGATCCCAGCAGAAGTACTGATGTCGGTGAGCAGTATTGAGGATGTGCATCGTTTCGCTGATACCATCGCCAGTCAGTTAACGGTAGCTTTTAAGGAAAAGCAAAAACTCCTAGAGATATTTCCGGTAGACAAACGCCTTGAGGCCATCTTGGGCTTGCTTTATCGCGAGGGAGAGATTCTAGGACTTGAAAAAAACATTCAGCAGCGTGTGCGCAAACAAATGGAAAAGGCACAGCGGGAGTACTATCTCCGCGAACAAATCAAAGCTATTCAGGTGGAGTTGGGAGAACGAGATGAAAAGGGCGGTACTGAGATTGAGGAGCTCAAAGACAAGCTCGAGAGGGGCAAGCTTCCGAAAGAAGCCAAGGCCAAGGTTCTTCATGAAATTCATCGTCTAGAGCGCATGGCTCCCATGGCAGCTGAAGCCACAGTCGTTCGCAATTACATCGATTGGATGCTTTCTCTGCCGTGGTCCAAACGGACAAAAGACCGTCTGGATCTCAATTTGGCAGAAGAACTCCTGGATCGTGACCACTATGGTTTGGACAAAGTGAAGGAGCGAATCTTGGAGTTTTTGGCTGTTCGACAATTGACGAAATCGTCGAAGGGGCCAATTTTGTGCTTGGTGGGTCCTCCTGGAGTTGGCAAGACTTCGCTGGCGCAATCTGTAGGGTCGGCCTTGAACCGCAATTTCTCCCGCCTTTCACTTGGCGGTGTGCGCGATGAGGCCGAAATTCGCGGGCATCGCCGTACCTATATTGGGTCCATGCCCGGCCGTATTATCCAGACCATGAAGACCGTGGCGAGTCGCAATCCCGTCATTGTCCTGGATGAAGTGGATAAACTAGCCTCAGACTTTAGGGGAGATCCAGCGTCAGCCCTCTTGGAGGTACTTGATCCTGAGCAGAATCATCGCTTTGGCGATCATTACCTAGAGGTTCCCTTTGACCTATCAGAGGTGTTCTTTATCACTACGGCTAATGTCTTGCACTCCATTCCGCCAGCTCTTAGAGATCGTATGGAAGTAATCGAGATTCCTGGTTATACAGAATATGAGAAATTTGAAATTGCCAAGCGGCATCTATGGCCCAAACAACTTGAGAGCAACGGGCTCCGAAAAGATCAGATTCAGATATCAGACAATAGCATTTACAAGATTGTCAATGAATACACGAAAGAAGCGGGGGTGCGCACCCTCGAACGGCGTCTGGGCACCGTGTGCCGTAAGGTGGCCACAGAGATTGTCAAGGGCCAGATCACAAGCGCCCGTATCAGCGTTAGTAATTTGCACAAGTACTTGGGAGTTCCTCGCTACCATCACAGTGCGGTCAATGAAGAGGATAAGGTTGGCGTGGCTACAGGTCTAGCCTTTACGCAAGTAGGAGGGGAAACCCTTACAATTGAAGTGACAGTAGTAGATGGTAAAGGGAAGCTGACCCTGACTGGAAAACTGGGGGAAGTCATGCAAGAATCCGCGCAGGCTGCCTTAAGTTATCTTCGCTCTAGGGCTGTTGAACTGGGTATCGATCCTAAGTTCCACGAATCCTGCGACATTCACATGCACATCCCCGAAGGCGCTATTCCTAAGGATGGACCTTCGGCGGGTATTACCATTGCCACAGCCCTAGCGAGCGCCTTGACCAATCGCCCGGTTCGCCATGAGCTTTCTATGACCGGAGAGATTACACTTCGCGGTCGAATACTGCCCATTGGTGGAGTGAAGGAGAAGCTCTTGGCAGCCCATCGGGCAGGGATCACTCATGTCCTGCTACCGACGGAAAATGAGAAGGATTTAGAAGACATACCTGCCAGTGTCTTAGGAAAACTCCAGATCACCTTGGTAGAACACATGGATGAGGTTTTGGCCCGTGCTCTCTACCCTGAAGCGGTTGACGAGAATTCTGTGGCATTTATGGTCCCGGAAACGCCGCCAGTTGTTAACGATGAGTCGTGGATGGGAGAGCAGTAGAATGGAGTTTAACTTGCACAAAGCAGAGTTTCTTACCAGTGCGGTAAACCCCAAGGGCTATCCTGTCCATGACCTTAAGGAAATTGCCCTTGTGGGTCGTTCGAATGTGGGGAAGTCGTCACTCATCAACGCGCTTGTTGGGCGTAAGAAGTTTGCCCGTACATCCAATCAGCCGGGACGGACCCAGACGATTAATTTTTATCGAGTAGATACCCTTTGCTTGGTAGACTTGCCTGGCTATGGCTTTGCTAAGGTTCCAGAAGGGGTTCGCAAAAAGTGGGGGCCCATGATTGAGAGTTATCTCAAGGGCCGCTCCAACCTGATTGGAGTGCTTCACCTTGTTGATGTGAGGCATAAGCCAACGGAAGACGACAAGATCATGAATTCGTGGCTTCGAGAAATGGACATGCCCCATGTTCTGATTGCCACAAAAATTGACAAAATTAGCCGGGGTAAGTATGGGCAGCATGCTAAGGTCGTTCGCGACACCCTCGGGACCGAACCCTTGCTGTTTTCCGCCGAAACTAGGCAGGGGCGGGACCAGGTACTCTCCTTGATCCAGCAATTCATGTCCTGAATACAGGACTTGGGGGTTGTGTAGAGAAATGCTTGTTAAGGCAACCATGGGGTGGGGGTGTTTTTGTGCAAGGCGACACAAAGAGGCGAATGCAGTACAATATATACGTTGTAACCCTAATTACAGTCCTTTTAGCTACCGTCTTTTATAGCGGATTGTCCCAAGTAAACTGGCTCGTTGTGTTGTTCTTTACCGCCCTGCAAGTGTTCCTCCAGGAGAGCATGGTGAGCGTAAACGAGCGTAGCAAAATCTCCTTGGGAATGACCATAGTCCTCCCCATGATTTACCTGTGCGGCGCAACACCCGCAGTTCTAATTGTGGCCTTTAAGGGGCTTTATGATGGACTAAAGTCTAGAAAATCATGGTATCGTACGCTGTTTAACTCCTCCCAGTTCGCCCTGTCTACCCTATTGGCATCTCTCAGCCTAGAATATCTCAGTGTTCTGTTTGGAGGGACAGGGGTCGGCGTGGTTCTGGCTTTTTCGGGGGCCACGGCTGTCTACATCTTCTGCAACATAGGCTTGATATGCCATATTGCTTCCGTCTGGAGGGGGACCTCTTGGTGGACCGAAATTAAAGCAATGGTTGGACCGGGCTTTTATAGCCATGTAAGTAGTGGATTTATCGGAATTCTCTTTACTTTATTTGTCATGAGCTATGGTTTTTGGGGTTTGATAGCATTTTCGGCCCTTGTGATCAATTTGTCGGCACTATTGAAGGCAGCGGCCGCGGTCAGCACTGAGCGGAGCCAGAGGGAAAAACTAGAACGACAACTTGTTATTGATGAGATGACTGGGGCTTATAATTTCCGTTACTTGAATAACTGGCTGAGTAATCCCGCAAAAGAAACCATAGCTTTGATTTTTATGGATATTGATAACTTTGCCGCTTTCAACAATACCTATGGTCATGCCCACGGGGATGAGGTCCTAAGGCAACTAGTGGGGATAATCAATCAGAGTGTCAGGGATGATGATCGAGTAATTCGGTATGGTGGGGACGAGTTTGTGGTCCTTTTGAAAGGGATGAACGCCGAAGGCGCGAAGCGTGTAGGAAAGCAAATCATGGACAATCTGGCCTTGCTGAGAAATCCCAAGTGGGCCGAGCCCATTACTGTTTCTTGGGGAATTGCAGTAATGCCCCAACATACTGAAGATAAGCGGCAGCTTCTGCTGTTCGCCGACCAGGCTATGTACTGGGCCAAAGAATCCGGAAAGAATACCATGCAGATGTGGAGTCCGAGGGGGTGCGAACTTGCCGTCGAAGGAGAACGAACAACGGATCAACTGTAACATCTATGGTGTAACGATCATCACTGTGGTTTTGGGGGTCGTTTTCTATAGCGGATTTCGTGCGGCATGTTGGCCGTATATTCTCATTCTCACTGCTTTGCAGATGTATTTGGCTGGTGCCAAGGTGAGTATAAGCGAACGCACTGACATTTCGTTAGGTTCGTCTGCCGTTCTTCCCGTGGTTTATTTGTGCGGAGCAACACCGGCCATGCTGATTTCTGTGCTTTTGGGGATTTATGATGGAGTGAAGTACAAAAAAGAATGGCGGCGCACCATGTTTAATGCCGCTCAATTTGCTTTTTCGGCCCTCATGATGACCTTGAGTTTTGAAGGTTTGAGTGATCTGTTTGGTCACACCGAATTTGGGCTAGTTGTGGCCGCCTCAGTTGGGACAGTAGTATACATTGTCTTCAATATAGGGCTTGTGTGCCGGGTTGCTGCTATCTGGAGTGGGGTCTCGTGGTGGGCCCACACTAAAGAAGTGTTCCAAGTGGCTTCTTACAGTAGTCTGAGTAGTGGATTCATTGGCATTATCTTCACCTTTTTTGTCATGAGTTTTGGTTTTTGGGGCCTAGTCGTTTTTTCCATACTACTAGTTAACTTGTCGGGACTATTGGAGTCTGCAGCCGCAGTCAGTGTCGAGCGGGATCAAAGGAGAAAACTAGAGGAAGAACTGATCATCGATGAGATGACAGGTGCCTGCAATTTTCGCTACTTGAATAACTGGCTTAGTGAACCCTCAAGGGAAGAGGTCAGTATACTGTTTATGGATATCGACGACTTTTCCGTTTTTAACAACACCTATGGTCATGCCGAAGGAGATAGGGTCTTAAAGTTATTGGTAGAGACTATTAATAAGAGCATTAGGACCCATGATCGGGTGATACGTTACGGCGGCGATGAGTTTGTGGTGTTCCTGCAAGGGATGGATGCAGAGGGGGCGATATGTGTTGCTGAGCGAATTATAGAAAACCTAGGCTCGGTGAAAGACGCCAAGTGGAACGAGCCCATCACCGTTTCTTTAGGCATTGCGGCCATGCCCAGACATACCGTGGACAAGCGACAGCTACTGTTGTTTGCCGACCAGGCTATGTACCAGGCAAAAGAATTAGGGAAGAACAAGACCAAGATATGGGGCGCGGTGGGTGATCCTGCATAGGGCCCTCCAACGTAGAGCCAGTGTTATTTTCACGAGCACCCCCCTCATCGGAGGAGGATATTGGGATTACGTAAAGAAAATACCAATATCGAGAGCAAGTATGGGCTGGGGGGTGTTTGCTTGCTATCCAGGGATGTTGAACAACGATCGAATAGGAACATGTACTTTATAACAATCATCACTGTGATTTTGGGGGTCATTTTTTATCGTGGCATTCGTGAGGGAAGCTGGCTAAACATACTTGTTTTTGCCGCTCTGCGCTTATACTTGCAGGGTGTTTCGGTACGCATAAGTGAACGTACGGATATCTCTTTGGGTACTTCTGCAGTCATTCCCATGATTTATTTGACGGGTTCGGCACCGGCCATGGCAATCTCCATACTATTAGGGATTTATGATGGTATACGGAATAAGAAACCATGGCGTCGTACTATGTTTAATGCGGCCCAATTTGCCTTGTCTTCTCTTTTTGCAGCCTTGAGTCTTGAATATTTGACCAATCTCCTTGGGGGGACGGGACTAGGCTTTGTGGTGGCGGTAACCATTGCCACAGGCGTATACATTTTCTGCAATATAGGTTTGGTGTGCTACATTGTGGCGATCTGGAGGAGTATTTCTTGGTGGGCCCAGATGAAAACTGTGCTTAGGATGAGTTTCTTTAGTAGTCTGAGTAGCGGATTCATCGGAATCATCTTTACATTTTTCGTCATAAGTTATGGTTTCTGGGGCCTCATAGCTTTTTCAATGCTATTGGTCAATCTATCAGGTTTGTTGAAAGCGGCTGCGGAAGTCAGTGCAGAGCGAGCCCTCAGGGCAGAACTAGAAGAAGAACTGGTTATTGATGAGATGACGGGTGCCAACAATTTTCGTTACTTGAATAACTGGCTTAGTGAGCCTTCGGACGAGCAAATTGCGCTGCTCTTTATGGATATCGATAACTTTGCCGTGTTTAACAACACTTACGGACATGCGGAGGGCGACAAGGTTCTCAGAAAATTAGTGGAGACGATACACCGAAGTGTTAGGGCCGATGATCAGGTGATACGTTATGGCGGTGACGAGTTTGTGGTCTTTTTGGAGGGGATGGATGCTCAAGGAGCGCGGGGTGTTGCTGAGCGCATTATGGACAATCTGGCTTCATTGAAAGATCCGAAATGGTCGCAGCCCATTACAGTTTCTCTGGGGATTTCTGCTAAGCCACAAGATACCGGGGATAAGCGACAACTCTTATTGTTCGCGGACCAGGCTATGTACAAAGCAAAACACTCAGGAAAAAATACTATCCAGATGTGGAGCACTCTCAAGGACCCTGCCTAGGGTTCTTTCTTTCGTCCAAGGTAGTTAGTCTCTGCCTTGGAGGGCAGGATTTTGATTCATTACATAGAAGTTATTTCCATCATTGGGGCTGAGCCAACTCGAATTTCGGCAGTTTACTCTGGTTCGGGTCGAGCCTTTTGCACGGGAGGTAGAGATGTGAGTACGGTATTTGATTATCGCAGGCTGTTAGAGGAGACTGTGCAAGAACACAGGAAGCACACAGAACGGGGTCAGGTAGCTAGTTATATTCCAGAATTGAAAAAGGCAGATCCAAAAATGGCAGGGTTAGCTTTGATGACCACGAGGGGGCTCTTCGAAGCTGGCGATACCGGTGTTGACTTTACGCTCCAAAGCATTTCAAAAGTATTCAGCCTTTTGGTGGCCCTTGAGTACCGTGGCGTTGAGGCCGTTTTTGCCAAAGTCGGTTCAGAACCCACAGGAGATTCCTTTAACAGTATCGTTAAACTGGAGACCTCAGAGCAGAAGCCACTGAACCCCATGATTAACGCTGGGGCCATTGCCGTTTGCTCACTGATTCCCGGTTCCTCTGTGGAAGAAAGATTTGGACTGATTGCCGAACTTTTAGAGAAGATCCTGGGTCGCCCCATAGCAATAGACGAATCTGTTTACAGGTCTGAAAAGGAGACAGGACACCGCAATCGGGCTTTGGCGTATTTTCTTAAGGACATCAACGGCCTGGAAGGGGATGTGGACGAGGTTCTCGATCTCTACTTTCGTCAGTGCTCAATTTTGGTAAATTGTTCAGACCTAGCCCGCATAGGCATGTTCTTGGCTACGAAAGGTATAAGTGAAGCAGGTTCTCCCATTGTATCTGCCAACGCCGTGCGCTTGGTTTCGACATTTATGGTGACCTGTGGTATGTACAATGGATCAGGCGAATTTGCGATCCAGGTAGGGATCCCCGCTAAGAGCGGTGTTTCAGGAGGAATCCTAGGAGTGGTACCGGGACAATATGGTGTGGCAACCTTTGGACCCGCTTTAGATCGTAAAGGAAACAGTGTCGTTGGTATTAGTATGTTGAGACGCTTGTCGGAGGTTCTAGACTTCAGCATCTTTTAGGGGAGAGTGCCATGGGTACTGAACGCATAACTTTTTCCACGAGGAGATTTTTGGTGGGTAAGGCAGGGCCCTTCCCGCGCCTAGTTTTTCGTGAGGAAGTCATGCTTGCTCTGGACCAATTCTCTCATCTTCACTCCCAGGGAGAGCATGGCGGGTTTTTGATTGGACGGAAACAAGAGATCAAGACAGCTGAGGAGTATGAAATCATTGTAGAGCGTTTTGTTCCCATCCCCCAACGAAGTGATGCTTCGCGCTTAGTTATCCACCAAGATCACTATCGAACAGTGGAATTGGCACTGAAGACTAATGAGGAAATCGTAGGGTGGGGCCATACCCATCCTGGTTTTGGTGTGTTCTTGTCCGATTTTGATAAAAAGCAGCACCAGAGATTTTTCCCAGAGCCATGGCAGATAGCCTATGTCATGGACAACCAAGCTCACGAGCGCGCTGCCTACCATCTAGTCCAAGGCCAGTGCAAGCGTTTGGGCGGGTATTATGTCCTGCGAGATATGGCCGAAAATGAAATGGGAATCACCACCGAGAGTCGCCCAGGACCGTGGCTACGGATTGTTGTGGCGGTATTAGCGGTATTCTTGCTGGCAGCTGGTGTAACCATAGGTTTTCCTATCATCCGCGAAATGTTCATAAGCCCAAAACCCGCCGGTCAGCTAGTTTCGGATCCAGAATCGGTGGTGACGGTGCGGTCTGAACAGGGCGAGACAGAGGTGGAGACTCCTGTCCCTGATCCTGTGCCCACCCCACCAGTGGTTGAGGCAGGGAGCATAACCATTGTTCCGCCATCAACGGTTCCTCGCTACCTAGATTATGTGGTAGAACGGGGTGATACCCTCTGGTCGATTGCAGGCAAACTTTGGGGTGATCCCAGTTTGTTCAGGCTCATTGCGGAAGAAAATGATCTAGCCAATCCCAGTGTTCTTCGGACTGGTATGACTTTGCGGGTTCCAGTCGATCCAAGGCAAAAATGATTGAATTGTCAGATAAGAAGTTCTAAAATTCACAAAAATAGGAGAATAAGCAGGACTTCACAGCTCCGCCTCGAATAGCAGTAAAACCGGGGAGGGGTTGAGGAGGTATGCTTATTAATCGTTTAGATCCTTTGTGTGTCCAGTTATCATTAGAATTCTTGGATAAGGCTTGTGAGGGGCATCCTCACTTGCGGGTGAAAATCGCTGTTGATTGCGTAGAAAAGGGTTATGCAACCCATGAGCAGGTTGCCGATTTTTTGAGCCTGCGTACCGAACGCTGGAAGGAGTTCTATTACAATTTCCAGGAAGGTGATATTGCAAGGATACCAAATGACTTGCGCAATGTTGTCCCAGCCCGAGACCTACGCTTTCTAACGGGATTCACCGATGACCAACTGAACATATTAGAACGGGCGTTGGACATGCCTTTCTTAATGGCAGAGGGAGTGGACGAACAGCACCCACTGTTGCAGGAACTGCGAGTCCTGATGGTTTTTGGCGTATTACTTGTGGGTAAACATAACCAGTTTAAGAAGTACTCCCTAAGGGTTATCTGGTAATCAAAGAAGAAGGAGTCGACTCGCCCTCAGGCAAATCGACTCCTTAGTTTTAGTCATGCTTTTTTTTGGCAACTTCGTCTTTGATCTTGCCTAGGAACTCCTGGATGTCGAGGGAGCCTAAATCTCCTTGACGGCGGTGTCTCACTGAGACTTGTTTGGCTTCTTGCTCCTTTTCACCTACAACTAGCATGTAGGGAATCTGTTGCAGCTGCGCTTCGCGGATCTTCTTGCCGAGTTTCTCGCCTCTGCGGTCCACTTCAACACGTATGCCTTCTTTGAAGAGGGTTTGTTCCACTTCATTGGCGTAGTCTAGATAGTCATCGCCCACTGGAATGACCTGGACTTGGACTGGGGCTAGCCAGGTGGGGAAGGCCCCTGCCGTGTGTTCCACCAGGATAGCCATAAAGCGTTCTAAGGCACCATAGAGCACACGGTGAATCATCACAGGCCGTTTACGTTCGTTGTCTTCGTCAATATAGGTGAGATCGAAACGCTCTGGCATGGCAAAGTCTAGTTGAATGGTTGCACACTGCCAAGTCCGTCCGATGCTGTCTTCTAGATGGAAGTCGATTTTCGGTCCGTAAAAGGCGCCGTCCCCTTCATTCACCACATAGTCAAGCTTCTTCGCTTCGAGTGACTCCCGAAGGGCCTCGATAGCCACATCCCACATATCATCGTCACCAATGGCATTTTCAGGCTTGGTGGAGAGTTCCACGTGGTACTTGAATCCGAAGGCCTTATAGACCTCATCAACGAAATCGATAACCCCTTCAATCTCCTCCTGGATCTGCGAGGGTAGCATGAAAATATGGGCATCATCTTGGGTAAAGGCACGGACACGCATGAGCCCGTGGAGAGTTCCAGATAACTCATGACGGTGTACCAGGCCCATCTCTGCCATACGGATAGGTAGATCTCGATAGGAATGAAGTTTGCGTTTGTAAAGGAGCATGGACCCTGGGCAGTTCATGGGCTTGATCGCAAAGGTTTGCTCGTCGATTGTGGAAAAGTACATATTATCTTTGTAATTGTCCCAGTGTCCTGAGCGATGCCAGAGATCTTCATGGAGCATAATGGGGGTCTTGATTTCCACATATCCGTGTTTGCGATGTTCCTCGCGCCAATAGTCTTCTAGGACGTTACGCAATACCATGCCCTTGGGATGGAAGAAGGGAAAACCAGGTCCTTCATCTTGGATGCTAAATAAATCAAGCTGCCGTCCGAGGACCCGATGGTCCCGTTTGGCTGCTTCTTCCAACATACGTAGATGTGCTCTTAGGTCCTTACCGTTTAGGAAGGCTAAGCCATAAATTCTCTGTAGCATGGGCCTCTTGGAGTCGCCACGCCAATAGGCTCCGGCAATACTCTGCAATTTAAAGTGTTTCACCTTGGAGGTAGACTCCAAATGGGGTCCTCGGCATAGATCCATAAAGTCACCTTGACGGTACACACTTACGTCTCTGTCGAGCCCTTCTAAGAGTTCAAGTTTGTAATCTTGGTTTTGGGCAGCGAACATTTCCACAGCTTCACTATTTGTGAGCTCTTCTCGAACAATGGGAATATCCTCAGCAACAATCTTTTCCATTTCTGCTTCAATCTTTTCTAAGTCTTCTGGAGTAAACCGGTGTTCAAGATCAAAGTCGTAGTAAAAGCCGTTTTTGATCACAGGTCCAATCGCTATCTTCGTCTCGGGCCACAACCTCAATACTGCCTGGGCCATGATATGGGCTGCTGTATGACGCATGACCTCCTCTTGATTAATCATTCCGATGTTTTCATCCACGACGATTCGCTCCTTTCTTTGGGAAAATAAAAAACCTGCATCCACATGGGACGAGGTTGTCGCGGTTCCACCCAAATTGACTGTCCAAGACTCGGTGTCTCAGACAAGTCCACTTATGTGCATGTAACGGTGCTCCCGGCCTCACTTACTCTAAGGAACCGAGGTTCCAGAACACGGTGTTCCAGTTCAGTGGGCGACTCCTAGGTGGTCTTCACCAAAACGCCTCTGGAGGAGCTCTCAGCTTGTGCAATTACGAGGTAATCGCACAGGCTCCTTTTTCTGTCAGGTTAGTAGTGGTTACTCTTCCTATTCATCGTCTTTATCTATTGCTATAAGAATAATTCTCTTGAACTCGTTTGTCAAGAGACAAATGCTGCAAGAATTGCTACAATTCTGCTTGGTGAAGCCCAAAAAAGCTTGACAAACACCTCCAAGCACTCCTTTAATTAGGTAAGGGGTGGATCGTATTGCTGACTATAAGCGGAATCGAGAAAATTCAGGGTAAGATTTCTGTCCCTGGCGACAAGTCTATCTCCCACAGGGCTGTAATGCTCCTTAGCATCAGTCGAGGCAGGGGCGAAATCAAGGGGTTTTTGCCTGGTGGGGACTGCCTAGGCACGATCCGTTGCTTTCAGCAATTGGGCGTTGCGATCGAGGATCTAGGGACAACCATCATTGTGCACGGGAAGGGTCTCAGGGGCTTAAGAAAGCCTCTAAGTGAACTCGATGCCGGGAATTCTGGAACTACCATAAGACTGATCAGCGGGATACTCGCAGGGCAACACTTCACTTCCATAATTACCGGCGACGGGTCCATCAAAAAAAGACCCATGGACAGGATCGCCATCCCTTTACGAATGATGGGGGCCGTAATCCAAGGTAAAGATGGCAGCGATTTGGCGCCCTTGGTGATTCAGGGACAGAACCTCAAGGGCATTGACTACACCCTTCCAGTGCCTAGTGCACAGGTCAAGTCCTCGGTCTTGTTGGCGGGACTGTACGCGTCTGGAGAAACGACTGTTCGAGAGATAATTTCTGCCCGTAATCACACAGAACTCATGCTTGAATCTTTAGGGGCCAAGATCAAAGTGGAAGATGGCAGGATCACGGTAGCGAGCTCCGAGCTTGAAGCCAGGGATATTACGGTGCCCGGGGATATTTCATCGGCTGCCTTTTTCATGGCGGCTGCGGCCGCATTGCCCGGCTCGCATTTGGTGATTGAGCAGGTCGGGCTCAACCCAAGTCGCATCGGAATCATTGATGTACTTAAGGCCATGGGGGCCCAGATAGAACTGGAAAACATGGTACTGCAAGGCGGGGAAATACGTGGTGATGTTGTAGTTAGGGGTAAAAGGCTCCATGGCACGGTTATTACCAGAGAGATGATCCCAAGGGTGGTGGATGAAATCCCGATCTTGGCTGTTATCGCGGGCCAAGCCGAGGGGATCACGACTATTAGCGGTGCCGAGGAACTGCGGATAAAAGAATCGGATCGCATCAGTGCATTAGTTACCGAACTAGGGACGCTTGGCATTCGCATTCGTGAACTCCCTGATGGTCTAGAAATTGAGGGGCCCAATAGGGTCTGTGGTGCCGAGGTCGAAAGTTGTGGAGATCATCGTATGGCTATGGCCCTGGCCATTGCTGGTTTGTTTTCCCAAAATCCTGTCAAAATCAAGGGTAGGTCATGTATCAGGGTCTCGTTTCCGGGGTTCGAGCAGATGCTGAAGAAGATAGCCAAATGACGAAAGCAGGTGATCACCACCATGGAAATATTGCATATAGACTTAGGATCCCACAGTTACACGATTCACATTGACAGTGGTCTCTTGACCAATCTTCCATCCTACCTAGGCTCTGCAGAGGCTTGGGTTGTGATTACAGATGAAGTGGTGGATGGCCTTTATGGTCAGGAGCTCGTAGAAAACTGGAACCACAACAGAGTCCACAAAATCGTCCTTCCCGCAGGAGAGGAGACAAAGAACCTGCAAACTGTGGAGGAGATCTTGCGTAAGATGCTAAATTTTGGGGTTACGAGGCGCTCAAGGGTACTTGCCTTAGGCGGCGGTGTAGTGGGCGATCTTGCGGGTTTTTGTGCCTCCATTTATATGAGAGGTATTTCTTATATACAAGTCCCAACCACCTTGTTGGCCCAGGTAGATAGTTCTGTGGGGGGGAAAACAGGAGTGAATTTGCCCCAAGGAAAGAACCTAGTAGGAAGCTTCTATCAACCTCAAGGGGTGTTCATAGATATAAAGACCCTAGGCACCTTGCCCAGGAGACACCTAATTAGTGGTATGGCGGAAGTGATCAAGTATGGAATAATCTACGACTATGCGTTCTTGGGCTACCTCCACAGGCACTTTGAGGATATTCTGAGCCTAGAGGAAAAGTCCATAAAAAAGGTCATCACACGTTGCTGCGAGATTAAGGCGCAGGTAGTGGCTGAGGATGAGAAAGAGGAGGGCATTCGGAAAATCCTAAACTACGGCCATACCATAGGTCACGCTTTGGAAATTGCCACTGAATACCAGCATTATACCCATGGGGAAGCAGTCTTAAAAGGTATGTATGTTGAAGCTCTCATGGCCCGGGAATTAGGTTTGATTGATCCAGCATACTATAATGAGATTTCGGCCCTGATCCAAGAGACGGGAGTTGGTCTGAACTTGGACGAACTTCTGCATAAGAACTTGATCAACAGTATGCAGAAGGATAAGAAAAATAGGGGTGGCAACATATCTTTTGTTCTTCCGTGCAATAAGGGCGAGACTGCCGAAGTACTGATGACAAAAGAAGAAGTGTCCCACCTCTTGCAGAAGCTATGAACGGCTAGAACTGTCGAAACCAAGCTTTTCTGTCTGCCTTTTCCAGTAGCGTTTGAAGTACAAACTGCCCCTGATCTCTCCAGCGTTCGGTCTGCTACGCACAACTGCGGTGTGCATGAGTTTGTGCTCCTCCTGCCAAGCTTTCATCATGATTGCCTTCAGCCTTCTAGGATCGATCTTGGCCCCCAAGGAGGCCACCTCGGCTAGGGTCGTCCTTTCTAATTCTGCACCTTTTTGAAGGTGCTCTTCTAGTTGGAACACCTTGTTTTGCAGGACCAGACGATGGAATTCTTCCCGTAGCATCCAGAAATCCAGTGCTTCTTGTTCCTGCTCTTCGCTAAACAGGCACCGATTCTCCGTCATCCAGTAAGGCTTGAAGATAGAGATGCACGGTGTGGAGCTTCCTGTGAGCCAATAGGTATCTAGGGGTTTACCGAGTGAGGCCACATAGCTTCCTGTGGTATGATCCCCAACGAGTCCCCCTCCATGCATGCATACGCTGTCTAGGGCTGGCTGGGTAAAGGGGCTCTTAGAGCCGAGTTTCTGGTCATGGGATCGGAGAATCTCCATCATCGTTTCTACTGTGATCTGCCCCTTCTCTGTCTGTAATCGCGCCCTACAGGCCTGGTGCCTGCTTTCTGATCCGCTGAACCTTGTAATTAGGTGATTGGAATACAGGCGTGCGAAGTCGAAATCTTCCTCGGATCGACACCACCTCTTTGAGATGGCATAGTTAATCAGTTCGGGGTGGGCGAGATCAAAGTCTTTTCCAATGCTCAGGCGATTTGAGATAGCCCGGACATCTTTCACTCTTTCTGCAGCCCAATAGGGGCCGGCCGTCTCTAGAACCCAGGCAGAATCACGGTCCGCGATCAAGAATGCGTTGTGGTAGACGAATTGCTTCTCATAACCGCAGTTTCCACCTTGGCCATGCTTCGCCAAGAGATCTGTAATCAGGTGGAGTGCCTCTGTACTGGTTTTACAGCGTTCTAGAGCAAGGCGTACTAAGTCCATACCCAGAAGGGCCTCAGGACCCTGTTTTACCTTGGTAAACACTGCTTCATTGCCGATATTGAGGCCAAATTCATTAGCCCCCATTTCAGCCCCCCACATCCAGGAAGGCTTTAGAAGTAGCACATCATAGGTTTCGTCCACTTGATCGATGGTTATGTAGGTGCATTTTACCTGCTCCCCCTTGGCATGGCTTTGGCGCGGCACGCGCACCATGAGCAGAGGTTCGTTTGGTTGGCGATCGCTGTTCTTGGCAAAGATCACGTTCCCATCCCGAGTCGAATTTCCTAAAGCAACCATAGTATCGCACATGACTATTCCTCCTGTGAAAAAGCACTTCTAAACCTATTTCGCCTCTTTAGGATGATCTCCTGTCGTTCTCAATGGTGCCAGAAATCGTAAAGGATCCCATTCATGTGAGGGTGCAGAGAGGCGGGAAGGGAAGGGTTCTTCCGATAATCATCGATAATGAGCGAGCTCGTGACCTAAACTGGCGCAAACAGCATCAAATCATTTTGATAAACGATTGACAAACGTCTATAGTGATAGACGTAACAAGCATGTAAAGGCATTCTAGCATTGTAATATATGGGGTGAAGAAGTGCGTAGACGCCAAATCGTTCTTTTTGTTGCTTTATTACTATTCTGGTTATTGCTGTCATCAGACTATGATGCTCAGCACATTATTACGGGTCTAGTCTTATCCGCCGTGGTGATATGGTTTTGGCGGGATCTTTCAGATTTGCTCCCGAGCAAATCATTGACGGCGAGACTTCCAGATGTGATTCTGTATGGTCTGATTCTACTTTGGGAAATTATCTTGGCCAATATTGCGGTAACCAAAAGTCTGCTTTCCAGCCGATCTAAGTTGGATTCGGGGTTTGTGTCCTTCAGGCCCAATTTACAGACCTCCTGGGGACAAGTCCTTTTAGCCAACGCCATCACCATCACCCCCGGCACCGTCACCATAGACGTGAACCCTGATACAGGGGTTTTTATGGTTCATGGCCTTACCGAGAGTATGCGTGAAGGTCTGGAGGATGGGCGTTTAGTTCGATGCATTCAGCGTTTGGAAAGGAGTAGAGCTAGATGAATGTGGCTTCTATCGTGATCGTTCTTATTGGTCTTTTGGCCTTACTAGACTTTATTCGAGCTGTACTCGGTCCTACAGCCGTCGATCGCCTGGTAGCATCATCCGCCATCAGTACTAAGGGCATAGCCATAATTTTACTCTTGGCTTACGCTAATAACAACATGAGCTACATTGATGTTGCTCTTGTTTTGGCGCTGTGTGGATTTGTGGGTCTTTTGGCCCTGCTACGTTCGCTTTTACCAGTTGATGCCGATGCTTTAACGGAGGAACTACTGGACAGGCCGGCTGCGTTAGTGCATTTTGTCGGTGGGGAGGATGAGCAATGAGTATACCTTACATTCTGTTTTTCCTCGGTATATTTTTCTTTGCCCTAACCAGTTTTGGGTTATTGCGTATGCCGGATGCCTATTGCCGCCTTCACGCGGCATCCATTGGCGATACTCTAGGATTTGGATTCATTGTCTTAGGGCTATTGTTTCTTGTGTCCGGCATAGCTAATTGCGTCAAACTTCTGATGGTACTGGGAATCATCTGGACTATTAATCCCACTACATCCCACTATGTGGGTAAGGTGGCTTTGCTGCGCGGAAACTGGGTTGTACTGACACTGCGTGGTTCCAAGGAAAAATAGAAGGAGGTCGTTTGCAGTGAACCCCTACATGGCTGATGTACTGAACATTGTTTTTTTAAGTTTCCTGGTTGTTGTCGCTATTGCCGTTTCTTATGTAAAAGATCTCCTTTACGCGGCAATCCTCCTAGGAGCCTATAGTGTGACTATTGCGTTGATCTGGTTGCTTATGAGTGCACCTGATCTTGCCATCACGGAGGCCGCGGCTGGAATCGGCATGACTACTCTCATGATTGCTGTGATTAGTAAAATCGGGCGGAAGGGGGAGTAGGCTATGTCCAACAAAATAGCCATCGCTCTGCTGGTATGTATTGGTGTGGTTGTGCTTTTAGCCATTTCAGAACTGCCCCTTTATGGATCGCCTGATACACCAGCCCAAAATTACGTAGCAGAACGCTATATTGAGGGAGCCCTCAGTGACACAGGCGCCTTGAACATGGTGGCTGCCATTGTTATTGATTACCGGGCGTACGATACATTGATCGAAACGACAGTTTTGTTCACTGCGATTATTGCGGTTTTTCTGGTGCTAAAAAAAGGAACCGACAGAAAGGGTGAGCATAAGTGACGGATTTTGTCTTAAAGCGCATGGTTGCGCTGGTGCTTCCCTTTGTGCAGATGCTAGGTTTCTACGTCATTTTCCATGGTCACCTCTCACCTGGCGGAAGCTTTTCTGGCGGCATCATCACTGGACTTTCCCTCATTGCCTTTAGTTTAGTCTTTGGCCTTGAACGCGGCCAGGAAAAGGTTTCTGAGCGCATGATGAGCCTGGTGGAGTCTTTCGGCGCCCTTTGGTATGGAGCCATGGGATTAGTAGGAGTCTTGCGGGGCACGACCTTCTTGATGAATAAGGGTGCAGGCGTTCCCTTGGGCGAACCCGGCAAGTTGTATTCAGGGGGATTAATTCTCCTCATTACGCTAGGTGTAGGCCTTAAAGTAGCCAGCACCGTGGTGACTTTATTTGTAGCCTTAATGGAAGAGGAGGAGTAGAATGGGCGAGTTATGGAGCCGCGTATTGCAGAATTATCCTTATGTTTTTGCCCTGGCACTATTTGCCATCGGGATCTATACCATCTTGACCCATTCCAACCTGTTCAAGAAGGTAATAGGCATCAATATTATGGAAGGTAGCACATATATCCTGTTTATTGCCGCAGGCAATGTAAGAGGCGGGGTGGCTCCTATTTTGGATATGGGCGACCCAGGACTCGTGTATGTTCATCCCTTGCCGCAGGCACTTATGCTCACGGGTATTGTGGTTAGCGTGAGCGTTACAGCCCTTTCCCTTGCTTTGATTACGAAACTATATCGTTTTTATGGAACGGTGGATGCTAAAGAGATTATGAAAATTAGAAGTGAGGTGAGAGCCAATGCCGGGCGCGATTAGCGAAAACCTAGCGGTTCTAATTGTGGTAGCATTGCTCTCCACAGCTTATATCATGCCTCTTCTAACAAAAATTGGCAGATTTAGGGTGGCAGAATTTTTCGCAGTTTTCATGCTCGCTCTGGCCTTGTCGGGAGGAGTCTACCTAGCTCGGGAGATCTTGCACAATGGTGCTTTTACCTATGCTGTGGGTGGCTGGCCTGCGCCGTGGGGAATTGAGCTTTCCTTAGATGCAGTATCCGGCCTTTTCTTGATCACAGTAGGGCTTGTGGCCACACCGATTCTACTCTATGCTTCTGTTGATTTGGTACAGGACGTTGGCAGCAGATCCAGGGCAGCCTGGTTCTTAACCCTCTTTTTGCTCTTAGTTGCTGCCCTGTGCGGCTTAGGCATTACAGGGGATCTATTTAACATCTATGTCATGGTAGAAGTAGCCACCATTGCCAGCTGCGCCATTGTGGCTGCCCAAAACGATGCCACGTCGGTAGAAGCCACGTTTAAGTACTTGATGCTGGCCACCATCGGCTCTGGCTTTGTGCTCTTGGCCATTGGCTTTCTTTTTGTGCTCACCGGAAATCTTAACATGAACTTCATTGCCCAAGAACTTGCGGCCTCGTGGCAAAACTATCCCACGGCCCTTTGGGTGAGTTTGAGCTTTTTCATGGTGGGCTTTGGAGTAAAATCCGCCCTCTTTCCTCTTCATGTCTGGCTGCCGGACGCACACTCTTCGGCGATTGCCCCCTCCAGCGCCATGCTTTCCTCCCTGGCGATTAAGGGATACATTATTGCCTTGCTGAAGGTCTTTTATGTGGCGGTGGGCGCCGAGATTATCACGAGACTCCCCATTACAAATATACTTGCCGTCCTAGGTATGCTTGCCATTATTGCGGGGGCCCTTTTTGCCTTGGCCCAAGACGAGCTCAAGCGACGTCTGGCCTTTTCCACCGTATCCCAAGTCGGGTATATTTTCCTGGGTATCGGTTTAGGCAATATCCAGGGTCTTACGGGAAGTTTCATGCACATCTTAAGCCATGCGATAACGAAGGCTCTACTTTTTTTGGCCGCGGGTTCCATTATTAAGCGGACCGGTAAAACCCGGATCAGCGAAATGGCCGGCGTGGGTTTTGAGATGCCTGTCACCTTAGGTGTGTTTGCGGTGGGCTCATTATCCATGATTGGCATTCCTTTGTTTTCGGGGTTTGTGAGCAAGTGGCAACTGCTTTTGGGTAGTTTGGCCAGGGGTAATTACCTCTCAGTCATCGTCTTGGTGGGCGGCAGTTTACTGGCTGCAGCCTATTTGCTTCCTGTGCTGCGTACGGCTTTTTTCGAGCGGCCTGTCCAAAATCCAGTTGTAACCGAAATGGCCTATGTCCAATTGGTGGCTATGCTTTTCTTGGCTGTTGTCATCCTCATGGTGGGGGTATCTCCCGGTGTTGTTCTACAGTTAGCTAAACAAGCGGCCATGACGCTGTTGGGTCTGGAGGTATTGCCATGAGTATAGCTCTTGTGTTGCTTGCCATTTTCAGCACAACCTTTGGAGCGATTTGGGTGGCCGTGACGCCTCGTGAGGCCAAGACTGAACGTAATGGTGTGGTCTTGGGTGCTTCGCTGGCTAGTGCAGTGATTGTGTGGAGGCTCTTGTACCTAGGTCTTTATTCTGGGGTGTATCCTGCATTTGATCTAGGCGTAGCTTCATTGAGCTTGAAGCTTGCACTCGATCCCCTAGGCTTAACCTATGCGGTGATTGCTTCGACTTTATGGGTCTTTGCAAGTGTCTATTCCTTGGGTTATATGGCTTCGAGCCACAAGCAAAGACAGTACTTCTCCTTCTTTTTGCTCTCGGCCGGTACTACTTTGGGCATCGCCTTTTCGGGTAATCTCTTCACCTTCTACCTATTCTATGAACTGCTTACCTTTGCAACCTACCCCCTAGTGGTGCATGGCAGTAGCAAAGAGGCTCTCGAGGCGGGTACGAGGTACATCAAGTACAGTCTGGTGGGTGCGAGCTTTATCCTGGCAGCTCTTGTAATGCTCTGGAGGGTGACGGGTGGTGTTCTTGATTTTGAAAGTTTGCCATCGGCCTTATGTGCTGCTCCCAGCAGTCAGGCCGTGGTTATATTCTTCCTATTTCTAATCGGTTTTGGTGTGAAGGCCGCAATAATGCCCCTCCATGGCTGGCTACCTTCGGCTATGGTGGCTCCTACGCCCGTCAGTGCACTCTTACATGCGGTGGCTGTTGTAAATGCGGGTGTGTTTGGAGTGTTGCGTACCGTGTATTCCGTCTTTGGGGTCGACGTGGTCCAAAGCATGAATATACAGCCACTCCTACTTGCGATTTGCTCTATCACGATCTTGATGGGCTCTCTGATCGCGCTCAAACAGGATGTCTTAAAGCGGCGGTTGGCCTATTCCACCATAAGCCAATTGGCTTACATACTTCTCGGGGCCTTCATTCTTCACCCTTTGGCGTTAGCAGGTGCTATTTTGCACATGATCTTTCACTCCACATTGAAAATCGTGCTCTTTTTCTCCGCTGGAATAGTGGCCGAAGAAACAGGCTATGTGAAGATCAGTGAGCTCAAAGGTGTGGGACGGGTTTTGCCATTGACTTTAGGGAGCTTCGGGATAATCAGTCTAGGCATGGTCGGGATGTTGCCCTTAAGCGGTTTTTGGAGCAAGTATTACCTTATGCGAGGCAGTCTCGCCACAGACTTCTGGATTTTGCTTGTGGTTTTGATAATCAGCGGTTTTCTAAATGCATTGTACTTTGTGCCCATTACGATTTCTGCTTTCACTGGGAAATCGGATCTAGAACCTCGCCAAAAGACGAGAGCGCTGTGGCTGATGCTGGTTCCAACCTTGATCCTGGTAGGTCTAGGCCTTGTTTTTGGTCTGTGGCCTGGACTGACCTTGCCCCTGGTGGACGCAGTTGTGGCTCAGTTTTTTAGCTTGTAGGGAGGTGAATCGCTTTGATTTGGAGTTTGATTTTGATCTTGGTGCCGTTTCTAGGGGCGGCGGTTCTGCCACGTTTTAGGGATGTGCGTAGCCAATCGTTGGTGGGCATAGGTGTGGGGGCTCTTGGACTTCTGGCCAGCATCATGAACTTCTTGGCTTTTCGAAGCCAGGGCGTATTAAACTGGCAGCTAGGCTCTTTGGGAGTTTTTGAACCTGCTTTTCGCCTTGATGGTCTTTCGACACTTTTCAGCATCTTTACTGCCTTTGTGTGGCTGATTTCTGGGATATACATGTACACGTACATGCAACATGAAGAGCGCACTTTGAGCTTCTATATCTTCTATTTGATCACCTTAGGGGCTGTACAAGGCGTCTTTTTGGCCGGTAATTTCGTGACTCTTCTGCTCTTCTTTGAAATCATGACGGTGATGTCGTTCTTCTGGGTGATTCATCGCCAGGATAGGGAGTCTCTACGGGCTGGCTACTTTTATTTGTTCTTAGGAATAGCCGCCGGACTCTGCATAGCAGGGGCCATCGCTTTACTCGTAGCCTCCGGAACTACAATCGAAGTTGGCACAGGCGCTATCCTGCCCGCAAACGGGGCTATGTTTGGCTGGGCGGTTCTTCTGCTTGTTTTTGGCTTTGGAATTAAAGCTGGTATGGTCCCTGTGCACATTTGGCTGCCTATGGCGCATCCTGTTGCTCCAACTCCAGGCAGCGCCCTACTCTCTGGTATTTTGATTAAAGCGGGAGCTTATGGCCTGATTCGCACAGGGCAATTAGTCCACTGGGGCCTCGGAGATTTTGTGCCCTGGCTGGGGACTCTCGTTGTTATTCTCGGTGTGGCTACGATGCTGCTGGGGGTTGGCCTAGCTTTACTGCAAGGCAATGCTAAGCGCCTCTTGGCCTATCACAGTGTGAGCCAGATGGGCTATATCATTCTTGGCATCGGCACCGCCCTGGTGCTAAAGGGCCAAGGGGGTTATGGAATTTCAGGTGCCATTTTTCATTCCCTGAACCATGCCCTCTTTAAATCAGCCCTCTTTTTGGGTGTTGGCATTATTTTTCTGGGAACCGGTGAGCTGGATCTCTACAAACTAGGCGGTCTTTGGCGAAGGTATCCTTGGACAGCAATTTGCATGCTCATCGCGGCCTTTGGCATTACGGGGACACCAGGTCTAAATGGCTTCATCAGTAAAAGCCTGCTCCATCATGGAGTCTCTGAAATAGCTCTTTCTGCAAATCCCATTATGGTGTGGGCAGAACGTTTCTTCAATTTGGTGGGTATTGGCACTACCGCATCTTTTGTGAAGTTGATGGGATTGACTTTCCTGGGCAAGCCGAAAACTGCAGTTCGGAAAGGTGCCGGTGAAGGTCCCTTCCTGGCCACCGCAATGGTCCTTTTGGCTATAGTTATGCTGATTATTGGTGTCCAACCACAGCTCATCATGTCCCTTTTTATTAAACCTGCTGCAATCAGTGCAGGGATAGTAGATCTAAGTCACCTCAGTCACTTAGATTTCTTTGCGGCCCCGGCTGTCTGGGATATGATCATTACCCTGGTCATTGGCGCAGCATTCTTCGGCTTCGGTATGAAAACTAACCTTTTTCATTATACGCCGCCGCAGTGGCTCAGTTTGGAAGCGGCAGGACGGCAAATTATGCGGGCATACACCTGGATTGATGATGGTGTGAGCAGAGTTTATCAGGCTGTCTCCTCACGCCTAGTGTATAACGCCAGGCGTCACTATAAGCGGATGATGGTGCTGAACCGCAGACTCGATTTTGAAGGTGGGGGTATTTTCACTGTTCTGAACTTCTCGAATCTCAACTCCAACGCTTTCCTGATTTTAACCGTTTTGGCTGTCTTGGTGCTCTATTACTTGGGTACGTATAGACTGGGAGTTTG
Source organism: Firmicutes bacterium UBA5493 (assembly GCA_002424045.1). Taxonomy (GTDB): domain Bacteria; phylum Bacillota; class Limnochordia; order Darwinibacteriales; family Darwinibacteriaceae; genus UBA5420. Next base: position 226 of record DIPH01000044.1, on the reverse strand, counting down.
ATGCACATCACGGGACCAGGTCGATCTAGTGAAGATCAACCTGGTTTTTTTATTCCCAAATTTGAAGAAGAACGTGCTTGACAGAGAACGCCATACTGACTATACTGTATATGCCAAAGCAAGTACAGTATAGAGGTGAGAAGTTGAACATCATCCTATTCAATGGATCAGGTGTACCTATCTACAGGCAGATCAAGGAGCAGGTTGCAAAGCATCACTTTAATAT
>DIPH01000007.1:55920-59544 GCA_002424045.1 Firmicutes bacterium UBA5493 | reverse complement strand
TCGAATCCTGTCGGGCGCGCCATTTCAAACATAGTAAACCCCGCATTAGCGGGGTTTTTGCTATTTATGATCAAAACCTAAAACGCATAGAAATTGATGAAAATTGACGCTACAACTAACACACAACTAACAAATTAGAGCCGGCTGACTGCCTCTCTCAAGACTGCAATATCGGGGTGGGTGTAGTGCATTGTGGTGGCAATATCGGAGTGGCCTAGTAACTTTTGCCTAGTGTCCATGTCTACTCCGGCTTTGTGTAGTAAGGTAGCGAAGGTATGCCTGGCTTTGTGTGGGGTAAGCTTTTTCACTTTGGCGGCTTCTAGGGCGGGATAGTACAATTTCTCGCGGTAGTACTTTACATTGATCCTCTTGCCGTTCCTCGTTATTAGGTGTTCCCCTTCGGTGTTATACCACTTCATGATATACGGCTGGATCTTCTTATGGATGGGAATGACCCTATCTCTACCAGCATCCGTTTTTGCCCCTCCGGTAATTAGCATGTCCTCGAGGTCGATGTTAAACTTTGTCAAAGCTAACAGCTCAGAGATCCGCATTCCCGTATAAACGAAGATTAAAATGGTGTCTACCCATTCCACCTCATCAACTTTCTGCCATAAAGTTTGCACTTCAAGATCGGTGAAGATCTCAATTTCTTTTCGATTATCTTCGCTGATCTCTATCATTTCCGCATAGTTGGTATCAATAATGTCATCTGCCATGGCCGACTTCATTAAAATTCCGGCCAAGACTTTCACTTTTTGACATGATGACTGCCCCAACTTCTTCTCAACTTCCATTTTCTTAATAACTCCCCGGAGATGAGATGTCTTAATATCTCGCACCAACATATCCTTCAACTCTGATAGGTGATTCCATGCAGTTTCGTATGTCTTCTTGGTTCCCTCGCTCTGACCCTTCTTCTTTTTTCCCTCAGCATCAGCTCTAACATTGACAAATTTACCGTCAAACCACTCATCGTATAGTTCACCCAAGGTGATGTCTCTTCTTTGACCAATGGGCTTCTTGTTATACTCCGCTAGAGCCGATAGGGCCTCAGCACGAGTCCTAAAATAGCCAATGGTGTAATACATCTGTTTCTTGTTTTCATCCCAGCCAGTAGTCTTTCTGGCAATCCAAGGATTTCTGCGGTTACCAGAAAGCTTATACACGCTGCCATAGCCATTTGGCAATCTGATTGTAATCGCCTCCTTATGAGTTGTTGCCCCTCGTTAGATTCTCTCCTCCTGGCTCCTGTGCGTTTCTGTGGGGGTGTCTCGGGGGTTGTCTACGCTGCCGTATCACAGAACACCCCAAACCTTGATTTCTATGTTGCAGCCACGATAGGGCTTGAACAGCCCTCCGCCCGTAATTTTTGTTATGGTTGTCTCAATTTCTGCCTTCATACTCATATACTCCTGTACTTGCCTAGATCTCTCATAACTCAAAACCCCTAGCAATTGTCCGTTTAAGCGTCTAACATTTACTACATCGTCTCCATCGGTTTTCGATTCATGCAAAGGCTCCAAAATGAGTCTCTCCCCTTTGCGACACTTTTTTAGCAGTTTCTGACGTTTAACCCCATTTGGGTTCTCCTTAGTTACATCCCTGAGCTTAGTGTAAATAATTTCATCCGGTTTTCCTCGTTTTCGTTTTCTCCTTTTTCTTAGTAAAGCCATAAGTAGCCTCCCCCACAACGGATTTTCTTAAAGCTTACTTTGAAACAAGATAGCTTTCCCGAGTATACGCACATCCTTAAAGTCACTGGCTGTAAAGAACCGAGGCTCATATCTAGTGTTTTCTGGTTTGAGGATGATCCCTGCATCTGTCTTGTAAAATCTCTTAAGCGTAACCTCATCATCAATAAGTACAACCGCGATCTCTCCGTTATCCACAGTAGCCTGTTTCTTCACGAAAACCAGATCTCCATCCAGAATTCGAGCATTAATCATACTGTCGCCTTTGACTTTAAGGCAGAAGTCGATACGGATGTTTTCTTTAATCTCTATGTATGCAGTATGATCCTCTACAGCGAAGATTGGCTCTCCAGCCGCGATTTCACCTAGCAAAGGGATGCGCTTTGTTTTGAATGGTAAAACCTCAGCTTTATACTCCTCACCATAAATAAAGCTTAGTGGTGAGGTTTTTAGTACTTCTGCTAATGCTTGAACTTTGGATGTCCCCATATTGGCGACTTCCCCTGACTCCCAACGCGAAACAGCAGACTTTGATACTCCAACGATATCCGCGACTTCTTGTTGAGATAGTTCCAAAGCCTCTCTTTTTCGTCGAATCATTTTACCGATTCTAATATGGTCCTCGGATATTTCTGGTTTGTTTCTTCCCATAATGTAGCCCCCTTTCTAATTCAAGTATACCTTGTCAGTTGAATTAACTCAATTATTTTCGCCAAAATACTAGTTTTTTGTTGAATAGATGTTGACAAAGAGGTTTACTTTGTCTAAAATAGGACGTAGTTGAGTATATTCAACATAAGCGGGAGGTGTTAATTATGAATAAGCTGGAACTTCAGGCAGAAATGAAAAGAAAGAATTTCACCTACGAATCGTTGGCAAAAGTCCTGGGCATAAGCCATAATTCGTTCTGGCGAAAAATAAACGGAATGAACGAGTTTACATTATCGGAAGTCCAGAAAATAGTGGAGGCTCTTAATATCAACGAATCCAAATTCAAGGAAATTTTTTTACCTTGATAGTTGAATATATTCAACAAACTAAAGAGTGGTAAGAAGAAGGAGCTGAAAACCATGTACAAGACACTACAAAAAAAGATGGTAGGAATCGCTGAGAAGTATGCTGATTTAATCGACGCTCAAATTGTGGAAGCAGCACTGGCCAAAGAAGCCAACAAACCTGGTATCGAAATAGGTGGAACTTTACACGAGATTACCGATGGCATTCGCATTTTGCATCACGCCATAGCTGCACTTGAAAGACTGAACCGCATCGATGCTGGAACATCAAATGCGGCCCAGCCTAACAAGAATTAGAGCTTTTCCCATTCGGACAAGTCACTGGGGACGAAGCAATCATCAGCATCGTAATCGTCCCACTCAAAGCAACCCGTTACTTGCATGTAGACGTTGTCTGCTTGAGCCTGTGGGGTATGGCACGATTCCCAGACTTTATCATCGTAGATCATGCCATAGCGACCATCGGACAATTGCTTGATATAAATGTCCCCAATTGGACTTTTATATCGCCACACATGGGCACCTCCCTTCGAAGGAGGTTTCGCTGGAGAAACAAGGTTTTCCTTTTATTAACATCCAAGGAGGTGAGGCTATGGCTTCAAAACCCAACAAAATAACTGTTGCAGAAGCCGCCAAGATGATGGGCGTTACCCCTAGGTTCCTGCAGCTGACGTTACAGAGGGAAAAGGTCCCGTTCGGACATGCCATCGAGGGTAACGGTAGATGGATGTACTACATCAATCGCACTCGCTTTATGCGGTATATGCGTGGTGAAGACATGATAGAAATAACATTCAATGACAAGTGAGAAAGGAGTACAACTAATGAGTAAACAGATAACCGGATTTGCATCGCTTACCCCCGACCAGCAGGAGCTTTTTATAACGGTCTACGCAAAACACATGAATTCCCTG
>DIPH01000007.1:19675-55844 GCA_002424045.1 Firmicutes bacterium UBA5493 | reverse complement strand
CGCAAAACACATGAATTCCCTGGGCGATCGGGCCCGGGAAGGCCTAGGGTATCCCATATCTGTAGCCTGGCACGAAGAGGACGAGTGCCTGCACGTGCATTACAGGGGCACTTGGTATCACTATACTCCAGATGGTACTTGGTACTAAAAACAACTTAGAGAGGTGAACACATGACTTACTCAGATCTTACCCGAAGAGTCGAACGTAAACTTAAGCGCATCAGGCGCAAGCAACAGCTGAGAGCCACGGCCATCATGCTAGCTATGCTGCTTGTGCTCAGCGGCATCCTGTACTTAGTCGGAGTACACGTAGCCCGGCCCTGGTTGGACAAGTTGGACAATATGGGTCCTATGCCTGTGGCATCAGGAGTTGTGGTCACCATCGCTCCAAAAGAAACGCTATGGAGCATCGCTAGCCAGTACTACCCAGGCAAGCACACCGGAGAGATTGTAATGCAGATTCGCAAGCTCAATCCAGGGCTAGACCCGGGAGCTCTGCAGGTGGGGCAAAAAGTAGTGCTGCCGGAGGTGGGGTGATGGGGTGGATAGGATCATCGTTAATGTTCTTAAGCTACGAGTTTGGATCAAGGTGTGGAAAAAGCAAAGAAAGGACAGCAAAGGAAGGGGATTCGAGTGAGTATTAGATGGGAAGAGCTCTGCATGTACTGTCCGCTTTATGCGTACTGCAGTGACACTTTAGGCGCGACTTGTGAGTATCCAAAGCGCAATTGGCGTGCAATGCGAGCGGAACTGGTTGTAGACCTGGCCAGTCTAGATGAGGAGGGCTCCGATGAAAAAGACAGCTGAAGCACTACGTTACCTGAAGTCTAAAGGCTGGTCTCTGGCTACTATCCACCAGGCCGTCAAAGATAGTGGGCTGACTGCTGCAGAGCTGGCGGACAAGCTAAAAGCCCAAGAGGAGTGAGTGACTAAATGGTAACTCATAGATTGTACGCCGATGACTATGACCAAGCGGCTGCTCAGATTTGGGCTAAGCATCCATTAGCTCTAGGAGTGGCCATCAAGTATCTGTATTGCGGTTGGTATGAGTACACAATTTGGGTTTAGAAAGGGGGAGTGACAATGTGTGTGGTGGATCAATTGCTAGAGGAACTCCAAACTGAAAACAAATGGTTCAAGAAAATCAGAAAGGCTGAAGGCCGGTTAAGGACCTGCACAAATAATAATAAGAAAATTACAGCTATGTACATCAAGGGATTGCTTATCCGATATCAGGCTGGAGAACGCTCAAAGGGGCTTCTTGAAGAGCTTGAGGGGGTGAATAAAAGGTGAAGGCCTTGAAAATCGGCACCAACAATGGAATTTCCATTATCGACCTTCAGGAACCACTCCACAAGACGCTACAAGAAGAGCTGGGAGGGTACTTTGAAATTGTTATGCCTAAAGGTTTGATACATCCTTACGTTATGATCGTGGATGATGAAGGACTGCTGAAAGAGTTACCGCTGAATCCAATCGGGACTTACCTATATCGTGCCGGCAGACGTTTACCACCAATCGCGGGCGATGCCATTATCATGGCTCTTCAAGAGGGGCCCGATGGAATGGACGTTGTTGGTTTGAGCGATAAAGAAGTTGTTGCTTTGAAAAAGATGTTCAGAAGCATAGCGATGGCTATGAAAAAGCCCCTATCTGCTGTCACAGAATAAGGGGCCCAGACAAACTCATTAGTTTAAGTATACCACATTTCGGGAGGTTTATACATGATAAAAATCAACCGCCTCGAAGCGGAAAACGTCAAACGTATAAAAGCCGTGAAGGTGGAGCCCACACCAAGTGGGCTGACCATCATCGGAGGGAACAATGGTCAAGGCAAGACATCAGTCCTGGATGCAATCACCTGGGCCTTGGGTGGCAACAAGTACAAGCCCAGTGAGGCACAACGTAGGGGTTCTACTATTCCACCCTTCCTATCGGTGGAGCTATCCAATGGGTTGGTAGTTGAGCGCAAAGGAAAAAACTCCTCTCTTAAAGTCATTGATCCAGAAGGTAACATGGCCGGGCAGCAACTACTGGATGAATTCATTGAGCAATTAGCGCTGGACTTGCCTAGGTTCATGGCTATGAACAACAAGGATAAGGCCACAACTCTACTACAGATCATCGGAGTTGGGGACAAGCTCTATGATTTAGAGAGACAAGAAACTGAGCTGTACAACAAAAGGCATGCAATCGGGCAGATTGCCGACCAGAAAGAAAAGTTTGCTAAAGAAATGCCTCGCTTTCTTGATGCTCCAGAGGAGTTAGTCTCTGCAAGTGATCTCATCAAACAGCAGCAGGATATCCTGGCCAAGAATGGCGAGAATCAGCGCAAGCGAGAGCGTGTCCGAGATATTGAAGTCGATGTAAGGCGCCAAGAGGATGTTGTCTCTACTCGAAAAGCCACTATCGCTGACTTGGAACAGAAGCTTGCGGACGCCAAGGAGAATCTTGCCCAAGCAGAGACAAGGTTACTGGAGCTTAATGCGGACCTCGCTACTGCACGCAAATCCACTCAGGATCTGGAGGATGAGTCGACTGCTGAGATTGAGAGCTCCATTGAGCAGATCGAGGAGACTAATCGCAAGGTCAGAGCAAATCTGGATAGAGACAAGGCCATTGACGATGCAAAAGACTACCGTGATCAGTACAGAGATCTAACCACACAAATCGAGGATGTCCGTAAGGAGAAGTTCAATCTCTTGGCTGGCGCGAAGCTACCCCTGGAGGGACTCTCTGTTGAGGATGGAGAGCTTACCTATAACGGTGACAAATGGGATGGCATGAGCGGCTCTGATCAACTCATTGTGGCCACCGCCATCGTGCGCAAGCTCAATCCTAAGTGTGGATTCGTTCTCTTGGACAAGCTTGAGGCTATGGATCTTAATACCCTAAAGCGCTTTGGCGAGTGGCTAGAGGCTGAGGGCCTGCAGGCCATTGCTACTCGAGTAAGTACGGGACCTGAATGCGAGATCGTCATTGAGGATGGATATGTTTTGGGTGAAGCGACTACCGAGCCTGTGGCAAGAGAGGCCGAACCCAAGTGGAAAGCAGGTGAGTTTTAAAATGCCTCCCTTTATAGATCTGGTTGGTCAACGCTTTGGAAGATTGGTTGTTCTCAAACGGGATGGAAGGGATAAGCACCATAAAGTAACTTGGTTGTGCAAGTGTGATTGTGGGGAGCTAATTACCACGCTAGGACAAAGCTTGAAAAGAGCACAAACCGCGTCTTGCGGCTGCCTAAGAAGAGAAATTACAGCAAGCCAAAGCACAAAAGCCGGGATGGTTCGTGCAGAGCAACTCATTAAACACGGTCAAGCCGGAACTAGACTATATAATATTTGGAAAGCTATGCGCCAGCGCTGCAATAACTCAAACGATGGCTATTATGCTGATTATGGTGGTCGTGGGATTGGCGTTTGTGATGAATGGGATGATTATGAAGAGTTTTATCAGTGGGCAATATCTACGGGATATGATCCCGATGCTCCCTTTGGTGAGTGCACAATTGATCGCATTGATGTAGATGGCGACTATTGCCCAGAGAATTGCCGCTGGGTTGACATGAAAATTCAAGCAGGAAATCGAAGAACCAGAACTGCGAAGAGGAGGAAGAAGAAGAATGAAGCTAACCAAGGGTCCTGTTGAATCAGCTCAAAAGGTCTGTTTATACGGCCCAGAAGGGATAGGGAAGTCAACGTTTGCGTCTCGGTTTCCTAATCCGTTGTTTATCGACACCGAGGGGTCCACAAAGCAGTTGGACGTTGTCAGGACCCAGAGACCTAGTAGTTGGACCATGCTTTTACAGCAAATAGACTATGTCAAAAAGAATCCTGATATTTGCAAAACTCTTGTAATTGATACTGCTGACTGGGCAGAACAATTGTGCGTCAATCACATCTGTGCAAAAAGTAACATGGATGGTCTCGAAGGGTGGAATTACGGAAAAGGCTATACCTATTTGGCAGAAGAATTCGGGAGGCTCTTAAACCGCCTTGAGGACATCATCGATCTAGGCATCAATGTCGTCTTTACAGCTCATGCTCAAATCAAGAAGTTTGAGCAACCAGATGAGATGGGAGCCTACGATCGCTGGGAGCTTAAACTGCAACGAAAAACCGCTCCATTGGTCAAAGAATGGGCTGACATGATCCTGTTTGCGAACTACAAGACCTATGTAGTTACAGACGAAAAAACCAAGAGTAAGAAAGCACAAGGTGGCCATAGGGTCATGTATACAACACATCACCCTGCGTGGGACGCAAAGAATCGTCATAATCTCAAAGAAGAGTTGCCACTTGATTTTCAGGAGATCGCTCACTGTTTGCCGAGCGGACAAGCAAAAAATAACGAAAAACCATCTGACAGTAACACGTCAAAGCAAGAATCTACCGAAAATGTCAAAAATGAACCAAAAGCTGAAGTAGAGGCTAAATCACCCTCATCTGAACCCAAGTCAGAGTCAGAACTAGATCAAGCAGATCCATTGGAGGGCATTTCAAAACAGTTAGCTGATCTGATGAGGGCTAATGGCGTAACGCTTTGGGAAATTCAAAATGTTGTAAGCCATCGTGGTTACTACCCCAAGGGTACGCCTTTTGAAAACTATGATCCTGATTTTGTTGCAGGTGTCTTAGTGGGGGCGTGGGATCAAATGTATCCGATAATTTTGGAACTCAGGGATGATGTACCATTTTAGTTAATTACAAGGAGGCAAATGAAAATGACAGACGTGCCAAGAGAACTAGGTTGGGATGATGAGATTAGTAAGGACAGTCCGGATTTTGTAGTCTTACCCGAAGGTGATTATGATTTCGAGGTCATCGAGTTTGAACGGGCTAGGCATCCGGGTAGTGACAAGCTACCGCCCTGCAACAAGGCGATTGTTCACATCAAAATCGAGGGCGAAGAAGGGATCTCCAACATTAGGCACCAGCTTTTTCTTCACACGATTACCGAAGGACTACTCGCCGATTTTTTCAAGGGTATTGGCCAACGTAAAAAAGGTGAGAAGATCTCCATGAACTGGAATCGGGTTGTTGGAGCTACAGGTCGGGCTAGAGTTGGTATCCGAGAGTGGGAGGGCAAGCAGTACAACGAGATCAAGAAATTCTATGAGCCCGAAGAGCCTCAGAAGGGATTCCAGGCGGGGAGGTTTTAGCTGTGGCCGGCAAGTTGCGCAATGACTTAACGGGACGAACCTTTGAATACCTCACCGTGTTATGTCGTTCGGATGACTCGGGCAATGGCAAAAAACCTGTAGTCAAGTGGAAGTGTCAGTGCCTGTGTGGGAAGATTGTGCACGTGAAAAGTGACTCGCTCACATCTGGACACACAAAGAGTTGTGGATGTCGCAAGCGCAAGCATGGTTACGCCAACAAGGAACGATTGTATCAGACTTGGAAAAACATGCGCCGGAGATGTAATGACCCCAATAACAGTCGTTGGGAGCATTATGGCGGCAAAGGAGTTGCAATTTGCCCCGAGTGGGATGATTACAAAGTGTTTCGGCAGTGGGCTATGGGAAGCGGATACACTGATAATCTGTCTATTGATCGTATTGACGTAGATGGCGACTACTGCCCTGAGAACTGTCGTTGGGTTGATGATAAAACCCAAGCTAACAATATGTCCACAAATAGGATCATTGAATACGAGGGATCAGAAATGACAATGTCAGAACTTGCTGATCATCTAGACCTATCATATTCGGCTTTGCAGCATCGTATTGAAAGAGGCTGGAATATGGACAGAATTGTAGCAACTCCCCAAAGAGGAGTGGATGTATAGTGAAATTAAGACCATATCAACAACAAGCCAAGGACGCTGTTTTTGCAGAATGGGAAAAAGGAAGGAAGCGCACCCTGTTGGTCTTGCCAACAGGGTGTGGCAAGACGATTGTAGCTGCAAAGATTGTTGAGGATCTCGTGAAACGCGGCGAGCGCGTTCTTATTATGGCGCACCGTGGGGAGCTGCTAGATCAGGCGGCTGACAAAATTCAGAAGGCTACAGGTCTAAATTGCTCTGTTGAAAAAGCAGAAAACACTTCGCTGGATAGTTGGTATCGGGTGACTGTAGGCTCTGTGCAAACCTTGATGAGAGAAAAACGTTTACAGCAGTTTTCGAGCGATCATTTTGGTGCCATCATTGTAGACGAAGCACATCATATTTTGGCAGATAGTTATCTTCGTGTTTTGGAATACTTCGGTGATGCCAAGGTGATGGGAATGACTGCCTCCCCCGACAGAGGGGATATGCGTAACCTGGGCAGTTATTTTGACAGCCTAGCGTATGAGTACACATTGCCCAAGGCCATCAAAGAGGGCTACCTTAGCCCCATCAAAGCCCAAACTATACCATTGACACTAGACTTATCGGCAGTTAGGCAACAAGCCGGTGATTTTAGCACCAGAGATCTAGGCACAGCCCTTGATCCTTATCTCTATCAAATAGCAGATGAGATGGCCAAGACTGTGATGGACCGCAAAACCCTAGTATTCTTACCTTTGATTGCTACGTCTCAAAAGTTCACCGAAATTCTCAATTCCCGAGGATTCAGGGCTGCTGAAGTCAATGGTGAAAGCAAAGACCGGGCAGAGGTGTTACAAGACTTTGCCGATGGTAAGTACAATGTACTCTGCAATTCCATGCTTCTGACCGAGGGCTACGATCACCCAGCGATTGATTGTGTTGTAGTCCTTAGACCAACCAAGATTCGTAGTCTCTACAGTCAAATGGTTGGGCGTGGAACCAGGCTATATCCGGGAAAGGACGAGCTGCTGCTTCTTGACTTCTTATGGCACACAGAACGCCACGAGCTTTGCCATCCAGCACATCTGATTTCAGAGAGCGATGATATTGCCAGAAAGATGACGGAAAACATTGAGGAAGATGGTGGCCCAATAGATCTGGAAGAAGCCCAAGTACAAGCAGCTGAAGATGTCGTGGCTGACAGGGAACGGGCCCTGGCAGAAAAACTTTCTGAGATGCGTAAACGCAAAGCTCAACTTGTCGATCCTCTACAATTCGAGATGTCCATTCATGCTGAGGATTTGGCCAACTATGTACCTTCCTTCGGCTGGGAGCTGGGTCCCCCATCTGAATCCCAGAAAAATGCCCTTGAAAAGCTGGGTATCCTGCCTGATGAAATTGAGAGTGCCGGCAAGGCCAGCAAGTTATTAGACCGCCTGGGCAAGCGGAAAGCTGAAGGGCTGGCCACCCCTAAACAAATCAGACAGCTGGAAAACCGAGGTTTCAGAGACGTGGGCACTTGGAAGCTTGAAGCCGCCAAAAAGTTAATCGGCCGTATTGCTGCCAATGGCTGGCGAACACCGAGAGATATTGATCCTCATACCTACAAGCCACCCATTGAAGCTGAGCAAGCAGATTTTGATAGCTGGGAGGTAGGGTGATGAGTGCAACCAATAGAGGCTCCAAACGACGAGAAAGCGATTTCTACGAAACGCCTCATGATGTAATCCATGACTTCCTAGAAGATCATTTTAAGGGCAAATACAAAGTGATCTTAGAGCCGTGCTGTGGTAGTGGAAACATGGTACGCGTGCTCCGGGAACACTTTCCCGAATCGACAATCATTGCCCAGGACATTTTGCCCGTGGCGCCTATTAGGCAGGCTAACGTGACCCATTGCGAGAGTGATTTTTTGACTGAGCCAGCACTGAGCACGCCAGTTGATCTCATTTTCACCAATCCTCCCTACAGCATAGCTGAAAAAGTAATTAGAAAAGCACTTATGACGTATCCAGATGCAACAGTTGTGATGCTTTTGCGTTTAGACTTTTTGGGATCACAAGAACGGTTTGAGTTTTGGAAACGTCATCCGGTCAACTGCATCTACCCATTAGCTTGTAGACCAAGCTTCACCGGGGATGGCGGGACAGATAGCAATAACTACGCCTGGTTTGTCTGGTATCCCGGACGTACCGATCAACGGATTATCCCGACATGGGGGAGGGCTACGTTTTGACCAATAAATACAACCTAGTTGAACTACTAAATTACATCGATCCAGCCCTACTTGACTATCAAGAATGGTGTTCCGTAGGTATGGCCCTCAAGGACGAGGGCTATACCGCAGCGGACTGGGATTCGTGGAGCAGGCGAGACTCGAAGCGTTATCATGCCGGCGAGTGTTTCAAAAAGTGGGATACCTTCAAAGGTACCTCAGAGCCGGTAACAGGTGGGACGATTGTGCAGATGGCTAAGGACCATGGCTGGGAGCCAGAGAGAGGGCACGCCTTGGATTGGGATGCTACGATAGGGCCCAAGGATGAGCTTGTAGTTATTGATCGCCACTGGCTAGAGGGCAAAGAGGTTGAAGAACCTGCCAATTGGGATCCGGTCTCTGACTTGATTCGATACTTAGACACCCTATTCGAGGCTGAGGAACATGTAGGTTATGTGACGGAGTCGGGTTGGAATGAAGAGAGACAAACCTATTTCCCAAAAAGGGGGGCATATGATCGTACTGCTGGAGAACTGATTCAACAATTAGGTACCTGCCAAGGCGATATTGGGTCTGTACTGGGAGACTACAAACCAGAAGTTGGGGCATGGATTAGGTTTAACCCATTGGATGGCAACGGAGTTAAGGATGCCAATGTCACCGAGTATCGGTATGCATTGGTAGAAGCAGATGAAGATGAACATGGCAAGGAGATCCCTATTGATGAGCAACACGCCATGATCAGAGAACTAGAGTTGCCAGTTGCTTGTTTGGTACATAGTGGCAAGAAGAGCCTCCACGCCATAGTTAGGATCGATGCAAAAAACTATGATGAGTACCGGAAAAGGGTTGATTATCTCTATGATGTATGCCGAAAAAACGGCTTCCATATTGATAAAGGCAACAAAAATCCCAGCAGGCTCTCAAGAATGCCTGGCGTCTTGCGTAATGGCCATAAACAGTTTCTAGTCGATACCAATTTCGGAAAGGAATCCTGGAATGAATGGGCAGAGTGGATCGAGGCAGTAAACGATGACCTTCCTGATCCAGAGAGCCTTGCCACGATATGGGACAACCTTCCGCAGCTGTCACCGCCTTTGATTGATGGAGTACTCCGACAAGGTCACAAGATGATGCTTGCAGGACCTAGTAAGGCCGGTAAATCCTTTGCTCTAATTGAGCTATGCATTGCGATTGCCGAGGGCAAGAAGTGGATGGGATGGGACTGTGCACAAGGCCGAGTGATGTATGTCAACCTGGAGCTGGATGCCGCTAGTGGTTTTCACCGTTTCAAGGACGTCTATGCGAGGCTAGGCTGGGAAGCAAATAATCTACACAACATTGACATTTGGAACTTGAGGGGCAAGTCAGCTCCCATGGATAAGCTGGCACCCAAATTGATTCGAAGGGCCGCCAAACAAAACTACATCGCCATAATCATTGACCCGATCTACAAGGTAATTACAGGTGACGAAAACAGTGCAGATCAGATGGCCCATTTCACCAACCAGTTCGACCTGGTTTGTCACGAGCTGGGGGCAGCGGTAATCTATTGCCATCATCACAGTAAGGGTTTCCAAGGTAGCAAGCGCAGCATGGACAGGGCTAGCGGCTCGGGAGTGTTCGCCCGAGATCCAGATGCGTTACTTGACCTCATAGAGCTTGATATTTCTGAGGATTTACGCAAGCAACAAGAAAATAGTGCAGTATGTGAGTTGGCCGAAAAGTATCTAAAACGATATGTCCCGTTATATCAGAAGGAAGTATCGCAAGATGATTTGTGCAGCCAGGTTCAGTCTTTAGACGCGTGTGGGAGGCTATTGGGTCTTAAAGAGTATGGAGCCCTACAGAATGAGATAGAGGCTGCCAAGAAGACTCTAAGCCACAAGTCAGCCTGGAGAATTGAAGGGACACTCCGAGAGTTTGCTAAGTTTCAACCGGTCAATATGTGGTTTGAGTATCCGATTCATACCGTTGATACAGATGACTTGCTCAAGGATGCCAAGGCAGAGGGTGAGACGGCTCCTTGGCAGCGGGGCGGCGCTAAAGAAAAAAAGTCTGAGAAGAACTACAAAGCAGAAACCGAAAATGCGTATGAGGCATGTAAGGTAGATGGCCAAGTAACGCTTGAGGCCATGGCTGAATACCTGGGTCTTAAAAGTACAAAAGCGGTACGAAACAGGATCGAAAAATACACCAAATTGGAAATTGAAAACGGAATCGTCATCAAAAAATAGATCGAGAACTTTGAAAAACAAACAGGGAAGGAAGCAACGTGGCTTCCCACTTCCCACTTCCCGATTTTGAGGGAAGGAAGTAGCGGTACTTCTCACTTCCCTGACTTCCGCAGAGAAGGAAGTAAGTGACGTCACTTCCCAATTCACTTCCCGAAGTGCAGGAAGTCAGTCAAAAAACACTTCCCTTCCCGCTTCCTTGTAATTAAATTGTTAAGCGCTCTAGCTGGGAAGGGCATGAGGGAAGTAAGTGTACCCCTTACAGGGGTAGAAAGGACTTCCTTCCCTCCGGTCACAGGGGAAAGGAAGGCGGCTCTGCTTACGCCGCCTAACCTTCCTTCCCCTGACTGTGACAAAAGCAAAATTTCAACGGCTTTTATAAGCCTTAATCTAAGGAATAGGAGGATGAAAATGGAACCTGATAGATTTGCTAAGTTGGTTAAAAAAGAAAATGTCACCGATGAGGGTTTTGCAATAAATGAATCTTACAGACCAATCGCTCTTACCTTACAAGAGAAGTTCAAAGAATTAAAAGATGCACCGATAAAGAATATCCTCTTCGTGGACAACCTTAACAGCAAGAAGAAAGCTGGAAGTAAAGTGGTATTTGCCGAAATAGGCAAAATTCCTAGAAGGTGGCAAGATGTCCTGCATCAGACAACAGGCTTGTATTTCGAGTTTGTGCTCACTGTTTATAGGGAAAATACAGCAAACATGACCCGTGCCCAGATTGTAGCACTCATTTACCATGAGTTGCGCCACATTAGGCGGGATGATGTTGGCAACAAAATCGTTGGCCATGACGTAGAGGATTGGTATGAGATGTATACCAAGCTTGGCTATAATTGGGCTACTACGTTAGGGGATATTCCGGATCTCCTAGGTGGGGATGTGGACTGGGATAGTATCGAGGGCCCAGCAGCTCTCTTCACTGCAGACGGTGAGCCACACAAGCTTAGGGTGGTGAAGTAGGTGATACCTCACATTTGGGCTATCTACGAACGACCTCAAGACTATCCGGACGGATATATTGCACGCAAGTGGGATTGCAGCGTATTTCCTCCAAGGGCCACCGAAGATACACATACAGCCAAAACTTTAAGAGAGGTACGAATGCAGTTGCCTAGAGGACCTCTAAGTCGAATCCCTAGGTTTCCAACCGATGATCCCTGTTTAGTGGAGGTGTGGATGTGACTAGTTTTTTCGTAGCCATGATTCCACCTCAAACCACCCATCAACAAACCAAGGTCACAGTAGTTAAAGGCAAACCCATATTTTATGAGCCAGCTGAGCTAAAGGCTGCACGCTCCAAATTGCAGAGCCACCTAGGCAAGCATGTGCCCGAGGAAAAGTACACCGGAGCAGTACGCCTCGTGACTAAGTGGCTCTTTCCTATCACTGGCAACCATAAGGACGGAGAGTGGAAGACCACAAAGCCAGATACCGACAACATGGTCAAATTACTCAAGGACGTCATGACTGACCTGGGATATTGGACTGATGATTGCTTGGTGGCCAGTGAGATAACCGAGAAGTTTTGGGCAGATCGGCCTGGAATTTATATTGTCATAGAGGAGTTGGAGTGATGAAAAAGTGTGATCTAGTGAAAATACCCGTTTTGGTCGGTGACGAGATTGTAGGGGTTTGCCAGTTTGGACCCCTAACGTCGGAAAGCGCAATAAGGGACATAGAAAGCGGCGATCTCGATTCGGCATGTAGATGCATCTGCGGAGTAGCGTCATACAGAGATGGACGATTCACTTCACTCGGTCAAGCAAAGGAGGTGCTTGAAGTGGGAAAGTCTATTCTAAGATGCACATGGTGCGACCACGAAATAGAGGAAACAGGATTAGTTTTAAGGCATAACGATGATCCGTTCTGCAACCAAGTTTGTCTAGATCTGCAACGTGAAGACGATGCCCTGTTTGCAGAGGTAGAGGAGGTGCTGGGGTGAGGGATTTACAGAAAGATTTGGAGTGGGCACTTAACAAGACGGAATTTCCCGTTGTTTTAGTACACGCGCTAAAGAGGGCGTTGAAAGCCGAAGCCCTCGCCAAGGAGCTTGTGGAGTGTTTGGACGTTATGTTTAGCGAAGCCCCTATGAGCGTATGGTTAGAAGCTAAAATACAGCTAGAGGAGCTACACAGAAAAGCCAAGGAGGTGCTGGGTGATGACGGACCCAAGACCCGATCTCAAATATGACAGCCCGGAGTGGACTTTACTACTCCAAGCATTGGACAAGCACTGCCCATCTCATGCTCGTGAATTTGTTGGGATCATGCATGGGTTTAGGTGTGCTGGCCTTAGGCTTCACCGTGGGGCTAAAGGGTATGTACTCAGGCCCGACTTTGATCCTACTTCAAAGTGGCGTACCAAAGAGGAATACGAGACAGACCGCAATCAGTGGCTCATGCCCTGGGCGGACAGCATTGTTGAGATTCTACAAGCACTGACTAAGGAGGTAGCAGTATGACCTACGAGCAAAAATACGGTAGGTTACCTGACGGTTTAGCGGATTTAGAAACACCGCCCGAGGATTGGCAGTTTGAAAACGCAAAACCAGTGAAAATAACGGGGCGCAAGCCGCTGGAGGTGCCTAAGTTAAACTTAGCGGCTATCTTGCCAAAGCCAAAGGAGGCTATAGAAGTGAAATTTCAGGAGTTGGACTTAGATAAACAAGCGAAAATGGTGGATGAGGAGTATAACAAGGACGTGTCGATAAACGGGATGTGCAAGAAATTTGGCATCGGCCCTGGACCACTTTACAAACATATTCACGCCGCCAAGGACGCGGGCTTTATACCAATCATGCGGTCAGAGCGTAAAGCTACACCCGAGCCGCAAGTGGGAGTTTTGGAGAGAGCCAGTGTAATCGCTACAGATTTGACGGAGTTGCTTGGCGATGAGGCGGGAGATTTAATCAACAGTCTTTATGTGAGGGTGAGTTGATGGTTTGCGATGTCAGGGAACGGTACCGCCGTGAGCTTTGGGATTTGCGAGCCGACGAATACAGTAAGAAGGTAACGGAAATTATAAGCGCCTTAGGCGAGGTTGATAACGTGAACGAACATGGAGTTTACACAAAACAAGAAGAGGTAGACCTTTCCTCTCGAAAATGTGCAATCAAGCTAAGTGTGGCACAAGGGTCTGACGGACTGTGGAGGTATGGCTATTTGTATCGCTCGAATACATCGGGGGCTGCATTGCCCGTTAACATATTCCGCAAAGGACACGAAACCAGAGCTGCGGCTCTGAAAGCGGCGGCGAGAGAAATCCTGGAGCGCGGACGGACGTTACCCAAGAATGCCGAACGGACATTAATCGGCTACACCAAAGAGATGGGGCAGCTTAGTCTGTTTTAGGAGGGTTACGAGTGAACATATCAGACCTAGTCAAACAAGCACACGAAACGGCCAAAGAAAAAAGCTGGCATTGCGAGCAATCACATAACAAAGCGATTAATGTTATCGCCAACTATTTCGAGAGCGCTGATAAATTCAAGTATCCAACCAGGATCGTATGCGGAATGGCTGATGGAGAGTCGATTAGTTATTATCGTCACGAAAGGTGATGTCTCGGCGAAGGAGGAAATAGCGGCGTTTTAGAACATCTGTTCACATTCTGGAAGGAATATCTTGGTAGTCTCCAGAATAATGCAAAGGAGTGTCAGACATGGATAACAAAGAAACGTCAATCAAAGAAGCGCTAAGAAAAGTAGAACAAGCACTCGGGTCGATTAGGTATGGTGAAATTATCATCAAAGTCCAAAATGGGAATCCTGTTTATGTGGACAAGTACGAGCGAGAGCGGGTGGGTAGGTATGGCGAGGAAAAAAGAGAATAGCTTTCAACAGGGGCTTTTGCCTCACAAGAAGGAAGTAAAGCTACTGTTTCTAAGTAAGATATTGAACGAATATGAGGACTTGAGACAGATACTTATTAGACACGGGTCTATTTCTCAGGACGTATTCGATACACTTCCTGTTGATAAACAGAAGTTTCTACGGTCCTCTATACGGGCAATTCTTACTCAAGCAGAAAATGAATGGTTTATTGTCGATGATGAGTATGAGGATCTTGGTGAGGATTGGGACATAAAACCGTTGCCGATACATTGTGATCTTTGCGGTGAGAAGTTGCGGTATAAACACTGCATACAGAATAAATTCTCGGATAAAAAAATTATCGTTGGAGGCACATGTGTAAAAGGGCGGTTCACCACTCTTGATGGAAAAAGTGCAGACAAAGTTCAAGAAGAGCAGTCAAGACTTCGTCGTAGAGTATATTTAGAAGGAAAGTTTGAGGGGATTGTCGATGCTGTTAATAATGGAGATCGAATCTTTGATTCCCTGAAATTGATGGTTCCCGATAGTATCAAGCAACCGTATTACCAAGCAGAAAAAAGTTTAGTTGAACGCTACGAGCGGTATATTGCTGGCAAGGAAAATGATATTGACGAACTACAGGCGGCTTGGGTTCGGTTTAATAGTACACGCAGCTTAGTTATAGACTATGACCAAAAAAATAAAGGCAAACAATGGAAGGCTACTTTGAAAATAGAAAAGGATTTACGTGGTCAGGGAAAAGACGATGTTATCGAGCTACTGCATCAAGAAGAATGCGAAATTATACCTCTTACACTATACCGGATTGAAGAGACCACATTTTTGAAAAGCCTGATCCCACTGTGGAACAGTTATCTTGCTGATATAGGTATCAAAATTGATCGGTTACACGAAGCACTCCCATCGTATATTTTTTCGCATAAAAAGATGTCGAGTCTTACCCTCCAAATTTCACACAAAGTGATGGGCTTGAATTTTGGCAATCTTTTGTTTGACGGCCAATCCCTTGAAGAACTAACAGCCCAAAACGTAGTAATGAATAGTACTCTGTACCAAACGCCGCAATCGCTTCGTTTGGTCATGCAGGCGATTAGAAGTTATGTTCGTTTATTGGGGCTTGAGGTAGAGGGTGTTTACGAAGACATTCAAAGAATAGTCTTTTATGATAAGAAAAACTTTGAGTATGTGCAGACAGACCTCCATTTGTTAGCTGAAAGAAATGCCCCTATTGCTCTGTATCGAGATGAAGGACTTAAAGCCTTGAAGAAATATCTCAAGGGCGATAACGTTGTCACTTTAACACACGATGAACTTGAAAAGCAGAAAGAAGCCGCTTGGGGGTTCAAAGAATCACAACGTCTTGACCGAAGAAGATGATGTTCCTTAGTCAAAAGTCAAAATGATTGGCTACCCAAAGAAGGGATGCCGGCATCGCGAGTATATCACTCGCTTTGTCGGCTTTTCTATTCAGGCAATAGAAGGAGGCTGCACAGTTGAGCAATAAAAAGACTTTGAGCCAACGAGAGATCATAAGGATAGCAGCAGAAGCAGGGGCGCAAGCAGCTTTAGAAACCTTCAAAAAGCAAAAGGACAAAGCAGTCAAAGGGCGCCATGATCGCCGATTACGAAATACTAAATTGCTCTTGCGAAATTATCGAACATTGAAATCGCATTGCGAAAGTGCCATATGCGAGCGTAAGGATATCATTGCTGAGACAGTGCGCATGAATGCCATTGATATACTAGATTCGGCTGAAGACCTGTCTGATGAAGCCCTGTATGTAGAAAGCATCAAGAGAACTACTGAGCGTACGGTTATCATTCTTGCCCACATTGATGAAATGATGCGGATTTTTGAAATCCTATGTCACCAATCTGAGCAGCCTGAAGACCTACGACGTTATCGTGTTGTTTGGAACATGTATCTACGTGAGCAGCGTATGTCTGCGAAAGAGATTGCAGAAGTCGAAATAATGGATGTCAGGACAGTATACCGTGATATCGACATAGCATGCGAAAGACTTTCGGGGTTATTTTTTGGCATTGACGGTCTTGAAAGGACATTATAGCTGGGGAAATGCCGATGTCAAAAAGACGTCATTGACGTGTCACTATGGGGTGTGGTACAGTTAGGCTGACACAAATTGTAAATAACATCTTGCCTAACTGCAGTCAAAACTGCCGTCTGGTTCAGGATAACATAACCTGTTAGGGTCTTGGTTGATTACCAAGGCCCTTTTTGTTATGAACCACTAGTTCTGATTGCTGGTTCTTGGCTATTTGTCGGGCTCTTTCTACAGCTTCAGCTTGAGTGTCAAATATCTTCGTTGCCTTAGAGTTCCCGGCACCGGACACTTTCCATCGTCCATCACCATTTGGGAGTACATGTTGATTCTTTCCTGACACGTTTCATTCTCCTTTCACTCGAGACTCTATCAGGATCTTCTTGACACCCAAAGCGACTATGATATACTTTAGTCACAATGCGCGGGGAAAATCCTTGACAGGGAAACAGGCAGAGGGGTTCGTATTACTAGCTTACGTAACGTTGCATGATGTTCTGGGGTATGTGCCAAAGACCATTTTTACCACTACGAATTGAGACAATACCACGTTCTTTAAGTTCGTGGTAGGCTGGGCCACTACTTACGCCAATGTCCTCCATAATCGGGCGAGGACTTCCATAGTATAGCCCGCTTTTGTCAGGTAGAATCTCGGCTGATTCTGCCATTCTTTTTTCGACTGTATCTATGCACATCGGATCACCTCCTTCCCCGTTATGAAGTAGGTGTAATCGCGCCCCAATGCCTGTTTCCGCGCGATCATACCATCCTTGGGAGAATAAGTCAAATTAAAAACCACAAGATGTGGTAGGAAGCGACTGCATGCATTCAACAAATTGTGGTTTTGAAGTACGTTTTTGTGCCGAATAGTATGATTTAGTATGTTTTAGTACTGGATTTTTATGTCGAAATTATTTTCGAGGCACCCCACGGGGTGTTTTTTCTTTACGCTACTTTAAGGGGGGTTATATGCGTGTTTATCATGATGGGTTGGCTAGCAGCCATCTACTGCATATTCAGCGCTCTGGCCTTCGCCGGCTCCAATAAGCAGCCACCCGCTGCTCGTGTCGTTGGTACCCTACTCTCTTTTGCTATTGCATCTTGGATCATTAAAGCTTTAGGCATGCTGTCCTAGCCCCGGTATGGGTCCTTCTGGGGCTTTGAAAGCACGGGGGTCGGCGCAGGCGCGGGCTTTTTCTAGTTCCTATACAAAATTACATTTCCGTTTCCCCAGGTAGGAGGTGACATCGTTGGAAGTTGAAAATGGCAAAATTTATTGCACAACAGTGGAGCTGGCTATGGCACTAAATTTGACTGACCGGCGGGTGAGACAGCTACGCTCTGATGGTGTCATAGAGGCTATGGGTCGCAACAAATACGATCTGACTCAAGCTCTCCAGGGGTATATAAACTTTCTTACCGGGGGCTCAGACAATAGCAAAGAGGTGTCTAGCAACTACCACTCTGAACGAGCCAAATTAACTAAAGCAAAACGCGAGACTGCGGAAATTGAACTTGCTCTGTTGAGAAATGAGGTACATGCAGCGGAAGACATCACGGCAGTGGTGGCCGGAATGCTCATGGCCTTTCGAGCTAGGTTGCTAGCACTGCCAACAAAAATGGCTCCTATGCTTTTGGCTCAAACAGAGTTGACGAAGATCCAGGACATCCTAAGGTCTGGTGTCTATGAGTGTTTAAGTGAACTGTCGGAGTATGACCCTGCCGATTTTGCGGGGAAGGGGGCAACAGTCAATGTCGAGGACGAAGCCCCTTGAGATCACTAAAAAGACATTAGCCCTTTTTAGTGATCTGTTGTTGCTATTGGCGCCGCCGCCACAGCTGACGGTGTCTGAATGGGCCGATCAATATCGGAGATTATCCCCCGAGGCATCAGCAGAGCCAGGCCAATGGCGCACAAGCAGGACTCCATTTTTGAAGGACATCATGGATGCTCTAAGTGATTCAGAAACAGAGAAAGTCGTGTTTATGAAATCGGCTCAGGTTGGTGGTACGGAGTTTTTGCTGAACGCCTTAGGGTATTTTATAAGCCAAGATCCATCGCCTATACTTTTTGTCCGACCATCTGTGGATGAGGCCAAGGATTTTTCCAAAGACCGTATTGCGCCTATGATTCGAGACACTCCGGCATTAAGAGAAAAGGTAAGGGACGTCAAAAGCAGGGATTCTAATAACACGCTGCTACATAAGCGATTTCCCGGAGGCCAGATGACTTTAGTTGGTGCCAACGCGGCAGCTGGGCTATCAAGTAGACCAGTGCGAGTTGTAATTGGTGATGAGATTGATCGTTTTCCTGCTTCAGCTGGCTCAGAAGGTGACCCAATCTCCTTGGCCGAGAAAAGGACAACCACGTTTTGGAACAAGAAAATCTTATACGTATCTACTCCTGGGACCAAGGGTGAATCAAGAATTGAAGAAGAGCATGATAAGGGGACGATGGAGCAGTGGCATTTGCCATGCCCTTCCTGCGGATCTCTGCAGCCTTTGACTTGGGCACAGATACGTTTTGAAGACGTTACCCATGAATGTAAATACTGCAAAGAACGGCATGATGAGTTTGCCTGGAAGGCTGGACAAGGCGTTTGGATTCCTCGGGCTACTAGCGTTAAGGTACGCTCCTTCCACATCAATGAGTTGTCAAGCCCATGGAAAAGATGGGAGACTATTATTGAGGAATTCAGGGATGCGAAAGCTGGCGGTACTGAAACCCTGAAGGTATGGATCAATACGGCTCTAGGTGAAAGTTGGGAAGAACAAGGGGATGTCCTAGACTATGACATTCTGGAAAAACGCAGAGAACCTTATGGCAAGAATTGCGATCTGCCCGAAGGAGTGTTGGTACTTACTGCTGGAGTAGACGTACAAGACGATCGCTTAGAAGTTGAGGTTGTTGGTTGGGGTGTTGGTGAGGAATCCTGGGGGATATATTACCGGTCTTTTGTTGGAGATCCAGCAATAACTAGGACAGTCGATCAACGAAATCCTTGCATATGGGATCAGCTAGATACCTTTTTGCAGAGGACATGGCATTATGATGACGGTCGGGGCCTGCAATTGTCTGCTGTATGTGTTGACAGTGGCGGGCACTTTACTACAGAGGTTTATGATTTTTGCGCTACGCGTGAGCATCGGCGCATTTTTGCTATAAAAGGGCAAGGTGGAGAAGGCATCCCCATCATAGGGAGACCTTCGAGAAACAACCGGCGTAAAGTTGCACTTTTCCCTGTCGGGGTTAACTCGGCAAAAGAAACACTCTATTCTAGGTTGAAAAACAAATATGAAGGCCCTGGGTATTGTCACTTTCCCAGGGAAGCAGAACGAGGATATGACGAGGGGTATTTTCTAGGTTTGACATCTGAAAAACGGGTTGTTCGCTACTACAAAGGCCGCCCAAAAGTTGAATGGGTAAAACCTTCGGGAGCGCGTAATGAACCACTTGATCTCAGGAACTATGCTACGGCAGCACTAAAAATCCTAAACCCGAACTTTGAGATCCTGGCTATGCAAGAGTACCGGCAAGAGACTCCAAAGCCGGCCACAAGGCCTAGGCGCCGGGGCACTGTTAGTAAAGGCATAACAATTTAGGAGGTGGCGATGTGAGCTTGAACCTAAGGCTTGAAAGGGCTCTTGCACGGCTTGATGCTTACTATGAAGCTGAGCTGAAAGTGTTGCAAGGGCAATCGTATCAGATTGGTAGCAGGACGATGACAAGGGCTCATCTTGCCGAAATCAGGGTAGCCATTCGGGATCTCGAAATCCGAGTTGCTGATTTAAAGGCTCAGGCTGCAGGTCGTGGTAAGCGAAAAGCCTTTCGCATTACACCAAGAGATCTCTAGGGGGGTGATGTTACGTGAACATATTCGAACGGGCCTTACGGGCTGTTAGCCCAACTGTGGCCCTTGAACGTGAAAAGGCTCGCATTACACTAGAGCGCATAAACTCTGTAAAAGCATCCGCAGGTTATGGCCATAGCGGGGGTAGCACACAGAAAAAATCAATGGTGGGTTGGAATTCTAGAAGCGGCAGTCCACAGCAGGACATAGATCCCCATCTTCACCTGTTAAGGGAGAGGTCGAGGGATTTATTTATGTCCTCGCCCTTGGCAGCTTCGGCCATTAACACAAAGAGGACTAACATAGTTGGCCCTGGATTGCAGCTTAAGGCAAGATTAGACCACGAATACCTTGGACTATCTAAGGCGCAAGCCTCATCCATTGAAAAGCAAATTGAAAGGGAGTTCTCGCTCTTTGCCAACACCAGGAATTGTGATGCCCTACGGCTCAATAACTTCTATGAGCTGCAAGCTTTGGCTTGCTTAGCTTGGTTCCTCAATGGAGAAACAATTGGACTGGTCAAATACAAAGAACCCACTAAGTGGGCCCCTTACGGGCTAAGGATCTATTTGATAGAGGCAGACCGGGTGAGTACACCTGATACTATTCAGATGCCACTGGCAAGCTGGGCACCGCGGAGACATAACACTGTAGGAAAAAACAAAGACAACGAAAACATGATTTACAACGGTGTTGAGGTTGCCGATGATGGTGAAGTTGTTGCCTATTGGGTATGTAATCAGTATCCAACAGGCGTCAATCTTACAGGTAAGAAGCGTGAATGGGTGCGGGTAGAAGCCTACGGTGAGGAAACAGGGAATCCTAATGTTCTGCACGTTATGGATCCGGAGCGGTGTGAGCAGTACCGTGGAGTTCCCTTTTTGGCTCCAGTACTCGAAGCCCTCAAACAAATCACCCGATATCAAGAGGCGGAGCTTATGGCAGCCTTGGTTCAGGCCCTTTACACAGTCTTCATTGAGCTGGAAGGAGAGACTGACGAAATACCTTTTGCAGAAATGTTTACGCCCGAGGATTTAGTTGATGCAGATGATGACCATAGCTATGAATTGGGCCCTGGTGCTGTCGTAAATCTTGGTAAAGGAGAGAAAGCGGTCTTTGCTGATCCTAAGCGTCCGGCATCGGGTTTTGAAAGTTTCGTCCTTTCCATGGCCAAGATGATAGGTGCAGCTTTGGAGATACCTCAAGAGATTCTCTTGAAGTCTTTCACTGCATCCTATTCAGCGAGTAGAGCAGCCCTTCTGGAAATGTGGAAGTCCATTAAAACGGATAGGGCGAGGTTTATAGCAGACTTCTGCCAGCCGATTTATGAAGTTTGGTTATCAGAAGCAGTTGCCCGTGGCAGAATTCACGCCCCGGGTTTTTTCAATGACCCCGCCACAAAGGCTGCTTGGTGCAAAGCCGAGTGGACAGGCCCAACTCAGGGGCAGATTGACCCGTTGAAGGAGGTCAAAGCGGCGGTCATGCGTATTAATCATGGTTTTTCTACACATGAACAAGAAACAATTGCTCTGACGGGCGGCAACTGGGATGACAACGTAGCCCAGTTGGATTTGGAGCGCAAAGCTCTACGTAAGATACGTGCAAAAGATAGAGGTGAAGAAGATGCCAAAGAACCAGAATAAGAAGTTCTGGAAGTTCTCAAACATCGGATCGAATCAGGTTGAACTTAGGATCGATGGTGAAATAATTGATGACGATTGGGTCTGGCTCTACGAATGGCTTGAACTATCAGCTACATCTCCCAATGCGTTTAGAAATGAGCTTGCCGAACACAAAGGTAAGCAGGTAAAGGTCTGGATCGACAGTATTGGCGGGAGCGTATATGCGGGAGCCGGTATATACAACGCCTTAAAAAATCATGATGGAAAAATCATTGTCGTGGTTGAAAAAGCACTTTCTGCTGCATCCGTCATCGCGATGGCTGGTGATGAGACCAAAATTAGCCCAGTTGGAATCATGATGATCCATAACCCAGCAGGTTATGGAGGATGGGGGGAAGCCAAGGAGTTCCGCAAAGCTGCAGACACGCTAGATGTTGTTAAGGAGACCATATTGAACGCCTACGTGTTGAAAACTGGGAAAGATCGGGATCTAATCTCAAAAATGATGGATGACGAGACGTACATGTCTGCTCAAAAGGCTGTTGCTGAGGGATTTGCAGATTCAGTCTTGTATATCGATGATGGTAAGCATCTTACTGGAGCTCTTCAGAACAGCTTTAGCTTTAGCAGGTTGGTCATCCAAAACTCTTTGGCTGCATCTGCGCAAAAGATACTAGAAATGGCTCAACATCAGGCTAAGGGCGAACAACCCGAAAAGCCTGTTGAGAATACAGGCAAGAAACAGGAGGGATCCATTATGACGTTGGAGGAACTGCTTGCTACACATCCAGATCTTGTGGCTGAGCTTGAGAACTCAGCTAGAGCTGAAGGTGTGAAAAACGGTGTGAAGACTGAACGGGAGAGAATTCAGGGGATCGAGGCAATTGCCAAGAACATCGATCCTGCGCTTGTGGCCAAGGCAAAGTATGGGGAGCCTGTAGATGCCAAGGACTTAGCTTTCCAGGCACTACAAGCGGACGCTGGTTTGGCCAAAGACTATCTGGATAAGGCCAAGGAAGACATGGAGAGCTCTGGAGTCGATGGTGTGAAAGCACAGGTTCAGACGCCAGGCGATAGCCAAGAGCCCCAGTCTATCACAGACAGGTTTAAGAACGTTGCTGCAGGTCTCGATGCACGTAGAAGGGGGGTTAATCAATAATGAGTGGAGATTACAAGGTTTTAGGAACAAGCAAGCCTGACAACTTGCATGCTGGCGTAGAGGTTCCGTTGCTGACGAAAGGAGTCAAGCTCGCCGCGAATCAGGGTGTTTTGGCTCGGGGAAGTGTAATAGGTATTGTGACCGTAGGCGGCCTGGGTAAACTCTGTGATGCAAATTCTGTTGACGGTAGTCAAGTTGCAGACTGCATACTTGCAAATGATACCGATACTGGAACAGGAACTGGCGTAATGGCTGTTTGCTACCAGTCCGGTATTTTCCATCGAGAGGCTTTGACTGTCGGACTCAACAGTACCATTGACAATCATGCAGCCGAGCTTCGAGCCGGGGGCATCTACTTGCGCGACGAGTACCCAATTGAACCGGAAGCGGCGGTAGCGCCGATTTTCAATGTGGATTTGTCCGCCCTCACCATTGGAGACTTGGAGTTGAGTCCTGCATTTAGCCCGAGTATCGAGGCTTATCTGACAACAACAAATCAAGTCGCTGATAAGCTCACTGTAACTGCCGCCACAACTGATGCGACCGTGGCGATTACAGTCAACGGAGTAGAGCACACAAATGCCACGAATGCAACCTGGGGCGAAGCGGGCTCTGTGAATGTTGTTGTCATTACCGTAACACATGATGACGATGAGACAAAGTCCAAAGTCTACATTGTTCTCGTCGAAAGAGAAAGCTAAAGGGGGTAAGAAAGAATGTCTAATGTAAACATAAACACTCCTCGTTCGATGGATGCATCCTTTGACAAGAGGATGCCTGTCACCACAGTACTTCGTGATACCTTTTTTCCAGGCGCGAAGACGTTTGTAACTGAACATGTCGACTTGGATTTTCGTAAGGGCACACAGGCGGTAGCTCCGTTCGTGGCAAAAGGTGTTGGCGGTATTAACATGGCTCGTCAAGGTTATGAGACAAGGACGTATACACCGCCTAGAGTTGCTCCTCAGCGTCCCATCAGTCCAGATGTTCTGCAACCCCGCCTACCTGGCGAAACGCTTCATACAGCGCAGAGCCCCGAAGATAGGCAGGACTATCATCTCAAACAGGACGCCGAGGAACTCGACGACGCGATTACCCGCCGCGAGGAGGTAATGGTTTCGGAGCTGCTCACTTCCGGCAAAATCACCGTCCGTGGGTATATTGATGAAAACCGGAACAAGTATATTGAAAACGTACTGGATTTCCAGTTCGACAATTTGCTGAACTTGACTGGCGATGATCAGTGGACCAACGCGGCTACTAAAAAGCTTGGGGACCTCGAATTCGCTTGTGAGAAACTCATGAAGGCGGGCTATAATCCAAGGCATGCATTCTTAGGTTCTGGTGCTTGGGATTTACTCAAAAATGATCCGGCGTTTGAAAAGAAATTTGACCTGTTGCGCTTCAACATTGGCCAAATTGCGCCTGAGCTAAGGATCCAAAATGGCAATGGTGTCAAATACTTGGGGTATCTCACTGATTTGGGTGTGGATCTCTGGGTGTACTACGCCTGGTACTTAGGTGAAGATGGCTTTATGCATCCGTACATCGCCGAGAACAAGATTGTGATCGGGCCTGAAGGCGTTGGCCAGATGGTTTATGGGGCTGTTACCCAACTTGAAGAGGACAAGAAGTTCCATACCTACGAAGCCGCTCGTGTGCCTAAGCTCTTGGTCGATGTAAACAACAATCTGATGACGTATCAGTTGACATCTCGCCCATTGCCAAGGCCTTTTGATGCGGACTCCTGGGTAACGCTGCAGGTCGCGGAATAAAGGAGGAGTATCATGGCAAACATTGTTAGTTATGTTGTCAACTCCGGATACCTAAAAATTGGCGGGAAGTGGTATGCAAAAGGCGAGGTCATTCGTGGCCTCGCCAAACCTGTTGCTAGGGAGTTGATCAAGGCCGGACGATTAGTGGTTTTAGAAAAACCGTCCGATGGACTGCAGCCGCCTAAGGAGCCTGTAGATCCACCAAAGGATCAAGACGCTCCGAAGGTGGTCGTGGATCCGCCCGGGGGCCCTGAGCCGCCTAAGGAACCAGGAAGCCCAGCTGATGACCTCGAGCCCACGAAAGAACCGGACCCACAGAATAAACCAGAACCACCGAAGTCACCTAAGAAATAGGTGATTGCTATGGAATTCAAAGAGTTGATGGCTCACGATGCCCTGTTGGTCATGTTTGACACAGCGGAATTTGCGGAAGTTGTGACATACAACGGGGCATCTATTCAAGCGATTATTGAACTTGAACAAGAACAAGCTCCTGGCAATACTTTCACTAACGAAGGTGAAGCTGATAGGGCTACTATCTACGTCTTGACTCAAGATGTACCCAATCCTCATCGCGGCGACGTGATCGAAGCGGGCATGGTAATCTGGGAAGTGGCTCGTGTCATAGGGGCTGATCCAGCTGTTCACACATTGTCGTGTATTACCAACGAAAGACCGGGGTGGTGATAGTGTGCTAAAGATGGATGTAAAGCTAGTGGACCTGGCAACGCCACACTTTCGCCGTCTGTCCAATGAGTTCCCCAATTACTTTAATCGAGCTTTAAAATCTACAGGCTGGTGGCTTCGAAAGGAAGTTCAGGAAGGAATACGTTCAGGAGCTCCGGGTGGACGAAGATATGCCCGGTATTCCGGAGTTACCACATCCAGAGTTCTGGATGCTCATCGAGGTAGGGGCTTTACACCGACAGGTAAACGCAGGGCTCCTAGACGTAACCTAGCGGATCACAAGCCAATGGGTAAGCTCTATCAAGCTACGGAATACAAGCACTACGGTGATAGCAATCGAGTGCTTATAGGGTGGATCTCTCCCAATGCCGAAAGGCTTGGCACGATGCAGGAGGAAGGTAAATCAACGCCGATAACGTCCAAAATGCGACGCTTCTTCTGGGCCTCGGGTGTGCCTTTGAGCAAAAGAAAGCGCTACCTTTATATCCCGAAGAGGCTGACCATCGACCCCGTATATCGTATTAACGAACCTAAGATTCCCAGCTATATGGACCGCAAAATTGGAGAGTACTTGGAGGTGGCCAAAAGCAAATGAACCCAATGCAGACTATACCACTCATGGGCATTGCCATGAAACAGGCTAAGGCTTTGCGTGATAGTGAACTCATCAGGGATTTTTGCTTATCCAAGTATAACAAACTTCCACAGATTATCATTGGCCACAATGTTAAAAAAAAGCCGGGTAGAGATGATTGCCCGGCTATCTTGATTCCCAGAATGGGAAAAATCGAAGGCGAAGATAGCCGAGAATTCAAATACTTTTCCCTTGTCGGATGGATGATCGTTAATGACAAGGAAGCGGAAGATGGGGATATCCGGATCCTGAAAGGCCTAGAAGAAAGCGATGCTCTGGGCCAAATGATTTACGAGACCCTGTGCTTGCTAAATCCCAACTACCCTGTATCGGAATCGCACTATGAAATTGATGCTGTAGAGTTTTTCCCCCAGATTGTCGGGGAGATGCAGCTGAACATTACAGTGCCTAGAACAATGGGCATGGCAATGAAGTATTAAAGGAGGAGTGAAGAATGACTCAAGCAAGAGGTTATAGAAGTCAGCTGCTGTTGGATTTCGAGACTACCTTTGGTGTGGATCCAACAACCAAGGCCGCAGTCCTAATGCCGTTCGAAACTAATAACGTAGCTGCAAATCAAAATCTCACCGAAGACAACACCATCCGCAACCGCAGAGACCCTGCAAAACCATCACGTGGAAATGTAGACGTTGCGGGTCAGGTTGTGGTACCCATTGGGCCGACCAGCTTTGGTTATTCGCTAAAGGCACTTTTTGGGGATCCAACAACGACAGACGGAGGTTTAAGCGAGTACTCTCATGCGTTTAAGCCGGGGGATACACAACCATCGTTTGTGTTAGACAGGGGTTTCACGGATATTGATGTCTATGAGAAGTTCTCAGGATGCAAAGTGAGCCAAATGGCCATCACTTTGGGCGGAGACGGAGCCTTAACCGCAGCCATTGATATCATGGGAGCTAAAAACACTGTGGGCACCACCGCCTATGCAGCAAGTCCAACGACACATACGGATACTCGATTTAGCAATTTCCAAGCTACACTGCAAGAAAATAGCGTTGCAGTCGGTGTTGTTACGACTGCTGATTTTCAGATCAATGCATCACTGGATGGCAACCAGTACGTCATCGGATCCCAAGGGTTCCGTCAAGATATTCCGGAGGGTTTGATCCAGATTAGTGGTAATCTGACTGCCCTGTTCAAGGACAAGCAGTTAATGGATAAAGCAATCAACGGCACGGAAACCAGCCTGAAATTTGGTCTAGAGGATGGCCTGAATAGCCTTGAATTCCACTTCCCCGAAGTCGAATTCGGGCGTGGTTCTCCGGCTGTGGAGGGTCCTCAAGGGGTAGTGATTACATTACCTTGGAGAGCCTACTGCAAGAGCAATGACCCCGCAGACGCTTCCGTTATTGTGACACTTGTCAATGGTTTAGAAACATACTAAGGGCTTCGTGAGAGGCCCTTTTTACTAGGAGGATATACATGGATAATGTTGAGACTATTACGCTTAAAGTACCCGCCGTACGAGCTATGACCCGTAAGCAATTTCGGCAGATGAAAGAAGCGGGTTTTGATCCGCTGAAGGTGGATCAAGAAGAGCAGGCCAGCAGCACACTTGACATGTTCGACTGGATCTTGGATAACATCTACCCCGATCACGATTTTGACGAGTATCCAAACGGCGAGTGCATGCGCTTGGCCGCTGACACCTTTAAGTTGGCCATGGGCCAACCTACAGAAGAAGCAAAAAACTCCTAGACGTCTGGCAATGGCATTGCGAGAATCAAGACTACTGCAATGCCTGCCGGATTGCTCAAAAGCAGACAGGAGATATAAAAGACTGTTCTACTTGCAAAGGGCGGTGCCCAGAATTGTGGGAGCCCAATCTTGATATATGGGAACTTTGGTTGGCGGTTAATACGCAGTGGCGTGTGGCCGCTTTTTCTTTAGTTGGATTGGACTTGCCTGCAGTTTTACAGATGGCTGAAATCTTCGAAATACCGGCTGATAAGGCCTTGGTTCAAAAGATGAAACTGCTTGAGAGCTATGAGCTAAATCGAGCTGCAAAGAAGGAGGGAGACTGAAGTGGCAAATCAAGTACAAATCATTGTTAGTGCGAAGGACCTAGCTACGAAAACAATTCAAGGGGTTACTCAAAACTTAAGTAATGCCGCTAAGGTAACTGATCAGTTCGCCACTTCGGTTTCTCGTATGTCCATTAGAGCTGGAATTGCCTTTACCGGTCTTCAAATTTCGGCTAAGAAGCTTCTCGATATTGGATCCGATGCAGTAGAACTTGAAAACGTTGTTGTTGAGACCTTTGGAAGTATGGCAAAGGAGATCAACGCTTGGGCTGATGATATCGCAGCCCCTATGAATCGATCAAATTACCAGATGAGAGAGTTTGCGGGTATGATGGGAGCCATGGTTATACCCATTATGAGAAACAAGGAACTTGCTACCGATATGTCCAAAGACCTTGCCGAGTTAGCTGTCGACATGGCGTCATTCTGGAACGTTGCAGATGAAGAGACGTTTAATGCAATACGATCTGGTTTGATCGGCCAAATTAGGCCCTTGCAGCGTTTTGGAATTAGCATGACAGTGGCGTCTCTACAGGCTTTTGCACTCGAAAAGGGCATTAAGAAGTCTGTGCAAGCTATGACGGAAAGCGAAAAAATGCATTTGAGATACCAGTACTTGCTGGAGTACACTGCAATCCAACAGGGAGATGCGGCCAGAAACGCTGATACGTATGCAAATATCCTCAAGGGCTTAGATGGGGATGTGCGTAACACGGCAGAGGGTTTTGGGTTGTTGATGCAACCGCTAGGAATTGAACTCATCCGGAACTTGCGTGACGGTGTAAAGTGGCTTGGGAACTTGGATGACGAGGTCAAGATGACCATTATCCGCTGGGGCACATTTGGAACCGCTCTACTTGGCGGCATCGCAGTATTTGGTATTGTAACCAAAGCTATTGCGGGTTTTGTCAAAGGTCTCATGCTTGCAGGTACCGCCATTAGTCTATTGACTAGCCCACTAGTCATAAAGTTTGCGCTAATATCGACTGGTATAGCTTTGGTTGCTCATGCCTGGGACGAAAACCTTGGGGGTATCCAAGACAAGACCAAGTCTGTTGTGGAGACCGTCCAGGGATATCTGTCGAAACTACACACATGGTGGCATGGGGTTCCAGCCGTAACGGAAGAGGGAATCACATCTGGCTTTGAGAAAGACATCCCAGGAATGAAGCACAAGCTCCTCGATGGCTGGGAGTGGGCTATCAACTTCGGCGGAGATGCTTGGACTTGGCTGACAGACACAACATGGTCGGATAAAGTTAAAGACATCAAGAGTTGGCTTACCTCAGGCTGGGATTGGGCCATATACGAAGCAGGAGATGCTTGGAAGCATTTTACCGAAGAAACTGCCTTAGGCATGAAAGTTGAGGAGTTAAGGAAGAAGCTCACGAATAGCGATCTTTGGAAGTGGACGATTGATGTTGCATTTCCGGCTGTTATCGAAGCCGGTGAGGCCGTTGTAAAAGCTGTAGTTGAGGCTGGCGGTGCTATGTACGACGCCATAAAAACTGGGCTGGATACGGGTGACTGGGGTCCGTTTTGGTCTGTTGCCAGTGCGACTTGGTCTAAAGGTGTGCTTATAGGTCTGGGACTATCGAGCGCCGTTACAGGCGTAGCCCAAGCGAAAGATGCAGTCATCGCGGGGCTTGGAATTGCTGCAGCGACTGCCAAGGCAACTGGTATTCCCGGAATTTTGGGTTTGTTAACTGTAGGTATACAGTTGATGGAAGCCAAAGAGAATGACCTAGGCTATGAGGAGTTTGGCAAAAAATTAGTATTGTCACTTGCTACTGGTATTGGTATTGGAGCCTTCACGGGTAGCCCAAAAGTTGGAGCTTTAGCGTTTACCATTATGATGAACCTGGATTGGCAGTGGTTGAAAGAACCTATTGACAAGGCAATGGAGCCCGTAAGGCAGTTTTTGGGGACAGCACCAACAGAAGAAGAAAAGTTTGCGCTTGAATACAGAAGCGCTGACAAGGACAAGCGGAATCAAATGGTGCAAGACCTGAACATGCCAATCGGTGAGTTTGTTAATCCTCCTACTTGGTGGGAAAGACTCTTGGGGCGCTTGGGACTAGGGCCAACTGCTGCACCGATCCCAGATCCAATACAGATCGAAATAGAGCCTATTCCTGTTGGCATGGAGAAATTCACCGAATATATGAAAAAAGAGCTCGGAACGATGGAGCTACCAATAGATTGGCGATTTCCTGTTGCTCAGTGGGGACTTGAGACTGGGTGGGGTAAAGCTTTATCAGCTCCTTTTAATCTTGCCGGGATCAAGGGAACTGGGCCTGCTGGTAGCGTTACTCAAATAACCAGAGAGGTAATTGATGGCCAAGAGGTCACGGAAGAAGCGCAGTTTGCAGCATTCAATAATATCAAAGAGTTCATGGAAGCTTATTTGAGCCTCTTAGAATCATCATACGCTCTTGCTCTGGAAGCACAGACTATTGATGAGTTTACAGGGGGCTTACTAAATGGACGAGGTGGACGTAGATGGGCAACAGATCCACTGTATCAAGATTTGGTAAGCGGAACCTATCGCAGCATTATTGCCAAAGGGTATTCTGATGGGGTAATCCTGCCTGGTTATGGCGGTGGAGATCGCCGTCCGGCATTGCTAGAAGATGGCGAAGCTGTTGTTCCTAAAGAAGCGGTAAAAGGCGGATCTCTTGGTGTCGTTGAGTGGTTTAGGAAGATGGGCGTACCTGGTTTTAAGGACGGAAGGGTACCATCCATATCTATTCCTGGCGTCAATGCAAGCGCCATAACAGATGCAGAAGACACCATTGCGGGTATGCAGACAATGTTTGCTGATTTAGGTAATTCGGTCATATCCGGATTTGCAACTGTGTTTGATGTTGTTTTTGATGTTGTAGAAAATCTAGCTGTGAAGATCCTTGGCGAAGAAGCAGTTGATTCCATCAAATCTACAGTCGAAAAGGGTAAGGAGCGTTTGCAAAGCCTAATTGATACCCTGTATCCGCAGGCCAAAAAGGCGGATGAAGATGACTCTGGCGATGAAGAGGAAGAGGTCGCCTTATCCAAGTGGCAAGAATGGCATCAGAACTTTACAGCAGTCAATAAGGCTCAAATAGATTATGTCACTGATATGAGCAAGCTTCTGCAGAACTTTAACACCAATGCTGCTAAAAGCGTTTCCAATGTGCAGAACTTCCTGGACATTGTGGCTAACTTCCCGACCATGCTAGAGACAGTTCAGGGCGGCTTTATCGGACTCCAAGAGCAGATATCTGCCCTGTTTGGTGGAGGTAAAGCTGGAGCTATTGCCGGGCGTGTAGGAGCTGGCTTGGCTGGTTGGAACGCCTTTAGTCAAGGATCGACCAAAGACAGTACAAACTGGGTCGGAGGTATCGCTGGCGGATTAGCTGGTATGGGGATTGGTGGCCCATGGACTGCTGGAATTGCATGGGGATCCCAGATTATCGGTAGTATTTTCCCGGGCTCTGAGAACGAGGATAAGGCTACAGATGAGCAGCTTAAGAAAAGGATCGAGGGCTACAACAAACAGCTGGAAGAATGGGGAGCCTCGTTCCAGTCGGACAATCTTAGTTTTAAAGCCGACGGTGGTTTCCTAGGTTGGCGGCACTTGTTCGGGAATGTAAAATGGGAGACTATCGGCAAGGACTTGGCCGAAAAGGGTGCAGAACTTGCAGAACGCCTTATCAGGAGCATGGAATCCATCTTTGGCGTAGCGGGCCAGGGTCTGTTTGATGTACTATTTAACGGTGCCGACTTGGCCGATTTCTCGAAGGTGATCGGCAAACAGATGCAACAGACTTTGATGGCTGAGATTTTGAATACGGCCGTAATCAAAGAGCCTCTGCAAAAGCTTAGTGCTTACGTTGCTGAGGCGGTCGAAGGCGGGTTCGATGCAAACGAGCTCGCTACAATAAAAGAGATGATGAGTGATGTCTACTCGGCAGCAGAGCCTTATGGGGATTGGGCTGCCAATATATCTAAGGAGTTCGGATTAGCCGAGGAATCAGCCAAGGGCTTAGCTGGTACTATGCGAAATGCTCCCAGTGGTTACAAGGTTGATTTGACAAGATGGCACGCAACGCAAGGTGTGGCTCCGACAGGAGGCCATGGAGTTACGCCAAGACAATGGGAGACAAACTCCGGCACACGAGCGGTACAGATTATCGTTCATGGCTCGATCAATGGCGTCAAGGACTTGAAAAAGACTATAAAAGACGCCATGGACGAGTACGATCGAGAGAAAGGCCATGCTGAACTGGCTTATAGTGGGGTGATGGCATGAGTGAATATACTGTTTTAACCTATGGCGGGAGACCACTTCCCGCCATTGCCACGCAAACGGATGAGTTTGAATCCTTGGTGGACAGACAAATGACAGCTGGTGGTGACTATCGTCAGGACAACATTGCCGGCATAGCAGATCGCAGAGTGTGGCGTTTCAGGACGGCCAAGCTTACCAAGACGCAAGTAGATGCGTTTGTTAACCCGATCCGGGCTAATGGCTATCGTGCTGAAGCTCTTTGGATTGATGATTTTGGGGAGCCTACAATGACAGTCTTAGCATACTGCACCATTGAGCGCATTGAGCGAGATACCCAAAATAGGCGTACTATGACTTTATACTTTGAGGAGGCGAGAGCACAGTGACTATACCTTACACAATACCTTGGGAGAGAGACATACACACCAGAATTTCTGTATCTCGTGCCGATGGCTATACATGGGTGGATTTACTCCCCTATGCGGCATCGGTCGATATTGCCTCAGGTAATGTCACTCGCTTTGGTGGCCGAATTGCTGGAATTGATGGTGTCATGCCTCAGCTGGATCTTGTACTAAAGCAGGATCCAGACAACAAATTAAATCCCCAAGACCAAAACAGCACTTGGAACAAAGTAGGTGGCCAGTACAACCCGCTACTTGCTCCTATGAGAGAAATCACGATTCTAACAGCGATTACTTTGCCAGGTGTGACGC
Organism: Firmicutes bacterium UBA5493; assembly: GCA_002424045.1. Classification (GTDB taxonomy): domain Bacteria; phylum Bacillota; class Limnochordia; order Darwinibacteriales; family Darwinibacteriaceae; genus UBA5420. Next base: position 22,978 of record DIPH01000007.1, on the reverse strand, counting down.
CTACTAATCATGATTGGATCGGACTGTTTCATGGCTATCTAGGTGATGGGATTCGGGTTGAGGGCGATACCGTAAGGGTTAATTGTAGATCCTTGAGTAAAAGGCTCCAGGAGACTTATATCGAGGAGCCAAAAGATTATGGGTCCGAAGAGGGCGAGCCCTTAGAGGATGTAATACAAAATGTGCTTGATGATAATGGCCTCAGTGATGTGGTCCTGTACTGTCCAGAGCCAACTGGCTTTATGGTCGAAACCTACAGTGCCGAAAATGTGCAGTACAAGACCGTATGGGATGTGCTACAAGCTTTGGCCACCGCTCATGACTTCTTCCTAGGCGATCTTTGGGATCCAGTTACTGAGCGTATGCGCTTAACTTTATTGGTACCTCCAAGAGATAAGGATATTAACACAGCAGATTTTGTCCTTAACTACCGTAGTGATTTCTTGCGGGAAGAACGTGAGATTAGGGACACAGCAGTACGCAACGTAATTATTGGTCACTACTGGGACAAAGCTGCTAACGAGAAACGTACTATCACTGTCAAAGACGATACCAGTATTGCTGAGTTTGGCCGGAGAGCGATGGAAGTAGAAGAAGAAGCAACTTCCTTAATCCAAACCGAAGCTGAAATGCTAACTTATCTAAATGCAATTTTATCTGACCTTAAGGACCAACAGGGCACATCCTACTTAAGTATGCCGTTTTTTCCGCAGATTGGGCTATTCTCCGGACTGGTGATCCACCATCCGGCCATGAGTTCTACGGATGATTTCATGGGTGTAGAGTCTTATCGTCATAGTTTAGACTTTGAAGGAAGAGAATACAGGACTGAGATTGTTGGCTCCGGTCGTATACGTGGTGGTCAGCAGAAGTGGCTCAAGTCTGAAACAAAACCAGGCAGCCCTGGTCATCCTAGTACACCACCAACAAGCAACGTGCCTCCGGCCAATGTAGTGTGGGGGCATTGCTCTTTTATTACGGATGTAAACTTAGCCTGGGAGCCAGTACGAGGCGCTACGGCTTATGAGATCAGAACAAGTGATACCAATTGGGGCTATGCGGATGGAATCATTTATCGAGGTAACAGCCTGAGTCATCGGTTTATACCCACACAGCGGGAGTACACGTTGTATATCAGAGCGATCAATCAGGCTGGTCTATACTCCAACCAAGCAACACCGATCACCCTGTCCCTCCCCGCTCCAGCGGCTCCTAATCAGCCAACCGTCACCGCCTACTTCAACGCGCTTAAAATCGTCCCAACGCCCTTAAACAGCCCATCGGTCTTAGGTTACTACATCCACGTTACAAACGGGGACGTAACCGACAAGATCCCTGTCCTGGCAGGCGGGGACTACTCGTATCCAACACCCTCCGGCACTACGGTGACCATTCAGGTATCGGCGTACGATATTTTGGGAGAGGGGCCAAAATCAGAGCCGTTGGAGGCTACTACAACAGCCTTGACCGATGGAGATATACCGGATGATATCGTGGGGCCAAGCAAGCTCACCGAGGACTTGCGCAGTGACATTGACCTGTCCAAGTACACCGCTGGTCAAGCAGCTATCCTGAAACCTCAAGGAGGCAAGCTTTGGCACTTTGATGCTACACTCGATAGTACCGATGGGCTCAAACCTTTGCCTGGTGCTGTAGCTACGCTTAGACCTGGAGAGGGCCGGTTTGGTGGGGCTGTGGCGGTGGAGGAAGCGACGACCAATCTTTTCAATAATCCAACCTTCATAAATCAAGCACAATATTGGTTGAGACATGGAGATAAAACTATTGAGATTGAAGATGGGAACGGATGTATAAAGTTTATGAAGTCTTTAGATGGGAACTCTGGGATTTCACAGATAATTGACACAGTAGTTGGTGAGGTCTATACCGTTTCCTATTGGGTCCAACATATTTCAGGTGTAACCAATCAGTATGCTTTTGCCATAACTCCCTCAAATGATCGCTATACAAAGATAGATCACGGAGATACCATTATAGGAACTTTCTTTCACATACCTGATGATGGGGAATGGCACCATGTGCAGCACTGGTTTGTATCTGAAAGCACATCAAATCAAGTATTTATACAGCCTGGAAGAAATATAGAAAATTTATCATGTTTTCTTGCAAATGCTCAGCTTGAGAAAAAACCCTTTGCCACCTCCTTTGTGGAAAGCACCCGCCCAGACGGAATCGTTGCCTACTCAATGGCATTATCTCAAGATCATACTATCGTTTGCCACCGCAAAGGCAAGCATGATACTGACTATCGCCATGTGGCGAAGCGATCAGACGGAACGGTTCTTGTGGATGGAGAAGTAGACGAACAGTATGATACTGGATGGATTAGTGAGAGAAATTTGCTCCCGAACAGTTCATTCAATGAAAACTTTGTTGGTTGGACAAATAACGCAAATGTAGACTTAGCAATTGTTGATTGTGCCTTGAGAGTAACATTCAAGCAAGATACAAGTACTCCAGGTATCAAGATGGTTCCAAGGATCTCATTAGAAGCTGGGACATATACTATGTCAACCCGAATACGTGCGTCTTGTGACAATTTACTTTTTACTTTCTTTTCAGGTTCAGCCATTAGCCCTAGTTTTGAACATTTAGCAACCTCTTGGCAAGTGATTCAGCGAACTGTAACAATCGAAGAAGATGCAGATGATGCCATACTTTATTTACTGACAAATGGCCAAGAAATAGATTCTTACTGGGAAATTGATTGGGTCAAACTCGAAAAAGGCAACACAGCAACAGACTGGACGCCAGCTCCAGAGGATTTGGGGTGCGATGGTGACACACTGATGTTCTCTAATCAGACAGGGTTGATAGACGAACTCCTTATCCTGACCTACGCCGCAACAGACGAAGAAATCGCCACCTGGTACAGGGCAAAAGGGGCATTTGTGGATCAAGATGAGCTGAATTATCAAGCAAGCCAAGTTAAACAGTTAGGCACAGAGCTAGGTGACAGGCTGACGGACGCCGAAGTTGAACTGGTCAACGCACAGAACCGGCTCGTGGACGCAGAAGACAGCATTGATGCGGTGAGTATTACCCTGCAAACTCACGCAGATCAGATCCAAGCAAGGGTAACACAGACGGTCTTTAACAGTCTGGAAGGACGTGTAACAGATAATGAAACGGAACTTACGGTTTTAGCAGGTGAAGTATCTTCAAGGGTGACGCAGGCTGTGTTTGACCTGCTCGAAGGTCGAGTAACCGGCAACGAAGCGACCCTAACAACCCATGCTGCTCAAATCCAAGCAAGAGTAACGCAGGACATCTACGACACGC
>DIPH01000007.1:0-19559 GCA_002424045.1 Firmicutes bacterium UBA5493 | reverse complement strand
CAGGACATCTACGACACGCTCGAAGGGCGGGTCACAAACGCAGAGGGAAGTCTCGACGTGTTAGCTGACGAGATATCGGCTAAGGTCAGCCAGGCGGTCTTTGACACGCTGGCAGGCACCGTATCAAGCCAAGGGGCGCAGATCACGGCTCAGGCTGGTCTGATCGAGCAAAAAGCCGATGCGATAATCGTGACTGCCCATGGTGCACGAATCACCACAGCCGAGCAAAATATCAGCGCACTAGATGGAGCTATTACAAGCACCGTCGCAAGGGTTGATGATGTCGAGGGCGATGTGGCTACGCAGGCCAATCAAGTCACCCAACTTGCCGATCGATACAGCGTCAAAACTCAAAAGACAAGTGGGGGCAAAACGTACGCAACTGGATTTGTATCAGGGATAAATGAACAGAACGAATCAGAGTTTGCGGTGTTGGCTGATCGATTTAGAGTGTTCGGTACCACCACAAGTGACGGACAAGCCATTTTTGCAGTAGACACGGTGACCAAAAAGGCTTATTTTCTAGCAGACCTTATTGTAAATGGTCTGGTCAGAGCCACTGCACTAGAAGCGGAACAACTGAAAACGCACATGATCCAAGCGGGTTATGCGGTGTTTGATGAGGCTAACATCTTAGACCTGGAAGCCAGAAAAATCCTTGCCGCTGGTGGAGCAATTGAAATCGGTGAGGAAGGCATTATGATGATACCTCCTGGTTATGCTCAACGCTCCATGCACCTTGACGGTGCACAATTGGCTTTTTGGGACAAGAACAATATGCCTTCGATCGCCATGGGGGATTTGACGAAGTTCAAGCAAGACATCGCCAATGCAGGGATGTTAGGTCTTTTCCCTACTGGGTTTACCTTTCCTCAGGCAGGTTTCCTGATGGCACAAGGTAACATTGCTCTTGCTAGGAGTGTATTGGCTAATTCGCTGATGGAGATACCCCCCATGCTACTTTCTGAATCGGGTGTGCCGTTTGAAAGGCTTGCAAGTAATTCTGTAAGAGGGCGCGTTATAGCCGCTAAAGCAATTACGTTTGATAAAATTGCAGAAAATCTCAATGTACCACTAATTGGAACACCCTCGCTTAGGCGGTATAATTCGACAACAGTAGTGTCCAACACAAATTTGCCTAGCACTTGGACGACAGTATCAACTTTCAGTTTTATTAGAACTGACACAAATTACTTTGCGGAACAACTCTTAATCGAAGTCGAAGCTGCATTGGAGACTTTGTCTGGAGGCGACTCGTCGGACCATGTCCAGATGAGATTACTTGGACCAAGCAATCAAATTTTAATGGTGGTAACTGGATCCAATGGAATCAGCCAACTTTATAGCGTCATTCTAGACGCACGCAACTTCCCGGCAGGAACCAACACTTTCACTATCCAAGCAAGGCACCAACATGCTAATGCTCGTAGGATCATCATTAACCGGCGGACTGTTTACCAAAATGAACAAATGCCATTACGTCCAGGGGTTCCTGTTTACACTGTTTCTGGAGGTATAGGGGGATGTTATACAGGATGTGAGGTAGCTTGTGAAAGCTCCTGTGAATCATCTTGTCAAAGCGGGTGTGAAGGCTCCTGCCAAGATACGTGCGAAACGTCGTGTCAAGGCTGTCAAGTTTCTTGCCAGTCAACTTGCGAAAAAACTTCGCAATCAGGCGGTGGGTGTATTCGAGAGGGAACCCCCATTGATGTATGGGACTTAGAAACGCAAGATTACACCACTGTGCCAGTAGAGGACTTGAAACCAGGAATGATTCTGCCCTGGTATCAGCCGGAAACAGATACAGTTGTGCACGGCGAACTAACGCGGCTTGTGGATGCTTCCTATTCCCGCGAGTTTTTGAGGATAAGGACAAGCAATGGACCAAGCCTGGATGTCACCTTTGAGCAACCCTTTGACGTGCTGGCCGATCTGGGGCAAGGCCAAAGGTGGTATAAGCTGCAAGCCTTGTATCTAAGACCAGGCATGCAGATGGTTCGCCCATTTGATTCCGAACCACTTTCCACCATCGTAAGTGTAGAGACAGTGCGTGAGTCTGGGGTACATTTTTGGGATCCCAAGACCACAACAGGTGGATATTGTGTCAACGGCTACGCCGATACGATCACAAAGTAGGAGGTGCCGCATGGACAAAACAAAAGAAATTGCAACAAAGCAGGGGCTAAACAGGCTCCTGCTTTTTACTGAAACTGGCGAAGGAGCCTGCAACATGGCTTGTCAGTACTGTTTTTTGGGTAAGGCTGGTTCTAATCAGAAAATGACGGTTGAAATATTGCACAAGGCGATTGATTTTTTAAATCTCTATGCTGTTGGGCAGCCGTCCCTGCACTTTTTTGGAACAGAACCTCTGAAGAATTGGGATCTGATTGTGGCTGCCAGAGAGTACACCAACATGATGATTAGCCTGACCACTAATGGAGTAGCCCTCACTAAAGAGCGCATTGACTGGATGGATAACAACAATGTGAAGGTTTACATCCTATCCCTGGATGGTGGGGAGGAGCACAATGCAAACCGAATCCTGCGAAACAACACCCCTTCGTGGGAGGTGGTTTCCAAAAATGCTCAACTTCTTCTTCAATCTCCCAAGCAGAGAAGCTGGGTCACAGCAAGAGGAACATGGTCTGGCCACGATTATGACCTCGTGGGGAGATTTGGGGAGCTTGAAGGGTTAGGTTTCCCGTCAGTCCAGGTGGTCCCTGATGTGACAGGCTCTTTTGAAAGGGATAAGGTAAAAGATGCCTACTTGGAACTTGGAGAGTACTATGCATGGGGGGCAACCCCTAGCAAGTTTGTGAATGACATGGTGCAAAGGGTAATGGATGAAGAAAACGCCAAGCAAGAAGGGAATAAGTGTGGCACAGGTCGGGGTATCTGGGCCGTATCACCTGATGGTAGCCTAAGCCTTTGTCAGCTATATGAAGAATCCACCGTGGGCAAGATTGGCGACATCTGGAACGGCATTACAAGCGAAATGCCTTTTGCGGCCATAAGCGAGCGAGTTAACACCTATCATACTGACATTAACCCTTATCCCAAGCCAGAGTGTGAAGGATGCACTGCCTACAAGCATTGCCAAGGCGTGGGTTGGTGTGCTGGTATTAACAGGCAGGTTAATGGAGATGAGCTTGTAGCCCCCGATGGATATTGTGAGCACTTGATAGGTATGGTTGAGGCATGCAGAATTTGGGCTGATAAGCAAAGAGGGCGATTGCCCAAACCTAGAGCAGGTATACTCGGACATCTGTACGGGAGGGGATGATGCATGAAACTGAGAAGGGGAGAAACAAAAGTCGGTTACTTGACTGGGGATGGCGGGACAGTAGAAAGAGGCGTCGTACTTGGTATGGTGCAGGGCAAAACTCTGGCAGAAGGCAAGGAAATCGTTAGTGGCTATGAAAAAGTAACCGAGACAGTCTGGATCGACAAACGAGGAGAACCGCAGGCGATATCCCACGATCCATCTGTCGTTTCGATATCAATCAAACCAGGCAATGCTGAGGAGCGACAACGTGAGTTGTTGGACGAATTGAAAGCCGGGTTAGAAGCCATTAGTAAGGATGATGCCAGCCTCGATGATATCAGGAGGGCTTTGGCAGCTCAAATTGCCTACAGCGAGTTTATGGAACTAGTAAACGATTAAAGGAGCCTTATAGGGCTCCTTTGTGATTACTCTCCCCAACCGGGGTATGGGTAGATCCAGATATAACTCAACTCTTCACCCTGCTCTATATCGGGGTCAAAAATATTGGGCTCTGGTTCTCCGTCGGGATAATTATCGACTCCGACAGCTATACCAACTTGGTAATAAAGCTTGGTTGGTTCGGTTACTTGAGGAACAAAGCCGCTTCCGCCGGGGATCACCCATCGCTCTCCCCATGGATTGGCATCATAAATCCCTTGATGTCCGTTTTTTGTCCAAGGGGTAAGGCCTACATATATGTGAGCCCAAGCTGCGTTCCGAAAATCGTTGGGGATTTCGACTGACCACTGGCTCAGTCCTCCTTCGCTGTACATTACTTCGGGCTTGGTCAAAGTGTATGATGGCGCAGTTAGAGAAATTGGAACGCTAGTAAGTGTATTGGCGGGAGCATTAATTTTTTCTGCAACACCAAGTTCTAAGAGTTGTCCCTTATCATTAGACACAACGATCTTTACGGCATAATTTTGTTCGGCTGGTAATTCTGTATCAATCGAAAATTGTGATACGCTAGGAACTAGGTTGACTTCGCGTAGTTCGCTATAAATTTGGTGTCCTCGTTCCATCCGTGTGATTCGAGCATATGCAACTTCATCTAAGGTTTCTAGCAGAGTGAAAGCCTGGATTTCTGTGTCATTACGTTGCACTTCAAGACTGAGATGCGTCGGGCTTCCGTCGAAAATTTCGTCAGGATCCGTTGGCCCAGGGCCGATAGGGGGATTTGGTAGTGGGAGCGTACCACTTCCCACACAGCCGACAAGTAACAGTGACATCACAATAGTGACAAGTAAGGCTTGTTTGCGCATTGTTTGTATCACCTCGATTTGTTGTTAACTAAATTGTACCACAATTATTAACAAATTTCCAGAATTAGCCTAGGCGACTAGGCTTTTTTAGTACCCAAATAAGCTAAGGAGGGCGATCAATGGAGCCGTGTACACAGACGCATAGGATAGACAGGTTGGAAGCAGATGTTAAGGACATGAAATCCCAGCTCAACGAAACAGCAAAAACATCAGATGTCCAGGAACTAAAAGAGGCAATAGAAAATAGGGACGCTACCTACACAAAAAACTTGTGGAAATTGATATGGATACTGATCGCCGTCTTTACAGGTATCGTGGCAATCAACACGGGATTGAATCTCAAAGACATCGCGATATTTGGAGGGTAGTTATGACAGTTTATCATTGCCCCGACTGTGGGGAGCCTTTGATGATCAATGGCAGATGTTGGGTATGCGGATATTGTGGAGCTGCGGCATGCGGGCTCGGGAGTTTAAAGGCGGAACCAAACACAGGGCGATCGACTAGACTAAACGAGAGGAGTGAAACAAGTGAAACACGTGCAAGAATTCATAGCCAAAGCCAAACCATTGGCTCTTAAGGTGCAGGAGAAATACGGCGTGCCGTATGGGGTCTGTATTGCCCAAGCGGCTCTCGAAACTGGTTGGGGCCGTTACATTAAAGGCAACAATTATTTTGGCATAAAGGGCCAAGGCCAGGAGTTCGGGACTCACGAATATGTTAATGGCAAGAAAATCAACATCGTTGATTCATTCCGGGCCTATGAGTCGATGGAGGACAGTTTCGAGGATTATGGGCGTTTTTTGAGCACGCAGCCTAGGTATGCTGAAGCTTTCAAGGTAAGCACCCCTGAGGAGTTCGCTAGAGAGCTGCAGCGGGCCGGATATGCTACAGATCCAGAGTATGCAAACAAGCTCATTTCGATTATGCGTAGGTGGGGTTTGGTGTAAGTCGGTAACAAATATTGTTGATTGAGTTTGGCACCTAAGAGGGTGCTTTTTTGTTTGGCAAAAAAGAAATGAGGAGTGATATTAATGAAGAGGAAGTCTGCATTGTTAGTGTTGGTAATCGTGTTAATCGTCGCATTAGTCCCAATGGTGGCCATGGCCGCAGAAGCAGTTGCAGGTGACGCCTTTGACCCTGACAATTTGATCATCGGTGGCGTCGCTTTGGCGCCGCTTATTAGCATCATCATATCCATCCTCAAGGGGTGGACAGGCCTTAAGCCAAAGTACATCCCCCTTATTAATGTAGCACTCGGTGGGGTTGCGGTGTTAGTTGTCGGAGTGGTCAATAATGGGATGACTTGGGCCACTGCATTGATCATGACACTGGGTGTGGTTCTGGGTAGTCAGGTCTTCCATGAGACGTTTGGACATGCCGCCAAGGAACTAAAGGAACTATTCGGAAAAAAGCCGGAAGTGGAGGAATAATTGCTTTCCTCAACACGATTTTTTCGGTCTTTGGGCTGGAGATTAAGCCGTTGGACCCCAGGGAGAAACCTCATGTCAAAGACAAGCTCCGACAGATAAGGAGATGATGCCGTGAGCGAAGCAGAAGCGAGATTGAAGTGGCTCGAGATGTTGTTAGCAGAACCACTAGAGGGTCACATAGATACCTTTGTGCACAACGTGCTAGAAGAAGTCCTGCATGGACAAGTTCCTTCGTGGGTTTGGAAGGAGGGGGAACGTGAAACGTCTTAGATGTGTGGCGATGCTTGCATTAGTATTAGCGTTGGTGGCCATGCCAGCTCTGGCCGAGTGGTCTGGAGCCCTGATCGTTACTCAAGAGTGGCCCATCGGCTACGAACCGCTAACCATCTACACAGTGGCCCTGGACTATGCCTTTACTGATTGGTGGTTCATGGACTTGATCATCGACACACATCCATCTCAGGGAGTGGATGCAGATGTTAGCACCACAATGTACCTGCCCCAGCTATTCCTCAAGACTATTTACGTGACTGCAGGGGTCCGGAGCGGCGTGTGGCACAGTGCCCGGCCGCCTACTCCTTATGTGAGTGTGGCGTTAAGATTTTAAAGACAATTGACAACTTAGGATAAACTTGGTAACCTTTACAAGTATGTGACGAGCTCCCTCACCCCCAACCCAACCCCAACCCCCGAGGGAGTTTGTCACATTTTGCAACCATTCTGCTTAGCGCTGGGTGGTCTTTTCTTATGTTAGCCCCGGTCGAGAGATCGGGGTTTTCAAATTTTGCAATTTGTTCCGTGGCACACACGTTCTCATTTAGGTATAATGCAAGCAAGACTTGAATGTAAATGAAGGAACTGTCCGATTCTTGCCGAAATGTACATTATCCATTGGTGTGGCTGAGTGCGGGGAGGTATCGATGTGCAATTAGGATTAGACAAAATAAAGGAAATTATTGCAGAGATAGGTTTTACTCCTCAAAATGGGAAAAGCAACATATATTCCAAGGCATATTCTTCACATGACGAGTATATGATTTGTGTTGATTTCAATGCTGAAAAGATAGAATATTATGCGCAAGATACGCCAAAGGAAGTCCGTATCAAATTAGGTGATGGAGCAACAAGTAATTTTGCCCGTGCGGAAAATTTTGTGGTCTTGGAGTGTGTTGATAGATTACTAGAGAAGGGATATGCCCCTTCGAGTATCGAGTTAGAGAAAACCTATCCATCTGGGAGAGGGCATTCAGGTCGTCTTGATATACTGGTCAATACTCCTGAGGGTATACCGTATCTTATGGTCGAATGCAAGACATGGGGCACAGAATATAAGAAAGAGAAAAAAAAGATGCTCAAAGATGGCGGGCAACTATTCGCCTATTACGTGAATGATAGGGCAGCGAAGTATTTGTGTCTTTATACATCGCGCCTAAGCAAAGAGATAGAGTATAATAATTGCATCATAGAGGTCAATGATAGCTGGCGTGGGTTATCTGGGACAAAGGATATATATACTCATTGGAACAAAAATTTTAGAGACAATGGAATATTTGAGATGCATGCAGCTCCATACGATGTTAAGCACAAAGCCCTAACATATGGAATGCTAAAAAATCTTAAAAAAGAAGATAGTGGAAAAATATACAATCAGATTATGGAAATATTGCGGCATAATGCAATATCAGATAAGCCGAATGCTTTTAACAAGTTGCTCAATTTATTTGTATGTAAGATAATTGATGAAAACAAAAATGACGATGAAGAATTGCAGTTTCAATGGTTAGAGAGTGATACAGACGAGCGTTTGCAGATGCGGCTGAATGATCTTTATATGGAAGGTATGTGGCGTTTCCTTGAAATCAAGGTGATAGATTACAAGGAAAGAGATGTTTCCGAGAAACTTGAAAACATTGACGATGATAGTATAAAGAAGTGGGTTCTGCAGATGTATGAGGACACCCGCTTGAAAAAGAGCCCCAACTTTGCTTTTGTAGAAGTGCAGGACGAAAAAACCTTTCAGCATAATGCAAAAGTTGTGCGCGAAATTGTAGAACTTTTGCAGGGGTATAGATTTAGATATGAGCAAAAGCATGAATTTTTAGGGAATTTTTTTGAGTTACTTCTGAATACAAGTATGAAGCAAGAAGCGGGACAATTTTTCACTCCTACCCCTATCACGCGCTTTATCATTTCGTCAATTCCGCTGCGTGAAGTTGTTCAAAAAAGAATTGATGATAGGATGGAAGAGCCCCTTCCAGCTGTAATCGACTATGCATGCGGAAGCGGGCACTTTCTAACAGAATATATGTCGCAGTTACAGGAGATTATTGATACGAAAATCAACACTGACAAAACATCCCCCACTATAAGGAGTCAATTTCAAGCTTGGCAAGGACCCACGAAGTTCTTGTGGGCCAAAGATTACGTTTATGGCATTGACTTTGATAATCGGCTTGTTAAGACAACAAAGGTAAGTGCTTTCTTTAATGGTGATGGCGAAGCCACAATTGTTTGGGCTAATGGTCTAGATAGCTTTTCGAGATCAGAAGAGTACCGGGGAAAACTTAAGGTGGTAGCTAGCTCAAACAACAAGGACAATGGACAATTTGATATACTCCTATCGAACCCTCCCTATTCCGTGGAAGCCTTTAAGAGTACGCTTCAGCATGGCGAAGAATCATTTGAACTTTATCAATTTTTGACTGATAATAGTTCGGAAATTGAGTGCCTGTTTGTGGAGAGGATGAAACAACTCCTTAGAGTAGGCGGATGTGCTGGCATCATTTTGCCAAGCTCTTTATTGTCCAATAGTGGGATCCACTCCAAAGCAAGAGAAGTTATCTTTAAGTATTTTAAAGTAAAATCCATTGTTGAACTTGGGTCCGGTACATTTATGGAAACAGGAACCAACACTATTATCCTCTTTTTGGAGCGTCGCAACGATAATGATCACATTGCAGTTGCAAGAGCAATAGATACTTTTTTTGTAAACAAGAAAGATGTCAATGTAATTGGGGTTGAGAACGCATTTTCAACTTATGTTACTAACGTCTATGATGATCTATCATTTGAGGATTATGTGTCTTTAATCGCCTGTTCTCCTAACGAAAATGTTCGAGAGCATGATTTGTGTAAGAATTACGAAAAAACATTTGGAAGCGACTTTTATGCAAAAATGCTTGAAGTTGAAAAAGAAAAAATGCTCTATTTTATGCTTACCCACGAGCAGGAGATTGTTTTAGTGAAAACAGGTGAAAAAAGAGAAGGGAAGCAATTTTTGGGCTATGAGTTTAGCAAGCGACGAGGACGCGAAGGGATTCGTTGGCTCCCAGGGGGTACAATGCTTTACGCGGAGGGTAATAGTCCGTTGGATTATACTAAAGTAAACAGTTATGTTTATAATGCTTTTTTAGGGAAAAAGATAAGCATTGACGAGAGTCTCAAAAATAATGTGTCGTATGGAAAGATGAGTGGGTATATTGACTATACCACTAGTAAATTTGACAAAGTTGTTAATTTAAATAAAAAGACTACATTTAATACGCCCTTCCCGCTGGAGTCTTTGGGGGAATTAGCTGATGTTGTAAAAGGTGTTTCTTATTCAAAAGAGGACCAAGTTTATTACGAGTCTGAAAACATTATACTTACAGCCGACAATGTAACCATCTATGGCGATCTAGAAGTGGTTAAAAAGATTTTTTTAAAACAAGAAAATAAAATCGAAGACCTTAAAAAACTGAAAGCGGATGACATCTTCATTTGTTTTTCAAGCGGAAGCAAAAATCATGTCGGAAAAAGTGCGTATATAGAATCAGATATGATGTATTACGCAGGTGGGTTTATGGGTATATTGCGTCGCAAGCCAAAACGAGAAGATATTCTTATGAAGTATCTATGGCTTGTTTTATCGTCTACACTCTTTCGCGATATTATTAGCCAGGGTAGTGCTGGAGCTAATATAAACAATTTAAGTTCAAGCATCTCAAGTATCAAGATCCCGCTTCCGCCTCGTTCGATCCAACAGAATATTATTGATGAAATTGGTAAGCTTGGATTAACGCCTATGCAATCAAAAAACAGCATTCATGGTTTGCGTAGCCAGTTAGAGGAACTTAAAAATTCGAAAGATGACGTGTTGTATAAACATCTTAGTTTGAGTATTACTTAACCCTCTCCCCTGGGGGGTTACCTCTTAAAGGTGCTTTGGGGGTGTTGAAAATGTATGTTGTAACTAACTTACAACTAACAAAAACGCCTGAAAAGACTATATAATGGGCTTTGTCTTTTGACTACGAATCAGAAGGCCATAGGTTCGAATCCTGTCGGGCGCGCCATACGTAAACAAGGACTGCAACGGTGGTTGCGGTCTTTTTTTGTTTTGTTGGACAGCGGTGGGGGTGGCAGAGGCTGGACTTCTGGTTACCGCAAATGGCGGAGGTCACAGTATTTCCAGATGAGGAAGTTGTTGGAGCCTTTCGATAGAGCGAAGAAACTAGCGGCCGAACAGACACCGGTGGAGTGGACGGGTAGAAGCAGTCGTTACATCTAGTTTTCTTCGCGCTTTTCCATTTCCTTTAAGGTTGTTCCATCTTCTGTTTTCCATTCAGTCAATCCGTTCACATGCCCACCAATGACAAAAGCAGCCGCATAGGAAGGGCTGCGGAAGAGGACGTCTTCCTGCAAAATTCCGTCCTTATCGATCAGGGCTTTTTGGCGACGTTCTTTGATTCCAGGAGGAATTGCGTCCGAATCAATCGTCTCAATGAGGCTACCTCTTAAGACGACGAAACCTTCGGAGGTTTGCATGCAGTTTGCCTCTATGACAAGCCCGCTTTTTCTGCTCTTCCGTTGCAAGTGCAGAAGTAAAGCACCATCGGCGGTCAGCTCTGGCCTGTCGGTCAATGGGTCAAATATCCTATGCCCAAGCGTTCCCATTACGATCTTGGCGTAATCAATGAACTCCTCCAACTCGCTTTCTTTTTCCTCAGTTATGTTCCCAGAGCTGGGCTCATTTGCGTTCTTGACAATATAGCGGTTTGCGTCCACCGCCATGGTGCAGAAACGGTGTTCCAAGTAACTGATTTCTGTCGACCCAAAGGAGTTGTTTGATGTGGTGAAGACAACTGCTTCGGTCCAATAGTCTTTACCTTGATTCCGTTTGTGCTCAAGCAACCGGCAGAGAATTCCTTCGCCGGTTTTTCGTACTCCGGCTTGTCCAATATAGACTACGCTGTCCTCGCTATCGTCAGATGTTCCAAACAGGAAATGGACACCACTCTGAGATAGATCTGCCCTTCCTTTGCACTTGTCCAGTTCTGTGCGGGGAATCTTATAGGCAATCCCGGTCCAATTCGCCAATGTGCACTTAATTCGGCCGTTGGCTTTGCCGTCCATGAGAAATAAGTTTATACTTTTCCCGCGGATAGACATGGTTTGTCCCTCCTTTAAACCAGCCCAAAATATTTCTCAAAAAACTCCAGTAGTCGTTCAATGACTCCTTGCTTTTTCCGTGCTCGGTTGCCACCAAACCGAGAGACAGGTGGTATTATTCGGTCAATATCTGTGCCCGTAGTTTTCAGGATGCCATCCCGAAAGGAGTTGTCGATAAACTTTCGGGTTTCCTCTGGTTTCAGGTTCTCACCGTCGATAATGGCACTTAGGTCGGTATCTTTTTGTTCGGCTACAAACTTACGCCAATCCTCATCCACATCAGTGGCCATATTGACCTGGGCTACGAACCGTTCTATAAGTTCTTTCTTGCTGCGAAGTTCAATACTGGCATTGACCGCTTTATCGATAGTAGTGAGGATGCTTTTATCGGTGCAGTTTGAGTCGTGGTACTTTGCCACCAGCATCAGGATGTAGTCGATGTTGACTTCAATTTGGCGGATTAGTTCAATCTCAAATTCGATGTCATCATTAATAGTTTCTTTATCTCCTTGGGCGGCCAACTTGAATTCTTGATAAAGATCAATGTACATGCTTTGATAGTCTTGAAGTTCCCTTTCGGCTAAGATTTCATTTCCCTCAAAATCATCGAAGGAGGTAAGGATATTTCTAAGGCGTAGAATTGAACCAAAAAGTGCAATGAATTTCTTTTGGGCTTCTTCTCCCAGTATAGCTTCGCCTAAAGGAAACAGCTGTTCTAGCTCGGCTATGAGGTCTGCATAACCCGACTTATGCACCCCATCTTCGTCATAACCATGGTAGTATTCATCATAGGTTTTCAACAGCACGATACCGCCCGCATCTTTATTGCCAAAAAGGGCTATGGCCTTGTCTGTTTCATCTTTTAAGTCTCGGAAGCAGACGATGTTGCCGAAGGTTTTCACACTATTTAGAATCCGATTGGTTCTGGAGAAAGCCTGAATTAAGCCATGCTGCCTAAGGTTCTTGTCTACCCAGAGCGTGTTCAAGGTTGTGGCGTCAAATCCGGTCAGAAACATGTTGACTACAATGAGTAAGTCGATTTCTCTGTTTTTCATGCGCATGGAGAGATCTTTGTAGTAGTTCTGGAATTTATCGGCTGAGGTGTCAAAATTGGTGTTAAAAAGTGCATTGTAATCTCGAATGGCCGAATCCAGAAAGTCCCTTGCGGTTGCATCTAGATTGTTTGGGAGTAGATCTTCATCCGGTAATAGACCATCTATTTCTTCTTCATTAGGGCCGAAGCTAAAAATGGTTGCCACCTTGAGATTTTTGCTGGTGGTCGTTAACTGTCGCTTGAATTCGGCATAATAGCGCATGGCCATAGGGATCGACGCAACGGCAAAGATAGAATTAAAGCCCATCACGCGTCTAGACTCCCGGTGTTCAACAATTGTGCCTTGTTTATTCTCATCCCACTTGGCTGTGAACTTATAAGACTGG
The DNA here is from genome assembly GCA_002424045.1 of Firmicutes bacterium UBA5493. GTDB lineage: Bacteria > Bacillota > Limnochordia > Darwinibacteriales > Darwinibacteriaceae > UBA5420. The sequence continues at coordinate 6,729 of DIPH01000007.1, read as the reverse complement.
CTTCTTTTGGTCTTCTGATCAAAGTGCTCTAGAATATAGGTAACTATTTCTTGAATCCGCATAGGATCCATGAGCGCTTTTTCTCGGTCAATGGCGAAAACCTGCTTATCCGCAAGGTTCTTTGGTATCTTGATGGTGTTGATAAAATCAATCCTAAAGGGTAGCACATTGCCGTCATTGATGGCGTCAACGACGGTGTAGGTATGTAGTTTATCCCCAAAAACCTGCTCTGTAGTGCGGAGCAGAGGATTGCCGCCGGATGGAGCATTAGTTGCAAAGATGGGGGTTCCGGTGAAACCAAAGATATGGTAGTTCTTAAAGGCTTTAATAATGGCACTATGCATCTCCCCGAATTGGGAGCGGTGGCATTCGTCAAAGACTAGGACCACGTGCTTTCTATAGATGGGATGCTCTTTATTGCGACGAATAAAGATGTCTAGCTTTTGAATCGTGGTGATGATAATTTTGGAATTATTGTCGCTTAGCTGTTTCTGTAGAACTCTAGTCGACGTGTTGCCGTTGGCCGCTCCCTTTTGGAAGCGGTCGTATTCTTTCATGGTCTGGTAATCGAGGTCTTTGCGGTCCACAACGAATAAGACTTTGTCGATGAAAGGTAGGGCTGTGGCAAGTTGGGCAGTTTTAAAGGAAGTGAGTGTTTTACCGCTCCCTGTCGTGTGCCAAATATAGCCACCAGCTTCTATTTTTCCGGTCTTTTTGTAATTGGTGGAGATTACGATGCGTGATAAAATTCTCTCCGTAGCGGCGATCTGGTAGGGGCGCATCACCAAGAGTAGCTCTTCTGATGTGAAGACACAGTATTTAGTTAGGATGTTAAGTAGGGTGTGTTTGGCAAAGAAAGTCTTAGTGAAATCCACAAGATCGGGGATGACTTTGTTATTGGCATCGGCCCAGTAACTCGTAAACTCAAAGCTGTTGCTGGTTTTTTTACTGCGCTGGCGCTCAGGACTATGCTGCTCCTTCACATGTGCATTGCGGGTGGTGTTGCTGTAATACTTGGTGTGGGTGCCGTTGGAAATGACGAAGATTTGGACGTACTCAAAAAGCCCACTTGTAGCCCAGAAGCTGTCCCGTTGATAGCGGTCTATTTGGTTGAAAGCCTCTCGAATAGCTATACCCCTGCGTTTGAGCTCAATGTGGACCAGGGGCAGTCCATTGACCAAGATTGTCACATCATAGCGAGTGCCATGGGTACCTCCAGTTTCCTCATACTGGTTTAGCACCTGTAGGCGGTTGTTGTGGATGTTATTTTTGTCAATTAAGCGGATGTTTTTATCCACTCCATCATCCCGGCGGAGAATCTGGACGTGATCGCTTTGGATTCTGCGAGTCTTCTCCACAATGCCTTCGCTAGTACTGGCGATGGACTCGCGGAAAAAGCGGTCCCATTCACTGTCGGAAAATCTATAGTCATTCAAAATCTCAAGTTGCCTTCGAAGATTGTGCTTTAAATCACCTTCAGAAGAAATAGTCGCTTTTTCATAGCCCTGATCCTGAAGCAGTTTGATAAACTCCCGCTCTAGTTCCGCTTCACTCTGATAGGTTGCCCCATGGGCGTATTCAGACACATATTCGGCGACTACAGTGCTCTCTTTGGTCTCGGCAATGATGTTAAACGTGCTCATGGCGTCGCCTCCTTGAAGGTTAGAAGCTTGTCCCTGTAGTACTCGTACTGCTTTTGACGCGCCGTTAACTCCGCCGTTAGCTCAACCGTTAACGCCGTCGTTGACTCTGTGAAATGGTCCAAGATGAGGACTATTTCTTCTTGGACGGGGAGAGGGGGGACGGGGACTGGCATACTCTTGATTCGCGTAGTGCTCAGATTTGGCTGTGCCCCACCACCGGCGAGCGCATATATTTCCTGTGATTTGGATAGCAAGAGGTGGTAAAGATATTGCTTGTTAATTCTAGTTTTATCCGGGTCAAATCTACCGACTCGTTGGTTAAGGTAAAAAATGGTGTTGGTCTTGTTGATTCCAATTTTGCCTGTCGTAGCCCCGGACATTGCAACTACAATATCGCCCCTTTTTACGCGGTAGCGCTCCAGGTTTTCCCGATAATCCCCCTCCTCAAAGTAGGCAATACCTTCACCATTTATGATATTATCCTGAATATTTGTAATGCGCAAAATCGGTTTCCCCTTTGTTCGAAATTTGCTGCTTTGAAAAGCAAAGCCGTTTTGAAAGTGACAGACTTCGCCAAGATTATGATTCGGCACCGTCTCATCAAACGTCAAGAGCAAATCCCTATAATACCCATATTGCTTTTGACGTGCGGTCAGCTCCGCGGTCAGTTCCGCCGTGAGTTCCGCCGTTAGCTCGGTGAAGTGATCCAGGATGCAGACGATTTCTTGTTGTATGGGCAGAGGGGGGATTGGCACAAGAACCTTCTCCAGATTTCTAGGGGCAACTTCAATCACCTTGGTCCCAAAAGCGATTTTCCTTTTTTGTCTGGTGAACTCTTCTGACTGAAAATAATAGGAAAGATACAACGGATTCTGATTGTGCTGTAGGATGACGGTATGTCCACCCGTGACTATTTCTTTTTCCCCCAACCAAGCGACACTCTTACATACATCTTCGATGTTCTCACTCGTTGTAGCGATTATGAGGTCGTTGGGAGAAACCTTTCTTAGCTTGCTTGCATGTTCTGGGGTTACGTAAGTAATTGTTTGTGTCGTCGATGCACCAAAGTAGGTGTAAATTTGGCCATAATGAATACATCCTACGCCGGTTTCTGTAAAATCCTTCTTTTGCAGTCCGCTACCTCGGGTCAAGGTGCCTATATCGCCTAACGCTTTGTACTCAACCCCATCCGGACAAAGCTCCGCAATTAATTGCTCCAGCTTATTCATAGTTTTGGCCCTCCCCTTTTTGGGCAAGCTGTTTAATGGCTCGGTCAAAATCAGAGGTTATCCGTTGCGTTTTATTGAACTCTTCATATTCTGCTTGCGCCTTGCTGATTGCATCCTGCCTTGAAATGCATCCTCTATCCTTCAAAATATCATATCTGCGAAACTCTAAGAATTCATTGACGCTGGCGGCAAACTCCTCCATGGTAAAGGTGTTTTCTCGCTCAATCAAATCTTCTATATAGTCAAAATATCCCGTAACAGCTCTCTCTAACTGCCGGATTTGTTTCTCTTCCAGGTAGTTTTTAGCAATCGTTACATCCTGCCTTAGGATTCTTCCATCAGGAGCGTTTTTCCAGGTGGTTAGCCCCATATGCTCCTTGTTACGGTCCGCACTTAAATGAATAATCTCAGCGGCGGTTTTGCCTGTTATCGCGAAGTGAAACTTGTTTTGAACCATGGCATAGAAATTTTGTGTGACAGGGGAATTCTTATCATAATCAATGCTACACTCGGCAAATATGTCGGTGATCTGTTGCCAGATGCGGCGCTCGCTTGCTCGAATTGATCGAACGCGCTCTAGCAGCTCCCTAAAATAGTCCTTTCCAAATGCAGTTTTGCCCTGCTTGAGACGTTCGTCATCCATGGCAAAGCCTTTTGTCATGTACTCTTTTAGCACCTGGGTTGCCCAAATGCGGAAGTTGGTGGCCCTGCGGGAGTTTACACGATAGCCTACAGAGATAATGGCATCGAGATTATAGAAGTTTGTTTCCCTCGTTTGGGTTTTTCCATGAATAGCTCCGTGGCGAGTGGTTGTTTCCATTTTGGAAATGACCACTTCTTCAATAAGCTCGCCTTCTTCAAAAATATTCTTGAGGTGTTTGCTGATAGCCGGTGTCTGAACTCCAAAAAGCTCAGCCATGGCACTTTGTGTAAGCCAGATGGTTTCGTCGTTAATAATGGCATTGACGGTGATATCCTCAAGGGCTGAGCGATATACCAAAAATGAAAATTCCTTGTTCATGCTCCCACCTCAATCCCTGAAACGATCTTGGTGATTTCTTCCCTGAGCACTTGGCTGCGTGCTACTATCTGTTCTATTTCTTTGTTCAGCTCATCGATATCGATTACTTCCCGGGTATCTTCCTGCTCCACGTAGGTACTGATGGAAAGGTTGTACTCCTGTTCCACGATTTCGGAGTTAGGTACAAGTCTCGTAAAGTGTTCTTGGTCTGCCCTGGATTTGTAGGCTTCAACGACTTTTTCAACGTTTTGGGCCGTCAGCTTATTACTATTGGTTACCTTGATGAACTCTTTAGAGGCATCAATGAATAATGTGCTGTTTTCTGATTTTGACTTCTTGAGCACTATAATACAGGTAGCAATGCTTGTGCCATAAAAAAGGTTCTCAGGCAGTTGGATTACGCAATCCACGTAGTTATTGTCAATCAAGTATTGGCGGATCTTTTGCTCTGCACCCCTTCTATACATCACACCTGGAAAACAAACGATGGCAGCTGTGCCATTAGTGGCCAGCCATGAAAGAGAGTGCAGAATAAAAGCCAAGTCTGCCTTAGACTTTGGTGCTAGGACTCCAGCCGGCGAGAAACGGGGGTCATTAATCAAAATGGGATTATCACTGCCTTCCCATCTGGTGGAATAAGGCGGATTTGAGACAATAGCTTCAAATGGCTCATCATCCCAGTGCAAAGGTTCCATGAGTGTATCGCCATGGCCAATGTCAAACTTGTCATAGTCAATGTCATGCAAAAACATATTAATCCGGCAGAGGTTGTAGGTGGTCAGGTTAATCTCTTGCCCGTAGAAACCTAGCCGTACATTTTCTTTACCTAGAATTTTGGCAAAATTGAGAAGAAGTGAGCCGGATCCACAAGCAGGATCGTATACTTTGTTCACTTCGGTTTTATCCACTAGGGTAATGCGGGTCAGAAGTTCACTAACCTCTTGAGGAGTGTAGTACTCACCACCACTCTTACCGGCATTACCGGCATACATAGCCATCAAAAACTCGTAGGCATCACCAAAGGCGTCGATGGTGTTGTCCTTAAGATCGCCTAATTTCATGTCGCCAATTCCGTTCAAGAGCTTGACCAGCTTGTCGTTGCGCTGGGCAACAGTGCCACCTAGTTTGTTGCTGTTCACATCGATATCATCAAAGAGGCCCTTGAAATTGACTTCGCTGGGGCTACCCTGGGCAGAGCTTTCAATATTGCGGAAGACCTGGGCTAGGGTTTCATTTAGATTCTCATCCTTGGCCGCTCTTTTTCTGACATTAACAAAAAGCTCGCTGGGCAGGATGAAAAAACCCTTGGTGCGCACGAGGTCATCCCGGGCTTGTTCTGCTGAGGCATCCTCTAGATTGGCGTAGTCAAAGCTGACATCACCGGCTTCATGCTCTCCGGCGTTGATGAAGACCGTGATGTTTTCGGATATGTAGCGGTAAAAGAGCATTCCCAGGACATATTGTTTAAAGTCCCAACCATCCACACTTCCTCTAAGATCGTTAGCAATATTCCAAATGGCGCGGTGCAGCTCGGCCCGCTCTTGTTCTTTTCTGTTGTTTGCCATGGATCATACTCCTCTTTGCTCAAACTAAATCCAAATCGAAACGTTGCCGATCCGATTGTCGCTAGTTCGTTGAATATTGTAAACTTCTAGAGAATGTGGGTTTCACCTGCCTAGACTGCGAGTGTGAAACTTTGCTTGGCAATTCCGTGCAGGATAAGAGAATTGAATTTGAGAATTATTTACAAATTCCCAAATTGAAGAGGACGGTATGAAAATGCTCCAATACTACTTCGTGGTAATTCTAAACAATCTCCAAATAGATGGAGTTACAGAACCCAGATGCTGGACACATTGTCTTTGTCTTGAATGGACCACAGTGTTGGGCCACAAGGCCGCCATGGAGGGCTGACGAGGGATGATCTGTTGGTTTCGTTATTCTATAAGGGACCAACCTTCGAGGACTCCAAAGGTTTGGGTGGGGGCTGGCTATGACAGTCAACAGCTTCGCTGGCGGCTGAAAGTGGAAGCTTTTTTAGGTGATTTTAAGTTGAGTTTGCTTAAACAAAGAGATTCTGATTAGGGGTTAAGTGTGCATTGGCGATTTCATGAGCAGGCAGAGTTGAATCTCGGCAGGCGGAGAGTAGGGGTCTCGTTCTCTTTCTAACACATTCCTTCTAAAGGCTACTTCGGTGGCCTTTTTTTGTGCGCTTCATTAGGTCCACAGTTTTCTGAAGGAAACTACCTTGATCATCTTGAATAGCTCAACAGATAGGATCAAGATATCATTGAGTACCCGGGAGAGAGGGGGGCTCTGTGTACCACCAAAGCATGCGTTCCTTTTTTTTTGGACGCATAAGCTTGAATGAAGGTCGCAATTTTGACAAGATATTCCGAGCCAGCAGATGGAAGCATCTATTACCAGATGTTGAAATCGAAGCGATTCAAGTGACTTACGGGGGCAGTACATATTAGAATATAACATCATTTTGGGAGGATTATCATGGACAAGACAAAAAAAGCTTGGAGTAATGCGATTTTATTGGCGGTCACTCTAGTAATCAATACCCTAGGTGCTATCGGGTTCATAAACGGTCTTTCGCAGAAGCAGATTTCTGATATGTATGTCACCTTAATAACGCCAAGCCCCTCGACCTTTAGTATTTGGGGTGTTATCTATTCATTGCTTATCATATCTGTTGTAGTTATGATTATCAAGAAAGAAGATTCCTACTACCAGAAAGCCGTAGACGAGATAACTGTTCTTTTCTGGCTTTCCTGTTTCTTTAACATTGCTTGGATTGTCTCCTTTTCCTTTATTTTAGTTGAACTGT
>DIPH01000008.1:36712-122052 GCA_002424045.1 Firmicutes bacterium UBA5493 | reverse complement strand
AATGTAAATGACATTGTTGTCGTTCTCGTGGGTCCTAAGTAAGCCTAGTCTACCATAGCGGCAACTCGTGTAGCCCTCACCACAAGGTGGGGGGTTTTTCGTTCTTGGACCTAGTGTAGCGTGTTTTGGTATACTAGATCCTAAGTGGTGGCTTTAATGTGACTCTTACATAGAACGATGGTTTGGCGAACAATCTAAGGGCGAGCCAGATGCTCGTATCTCGAGCGAGGGGAGAGAAAATAAGTGAGTAGTAATTATTACTATCTTTTGACCAATAGTCTGTCCGAAGATGAGAAACGTGTTATTACAAGCATCGTTGAGCATATAGAAGAGAACCCCAGTAAGGTTGGGATCCAGCAAATTGCCGACGAAAACTATGTATCAACTGCTTTTATCATGAAACTATGCAAACGCCTGGGATTTGACGGATATAGCGAGCTTTATTATTATTTGCTCCTCAATAACAGTCATGATACCCGCTCGAAACAAGCGCAGCGCACAGCATTAGAAGATCTCATTGATAACTATGATGATGAAAAAGTTCAGCTATTCTGCACTATGCTTCATGACTATCGCAACGAGAAGATTTTTGCTGTGGGTGCAGGATTTGCCGACATCGTCTCCGACTACATTGTTCAGCGACTCGCCGTCTGCGGGTTTATGGTGTTTCACCGGGTGCATTTTTATGATCTGATGTTATTTAGGGAAAATGTGGACGAGAAGATGGTCACCAATGTGGGTCCCTCTTTAATCATTGCCATCTCTCAAAGTGGGGAGTCAGACACAGTGATCAATGACGTCGAGTTAGCCCGTCAGAAGGGATTCAAAGTCTTGTCCTTTTCCAGGCGCCCAGACTCAACGCTGGCCAAGGTGTCAGACATCCCTCTTATTATCAATGAGTCTAAACAAACCCTAATTAGCGAAGTGCCAAATTCGTTTTTCGGTAAGGTGATTCTGGCCTTTGAAGAACTCATGGGTATCTATTTTCGCCAAGGTGTTCTTGGTAAAAAGAATTACACGCAAAGAAACAAAAATATGTAAAGACGCGATGATACAATAAGATTAAGAAGTTTATTAATCTACTTTGGAGGATAGCGCGTGGATCAGAATGTGAGAACTATCATATTTGACCTAGATGGCACAATTTATCAGAACGTGAGCTTTCACCGCACGTATCTCCATTTTCTACTAGAAGGAACTCCATGGGCCAAGTGGGAAACCTCGTTCGTAGAGTTCGTTGATGACGTTTTTGCAGGTAAGAAACTAGTCATGAATCGCTTCTTCCAAATTGAGCAGGTACAGGTGGCAACGCCCCATGAAGTTTTTGTTGCCCTTGAGCAATCCATCTGTCCCTCTGTGCGTTATGAAGAGGCCCTTACTCGCCCCGATCTTATCTACCTCGGGGACGCTTGGGCAGTTGTGACCTTTCTCGGGGAGAAGCTCGGTTTGCTAGAGGACCAACGGGGGGACGTGATCTATCGCCGGGTCCGTAGCCATATGGAACAGGAGGGAATGGTGGGTAACCACAGACTTAAGGAGGCCATTTATAACCTTTCCCAGCACTGCAAGGTGATTTTGATGAGTAACTCCTATGAAGCTACTGCCAAGGAATTTCTACGTCAACTTGGTTATGAAGACGTATTTCCTAACCTTTGTAGCAGCGCCAATAAACCCTTTGACATGGTACCCAAACTTGAAGAATTGGATCCTCAGGTCTTTGCCGAGCCTGAAACAGTACTCTCTATTGGCGATCATGCTTACAACGATCTGATGCCCATAAAGCAGAAAGGAGGGCGAACGGTGTGGATTAACCCCTTCCAGGACATCGAGCGTCCGGAATGCGATGTAGAACTTGCATCCTTGGACGAACTGGCGGGGTTTCTAGATAGACTTACAGTTGATTTGAAAACCGGGTAGAGCCCACCACGAAATGAGAGGATGGATGAAGTGAAAAGGCAAAGGACAAGCAACACCCTATTGGCTGTAGCGTTAGTAGCAATGTTGTCGTTATTTGTTGGTTATACACCCACCTTAGAAGCAGCTCCTCTTGAGATTATTTATTGGCACACGTATACCGATCAGCATGAAGCCGGATTATTACGCATTATTGAGGGATTCAATAACTCGCAAGATCAATACAAAGTTGTACCGCAACAGCAACCCTATGGCGAATTCGATGCCAAATTGATGCAGGCTGTGCGAATTGGTGTAGGTCCTGACATGGTCAACATGTTCGCATCCGATGCTATCAATTATATAAGCAATGACTTACTTGTGGACTTGGCACCGTATATCAATGATCCTGCGCACGGAATCTCGAGCTTTAAAGAAAACATGAATCAAGGCCTCTACGCTGAAATCACCCAGTGGGGTGAAGACAGCATCTACCTTTTCCCGTTCACTATGACCGGCGAGGTTTTGTTTTATAACAAAACCATCTTTGACAAATATGACTTAGAAGCTCCAACAACTTGGACAGAACTAGAAGAAGCCAGTAAAGTCATTTACGAAAATGAGGGAATCCCTGGTTTCGGATCCGACTCGATTACAGACACGTATCAAGGCTTAATTATGCAGGCAGGCAGTGGCTATATTGATGCAGACACCAAGACCATGCAAATTGACGAGGCCATTGCTAAAGAGAAGCTTGAGTGGTTTACAGAAGGCGTGAATGCTGGTTATTTCCGTCTAGTTGGTGAAGATGTATACTTTTCCAACCCATTTGGTAGCCAGGCCGTGGCTTCTTATATCGGATCGAGTGCAGGAGTTAGTTATGTGGAGCTGGCAGTAGGTGACGCCTTTGAAATTGGCTGCGTACCTATTCCGCAAGAAGGACCAGTCAAATACATCTCGCAATGGGCGAGTAGTCTTGTGTGCCTCAGCCGGGATGATGAACATGCACGTGGCGTCTATGAATATTTTAAGTATTTATCATCCACAGACGTTCTTGCTGATTGGGCCACTGTCTTAGGAAGCATTCCTGTGTTCTATGATGCAGTGCAGACAGACAAGATGCAACAATATGTGAGTGAGAACATGGCCGCCAAGGCACTTGTGGCCGAAATGGAATATGCAGGTATGCTGTCAAGTATCCCTGGTTCTCACAATGTACGCACGGAGATTGACAAAATGGTCCAAAGGGTGGCCCTCGGGGTAATGGATGTTGATTCAGCATACGAGGCCTTCATTCAAGCAAGTCAAAACGCAATTCGGTAACAGTCCCTTTCCGACGCGGATACGTTCTAAGAACTTGCCCGCGTCGGAATTCGATATTTGTAGCTAGGAGATCCGTCACCGGAGATGCAGGAAGGATGAGATCATGGAACTCATATTCGATATTCTAGGCCATGCCGACTTTATGGGCCGCATCCGCAAATCAAATCTATCGCCTGGTTTGGCAGCATTTTCAGCCACGGTGGAAAGTGTGCGAGAGTCAAACCCCGAAGGTACCCTATTGTTGGATGCCGGTGACGAGTTCACCATCTATTTCTGGGGCGGTCTCCCTGTAGTAGGAGGACTAAATTTGCTGGGCACGGATGCCATGACTCTGGGTAATCATGAGTTCGATTGGGGCAAGGAGTTCTTGGAAGAGTGTATTGCTGGGTGCGAATTCCCGGTCTTGTCTTCGAATGTTCGGCAGAAGCAGACAGGTCAACCAGTTGCTGGTACGATTCCCTACACAATCTTAGAGCGTTGTGGCGTCAAGATCGGCGTCTTGGGGATCACCACGGAATATACCCCCTATATGGTGGAGAAGTCAGCCTTTATGCCCTTTGAAGTCACAAGTGCCATTAAAGCTGGAAATCGTTATATCCCAGAAATGCGCGAACAGGGTGCTGAAATCGTAGTTGTTCTAGCCCATTGCCCATTTTATATTGAAGATGATGATTCCATTAGCGGTGAGCTTTGGGAGATTCTGCAAGGGATTCCTTCTGTCGATGTCTGTATTGGGGGTCATATCCCAGGTGATTATGCTCAGGTACTTGACGGAACTTGCGTACTTAAGGCTGGATTTGGTCAGGCGAGCCTCGGCCATGCCCGCCTCATATTTGACACAGATACAAGGCGTGTTGTGGATATGAGTTGCGAGGTACTGCATACAGATCGCGAAAGTGCCGGTAGACCAGATATACAGGCTTATGTGGAAGAGGCCATCCGTCCCTTCGAAGAGGAAATCAACGAACCTTTGGCCGAGTCGCAGGAGTTGTGGAAGATGACGCTGGCTGTCGAGTCCAAACTTGGCGATTTCCTCGTGGATTGTGTACGCTTTGGTGGACAGACAGAACTTGCCTACATGAATGCTACAAGTGCAGGCGGGAAGATCGGACCTGGGAAAGTAACGAGGGAGTCCATTATAGAGGTAACCCGCTTTAACGATCCAATTCATGTAGGTACCTTTACGGGTCAACAACTCTATGAGCTCATGGAGTTGGTTTACGAACCAGATCGCTTTGGTAAGAATGCTTCCCTCTTGATTTCAGGTTTCCACGCTGAACTTGACCACACTAAGCCGTCTCCCCATAAAGTTATTAAGTTAACTTTATCTGATGGTACGCCAATTGAGCTAGAACAAAGTTATACCGTGGCTACCAGCGCTTATATGGCCTCGGGAGGTAACGATACGTCGCAAGTCAGTGACCAGATTGACTATGAAGCGAAAGATATTCGCTTTCATGAGGCAGCTTTTGCCTTTGCTAAGAGACAAGAAATCCTCACGGTAGAGGACTATCCTCGCCTCAAGGAAAAAGGAACCCCTGAGAACAATAATGCTCCCTTTTAATCAGGAAAGCTATAACAGACAGGAGAGGTACTTTGGCTAAACTGTTGGTGTTTTGCATCGATGCTTTGTGCGCCTCAGACGTTGAATACATGCGCACCTTACCCAACTTTGGCTGGATGCTGAATAAAGGAGCTCTTGTTGAAAAGATTAACCCCGTCTTTCCGGCCCTGACCTATTGTTGTCATACTTCTATTCTTACCGGAAATTATATTAATCGTCATGGGATCGTGCACAATGAGATGCTGACTCGCTTTGGTGGAAGTGGCGCCCCATGGTATAGCATGAAGCGAGATATCAAGAGCAAGACGCTACTAGACGAAGCCCGAGATCAGGGTCTGACCACCTGTTCTCTTTCCTGGCCTGTTTCTGGCGGAGCAGATTATGACATGAATATGCCCATGATTGTCCCTTATAGGTATACAGGATATGAACCGGAGAAATGGTTAGAGGGTACGGCAACCCAGGGGCTCATAGATCGTTACTTTTATAAGCATGGTCGCTACTTGAAGGGACCCAATCGCAGTCTAGATTTGTTTACCATGGCCATGGCTCTGGACATATTAGAAGACTATGATCAACCTGATGTGATGTTGGTGAAAATGTGCGATCTTGATTCTGTGCGACATGCTTATGGTGTTAATGACCAAAGGACCCTGCACCAGCTCCGAAAACACGATGAAGAACTCGGTGCCATCATGGAATGCCTGCGACGGAAGGGAACCTTCGATGAAACCAATTTTGTGGTGCTAGGTGACCATGGACAGACTGACATTACAGATAGACTGTTTATGAATGTCTTGTTGAAGCAGAACGGTTTTCTGCAGACAGATGAGGACGGCAAAGTCACATCCTTCGATGTCTTTTGCCATTCCAGTGAGTTGACTGCCATGATTGAGCTTAGGGATCCTAGGGATACCGAGCTTAGAACAAGGGTTAGGGCCTTTTTGGAGAATCTGCGGGACGATGACAAGATCCAGCTTAACTTGATCATGGACGCGGCTGAGGCTGAAGAGCGATATGGATTGGTTGGCCCCTTTGATTTTGTCATTGAGAGTGCACTGCCCATTGCCTTTGGTGAAGAGGCTGATGGCGACACGATTTGGGCAAGCGAGAAACCTGGGTTTAGGTTTGGTGCCGCTACCCATGGCGGTAATCCTGAACGGGAAGAGGTAACCACATTTTTTGCCTGTGGACCGTCCGTTAAAAACACTGTGTTGATCGGAAGCAGACCCATGGTTGATCTGGCACCCACCATGGCGCAAATGCTCGGTTTTTCCATGAAGGATATCGATGGTAAGCCTATAGAGGAGATATTGAGGTGATTGTGTGCGCATAACACTCCAGAACTTGACAAAAAGATTTGGCGAAACCGTTGCGGTGGATGATCTGTCTGTAACCTTTCCTAGTGGCAAGCTAACGGCCATCTTAGGTCCATCAGGTTGTGGAAAAACAACGACCCTAAATCTAATTTCGGGAATTGTTCCAGTTTCTGAGGGCAAAGTCTTTTTCGATGACAAAAATGTCACGGCCCTTCCACCAGAGGGGCGGGGTATTGGGTTAGTGTTCCAGAACTACGCTTTGTATCCCCACATGACAGTACTTCAAAACATTTGCTTTCCCATGGAAATGAAGAAGACTCCCAAGAAGGAGCGTCTGGCACGGGCAGGGAAACTTGGAGAATTGGTACACATCACATCGTTGATGAACCGGAAACCCGCAGAGCTCTCAGGCGGCCAACAGCAACGGGTTGCCATTGCTAGGGCCCTGGCGAAAAAGCCTGATGTGTTACTCCTTGATGAACCACTCTCTAACCTCGATGCTAAGTTGCGTGTGGAAATGCGGGAAGAGATTCGACGCATCCAGAGGGAGTCGAAGATCACGACGGTATTTGTTACGCACGATCAAGAGGAAGCGAGCAGCATCGCCGATGAGATCATCTTACTGAAAGACGGCGTATTGCAGCAACAAGACTCACCCCGCAGACTGTATGACGAACCTGCCAGTCTCTTTGTGGCAGACTTCTTGGGGACACCTACCATTAACCAACTCACAGGGATAATTCGGGGCGGTGGTGTGTTGCTGGACGGGAGCAATATAACTATACCCTTGCCCATGGACGAGAACCTTCCAGAGGGTCTTGCTGTCATTTTGGCTATCCGTGCGGAGAGCATTATTGCCCGGCCAGAAGCCCTAGATTTCCGAGCTTCGGTCATTGAGAGATATTCGTTTGGGAAGGATGAGCTCATTCGGTTTTATGTAGGTTGCGAGCAGGAGATGCGAGGCTATGTTCCAAGTGAGATAAACATTCAGGAAGGGGAAGATCTACCCATAGCTTTACAAAAGAAAGGTGTATTTCTTTTCGACGCCGAGAGTGGAGCGCGGTACGCATGAGGAACCCATTTTCTAAGAAGAAAGACCAGGGTCTGGAAGTTGGTACATCGAGGTCCATGATAGAACCTGCTTTCTATCTGCTACCATTTTTACTCGGCTTAATGATCTTTACCTTGTATCCCTTTGTGAATGCCTTTGTGATTTCCCTCAAGGAAAATTACGTTTTAATGTCTGGTAAATATAGTTCCCTTGGTTTAGGTAATTACGCAGAGATTTTTGCAGACCCAGACTTTGTTAATGGTTTACAAACTACAGCAGTCTACGTACTAATAGTGGTCCCCGTAGCTACAGTGCTTTCACTGATCATAGCAACTTTGCTCAATGAAAAGATTAAATTCAAGGGCTTCTTTCAAACAGCGTATTTCATGCCCATGGTTACTGCGGTTGTGGCTGTTGGCTTAGTTTGGAAGTGGCTGTATAACTACGATTACGGTCTGATCAATTACCTCCTTTCCTTCTTTGGAGTGGATCCCATCAATTGGTTGAACAACCCCGCCTATAATCTTGCAGCCCTGATCATCTTTGGCGTTTGGAAAATGATGCCACTGACGATTATTCTCTTGTTGGCGGGACTTCAAAACATTAATCCACAGTACTATACAGCAGCAAGGGTCGATGGGGCAAAGCCTCTCCGCATTTTCTTTCGGATTACGATACCTTTGTTGGCTCCGACCTTGGGTCTGACCATGATCGTCAACACAATTAGCGCCTCAATGGTGTTTGTAGAGCTGTTCCCGTTATTTAACGGCAAACCTGGTTCAGCCTACTCCCTCTACACCATCGTTTATTATTTGTATGATATGTTCTATACCCAATGGGAGTTTGGACTTGCTGCAGCGACTTCTGTTGTCTTGTTTGGGATAGTTTTGGTGTTGACAATTCTCCAAATTCTCATTCAGCGTAAGTGGCAGCACTAATGGAGGAGGGGGGTAGCTATGGATAAATTTAAGCGATTTTTGGTGTACTTTCTACTAATTCTCGGCGCAGTGATGATGGCCTTTCCCTTTGTTTGGATGTTCGTGTCGTCACTAAAAACACCGGCTGAAGTCAATGCAACTCCGCCCACTTTTTGGCCGAAGCAGCTTATGTTTGAAAACTATAAGTATGCCTTTGAGGCAGCCCCGTTCCTCACGTATTTTCAGAACTCTATCATTGTCATGGTCAGCAGTGTGTCTGTGACGATGTTTACCACCATTTTAGCCGCTTTTGCGTTTTCACGGCTAAAATTTCCCGGACGGGATTTGGCTTTTTCTTTGTCCGTGGCCATGATGATGGTACCCTTTGAGATGCTGGTGATCACCAACTTTACTACAATTGTTGATCTGGGTTTGGTTGATACATTGATCGCGCTAATCGTGCCGTTTACGACCAGTGTCTTTTACACGTATATTTTGAGAAACTTTTTCTTGTCTATTCCCGATAGCCTTTATTATTCAGCCCGTGTCGATGGGGCCAACAATTGGCGCTATCTGTGGCGCATCATGGTTCCCATTGCGAAACCTGCCTTGGTAACCATCGGTCTTCTGAACGCCATCGCGAGTTGGAACTCATTTCTGTGGCCCTTAATTGCTACCAATAGCACCAAAACGCGCACACTCCCCTTTGGTTTGTACGCCTTTATGACCTCCAGTGGCATTCGTTATGAGAGGCTCATGGCAGCATCCACAATTGTTGTGGTACCGATGATTCTTATCTTCATTATTTTTAGGAAGTATATCGTTGCGGGTGTTTCTCGTGGTGGCTTGAAAGGATGATGACATGAAGATTACACTGGATATTTTAAGCTATGCGGACTTTTCAGGCCGTATCCGTAAGTCAAAAAGCAACCCCGGTCTGCCTGCCTTTGTAGCCAATATTGATAGTATCCGAGAGCAAAATCCAGAAGGTACGCTCGTGTTGGATGCAGGCGATCAATTCACCGCTAACCTTTGGGGTGGCTTGCCTATGGTCGAAGCCATGAACGTAATGGGCGTTGATGTGATGACCCTGGGAAACCATGAATTTGACTGGGGCCCGCAATTTCTAGAGACGTGTATCGCGGCCTGTACGTTTCCAGTGCTTTGTGCCAATGTGCAGTACAAGGAAACGGGCTTACCGGTAGAGGGCACGATTCCCTATACAATTGTGGAGCGTAGTAGTGTGCAGATCGGTATCCTAGGAGTAACAACGGAGTATACGCCCTACATGGTGGAAAAATCAGCCTTTATAGCTCTTGAAGCCACCAGCGCCATAGAAGCATGCAACCGCTATATCCCGGAAATGCGGGAACGTGGTGCTGAAGTAATTGTTGTCCTGGCCCATTGTCCATTTTATATTGAGGATGATGGCTCCATTAGTGGGGAACTCTGGGAGATCTTGCAAGAGATTCCCTCTGTCGATGTTTGTATTGGGGGTCATATACCAGGTGATTATGCCAAGGTTGTTGACGGTACTTGTGTGTTAAAATCTGGCTTTGCCGACGCGAGCCTAGGACATACGCGCCTTGTCTTTGATCTAGAGACGAGAAGTGTTGTAGACAGGAGCTGTGAAATCTTATATACGGACCGTTCTGTAGAAGGCAAGGCGGAAATTAGAGCCTATGTTAAGCGGGTTACGGGTCCCTTTGACGACTATTTTAATAAGCCCCTAGCACAGGCAGAGGAATTGTGGAAGATGACGCTCGCGCGCGAGTCTAAGCTCGGTGATTTTCTAGCAGACTGTCTGCGTTTTGGCGGGAAAACCGAACTCGCTTATATGAACGCAACAAGTGCAGGAGGGATGATTGAACCTGGTGTCGTGACGCAGGAAACGATCACTGAAGTGAATGGTTTCAACGACCTTATACATGTGGGGGAGATTACTGGAAAGCAACTCTATGCACTGATCGAATTGGTTTATGAACCAGATCGCTTTGGCAATAATGCCGCCCTTTTAATCTCTGGATTCCACGTGGAAATAGATCATACGAAATCTTCGCCTCATAAAGTAGTCCGCTTGACGCTACCAGACGGCACAGACATTGATCCGGGGAGGCGATATTCCGTTGCCACCAGTGCCTATATGGCCTCGGGGGGGAACGACACATCGAAGATTGCTGACCAGATCGATTTTCACGAGACTGACCTACATTATCATGATGCAGCGTTCGCCTATGCCAAAACGCAGAAGGTCCTTGCTGTGGAAGACTGGCCTCGTTTTAAAGAAAAGGGAAGCCCAGAGAATGATAATTCACCATTTTGACCTAGACAGTATGAAACGGGCATCTAGAAGATCAAGATGCCCGTTCACGAATAGTAGTCCGTCGGCGGGGCCAGGCCCCAATGTTAATACTGGGCCTCTTCTAACAGCCAATACACATCGCTATCCAATATGTTGGGATTATAATCTGCATAATTAAAGGCTGTCAGACCTGCATCTGACTGAAGAGAACCATCGGCACCCACATCCAAAAGCGCCCGGGCGACTTCGGGATTCGCGTTGTATAGAACTGTATACATTAATGGTGTATAACCATAGGGGTCTATTTCGTTTACATCGGCCCCCTTCTCGACAAGGACCTTTATTATGTCGGGATTAGCGGTGTACATTGCAGCAAGCATCAGGGATGACCAACCTTCTGCATCCACCTCGTTAATTGCAGCCCCGGCTTCAACTAAAACTCGTATTACCTCAGGATTTTGGTTTTGTTGTGCAGCATACATTAATGGTGTATAACCATGTACATCTTTTGTTTTTAAATCGGCTCCGGCTTGGATCAGAAGTTGAATAACCTCAGGGTTTCCTTCCCGTTCTGCAGCATACATCAGCGGTGTCAGGTTTCCTTTATCGCTGGCATTAGCATCGGCCCCAGATTCAATGAGAATCCGTACAACCTCAGGATTCGCATTGTACCTTAAAGCAACAAACAACGGTGTGCTGTTAGTTCCAGCATTTGCGTTTACATCGGCCCCCTGGGATATAAAGGCCTTAACCCGATCTGCATCGCCTTTCTCAATAGCATCAAAGAGACTGCTTGCATAACCGAGTGTAGTGAACGCAAAAAGGACAATTAGCACAAGACATGCAAAAATAAAGATTCGACTCTCTTTCACTTGTCTCCCCCTTTCCTAAAGATACCAATTCGGCGTTTGAGGGCAATGTCCTTTGTGATTGTGGTCGAAAAGTCCGGGTGATCTCTGAGCGCGGGACTGCCCCTCGATGAATTTCGATATTTTTAAAGTGATTGAGGAACAGTCCCCAACAATAGTCTGGAGATTTCGTCCCAAACCAAGGGGCGGCTTCCGTAAGCAGCAATGTAGGTGGGGATTTCGGGGAATACCTTGAGTTCATAGGGTGTCCGGGTACCAACTGCTATAATCTTGTCATGTTCCTTAATCAGGTCTTGCACTAATTTGGCCTGCCCTAAATTGCGATGAGCATCGGATGTAGCTACCACAATCTTGTCATATTCCCGGGCTCTTTCTAATACGTCCTGGTGTTTCTCTTTAGAAACCCCAATCCCAACAGTCATTCCGTCCATCTGGGCTAAACCATTCCTTCTTAAGGCATTAGCCAGAGTTTCCATACCTAGTAGGACATCCTCCGCTCTATTGGATGCA
Source organism: Firmicutes bacterium UBA5493 (assembly GCA_002424045.1). GTDB lineage: Bacteria > Bacillota > Limnochordia > Darwinibacteriales > Darwinibacteriaceae > UBA5420. The sequence goes on along the minus strand of DIPH01000008.1, from coordinate 110,304 downwards.
CTTGTTTGGAATTCAATGACTAAAACTCTTTCGTTCCCTAGAGGAAGATTACTCTCTGCAGGACGATCTTTAACTACGGTAATACTTCTGCGAATTGCTTCCCTCATAACCTCCACATGTTCTTTAGATCCTACAACACTTAGAGCCGGCGGTTCAGGCGAGGCACCCATAAGATGACAGCGCTCCTTGGCTTTTATTACCCTTGCCACCGATTCATCTATGCGGTCTTCGGAAATCCTTCCGGATTTGACGGCTGCAACGAGGGCGTCAAAGGCTTGCTTTTGCAATTTTTCAGTGTGACTAATAATCACTATATCGGCTCCAGCCAGAATGGTCATCACGGCTGCATCGACTGTCCCAAAGGTGTCTGTTATGGCTCTCATTTCCATGCAGTCTGTCATGATTAATCCTTCAAAACCCAATTCGTGGCGAAGGAGTTTGGTGAGCACCTCATGGGACAAGGTAGCGGGCAACCCCTCCATTGGTTCAATGGCCGGAAAGACTACATGTGATGTCATAATGCCAGTTACTCTGGTGTCTATTGCTTTCCTGAAGGGAACGAGTTCCACAAGGTCCAAACGCTTGCGATCATGGGAAATGACAGGGAGCTCGTGGTGGGAATCTAGAGAGGTGTCCCCATGCCCAGGGAAGTGCTTCGCCACAGCCGCCACATATCTTTGATAACCACGGATAGCCGCTGCACCTAAATTGGCAACATCCCTCGGATCTTCCCCGAAAGAGCGGACACCAATTACAGGATTGTCAGGATTATTATTGACATCCAGAACGGGTGCAAGGTTCATGTTGATTCCTGTCGCCCGTAGTTCTACGGCAGATACAGTGCATACATCTTCCGTGAGGATTTCGCTTTTCGTTGCACCTAAAGCCATGGCACTAGGAGCTACTGCCACCCCCTTCGTCACACGAGCGATAGTGCCCCCTTCTTGATCGGCGGCAATAAATAAAGGCGTCCCACTTGGGGATTCTTCTGTCAGTTCCTGCAACTCACAATTGAGATTCTTTAGTTGCTGCAGCCCACTTATATTGCGGGAGAAATGGATCACGCCACCCAAATTATACTCAGTAATAAATCTCCTGAGAAAGGGGGTGACTTGGGTACCGTCGAACCCAAACATCAGTAATTGACCGATTTTCGCCTCGATAGAGATAGATTTGCCCATGATTTAGACCCCTTCCTTTTCCTAGTCTACATATTCGGCAAGCCTGATGGCCTTCCTCACAAAACCATCACCATCAACTAAAAGCTGCATGGCTTTCTGAAAATCACAGTTGGCCTTCAGCATGACAATGGATGCCTTGATGTTCCCGTGGGATTCTTCTAATGCTCTTTGGGCAGTTTTTATGTCCACTCCCGTTGCATCCATGATAATCCGTTCAGAACGTCTTTGTAGCTTTTCGTTTGTTGGCTGCATATCCACCATCAAGTTCTGATAGACTTTTCCCACGCGAATCATGCTAACGGTGCTGAGTATATTCAAGACTAGTTTTTGCGCCGTTCCCGCTTTCATCCTTGTGGAACCAGCTATAACCTCTGGCCCGACTACAGGGGCAATTACAAGATCAGCTATGGCATTCATGGGGGTTTCGCGATTACAAGTTAGTCCAATGGTCCCCATTCCCAATTCTCTGGCCTTTTCTAATGCTCCAATCACATAAGGGGTGCGTCCGCTGGCACTAATCCCAATCACGATATCATTTGCGGTTGGGTTTTCTGCCAATAGATCGGTGATACCAGCTGGGTAATCATCTTCCGCCTTTTCAGCGGGATGGAACATAGCTGTCTCGCCGCCGGCAATAATGGCTTTGAAGACATCTTCACCCACCCCAAACGTAGGAAGTAGTTCGGCGGCATCGAGGACACCTAGGCGTCCGCTCGTTCCTGAGCCTATGTAAAATACTCTCCCTCCGTTTCTCAGGGAAGCCACTATTAACTCTACAGCTCGGCTCATCTTCTGTGACTCATTCTGTACCGCTTTCACCGCTTTTTGATCCTCTGTACAGATTACATCAACGATCTCCTGGGTGGATAGCTCATCGATGTTCATGGTGTCTTGATTGCGTGTTTCTGTAACCAAGCCATGGAGATTCGTCTGCTTCACCAAGATCTCTCCTTCTGTTCTAGTCCCTTGTAGCTCTATCCATACTCTTTATAAAATACCTAGTGATGCGATCCGGCATGGTGATCATCGTTCCAACAACAACAGCTAGCGCACCGTTATCCAGGGCTTGAATAACCTGTTCGGGACTGTGGTATCGTCCTTCGGCAATAACAGGAATCCCGCGCCCCGCGATTTGGTAAACCAAATCAAGATCCGGCCTTTCTCTATGCAAAGTATGGGGGGTGTAGCCCGATAAGGTTGTGGCCACCAGATCCGCTCCAGCTTGAACCGCTTCTTCCGCTTCCACCAACGTAGAAATATCTGCAATGACTCCTAGACCCAACTGTGTATGAATTTTCGAGGTTAGTGTCGGAAGGTCGTCACAATCACCGAGCCTTGGATTTGTGGCCTGCAATGCAATGATGTCTGCTCCAGCAGCAGCTATTTCTTTGGCGTTCTCAAAGTGCGGAGTGATGAAAGTCTCATCCCTGTTCAAAGTCTTGTAGAGCCCTATAATGGGTAATTTTGAAACCTCACGTATGGCAGATATATTGCGGGCCCCTTGAGCCCGTAACCCCGATGCACCACCAAGTTCCACAGACTTGGCCATGGCCGCGAGAATCTCTGGATTATCCAGGGGTGTTTCTGGCAAAGCCTGGCAAGAAACAATGAGTCTTCCTTTGATTTGATGTACAAAGTCCTGAACTTTCACCGAAAAAGACCTCACCTTTCACGTAGAGTATCCATCGATCTCTCGTAGACAGCTTGTTGATTGCGGCCAAATTGCTCCAGAATATCTTCCTTATGGTTCGTGGCGATGCCCAATGTGAGCAGGTCCACCATGGCTAACTGACATAATCTCGTAACCATGGAGCCACTCCTAAAGGGAAGCTCGTTTGATGAGGCTAATAGAAACACATCGGAGCACTCAGCCAATTTCGAACGTGGATTTCCTACAATACTGATGATCTTGGCGCCGTTGGATTTGGCAACATTCATGGATTCCAAAATGTCTTTGGTCTCTCCGGAGTGCGAGATGCATAGTACAGTATCTTTCGAGGATAAGCCATTAGCAAAAGAGATCTGTTCGTGGGGATCCACGAAGGACCAAGCTTTGATGCTTACTCTCAAGAGCTTTTGCTGTGCATCAATGGCCACAAGTCCCGAGGCGCCGAAACCAAAGCAACCAACACGTGAACTAGTGTTTAGGATATTTACAGCTTCTTCTAAATACCTTGCTTCCAGGAAATTCAGAGTATCATTAAAGGACTGGATACAATTATAGAAAAAGCGTCCCGCCACGCAATACAGGCTGTCATCTGGCTCAATCGATTCAAAAAGATTGGCCTCCCTCTGGGGAAGTTCAGTGGCAATAGCCATTTTCAATGCGCCGAATCCCTGATAACCCAGGGCCTTGGACATCCTGGTAATTGTAGTTTCACTACAATTACACACTTTCGAAAGCTTCGTAATCGTCATGGTCGTCACCCGACGCGGGTCAGCGAGGATGAATTCTGCAACATCTCTTTCCGAAGGCCGAAGAGTGTGGCGAAGTGTCCGCATTTTGGCCAGGGTTTCTTGGTCTTCCTTCATAATGGGATTGAACATAGATTTTTCCTCCCGACACATTTCGTTTCTATCTTATCATGCATAAGGATCAAACGCATCTCGCAACGCATCGCCCATGAAGTTGAAGGCGAGGACCGAGATGAAGATGAAAATGCCGGGAATGATGAGCCAGGTCTGTCTCAAAAGTACATCCATGCTCTGGGCATCCTTTAATAAAAGTCCCCAGCTTGTCATGGGTTCTTTGATCCCCAATCCAAGAAAACTAATGGAGCTTTCCCCAATAATCATTCCGGGAAAATTAAGGGTAGCTGTTACAATAAGGTAACTCATAATGTTGGGAAGAATGTGGCGCCCTATGATTGCGCCATCGCTAACGCCCAAAGCCTTGGCGGCTTCCACAAATTCTTTGGAGCGGAGGTTCAAAAATTGGCCCCGTACTACCCGAGCGACCCCTGTCCAGTCCAAAAAAGCTAAGATGGTGACGACCCCAAAATACACCTGCACCGACGACCAACTCGCCGGAAGAATCATGGATAAGGCTAACCACAAAGGTATTCTCGGGAAAGATCGCAAAAGCTCAATGAGGCGTTGAATGAGGTTGTCAATGGCACCACCATAGTAACCTGAAATTCCGCCCATGGTAACCCCAATCGCGAAACTGAGTACAATTCCGAAAACCCCAACACTTAGTGTCACACGTCCTCCGAAGAGAATTCGTGCAAAGAGATCCCGTCCAAAACGGTCGGTTCCAAACAAAAAGAACTGTCCTCCCGAATCTTGATCTAAGCCAAAGAGATGCAAATTAGACTCCATACCGAGGAAGGAGTAGGTGCTGCCTCGTACGAGAAAATACAGGGGGTATTTGAGATCGGTGTTCTCTACCCAAAATACTTCTAATGTTATGGGGTCCCGAGTGCGGGATGTGCCATATACAAAGGGGCGTGAACTAAAGTTCCCTTCATGGTCTACAAAGCGCAGGGGAGTAGGGGGGTGGTTTACAAAGTTACGCCTTTGCTCCAAGTAATCACTAGGTGACACAAAAGGGGCAAAGATGACCAATAAATACATGAAGCCAAGAACTACAGCACCGATGACACCTAGGCGATGGGCCTTAAAACGCCTCATGATAAGCTGTGTTTGGGATAAAGATTTCACTTCCGTTGCCATTGAACCACCCCTTCTACTCCCTATTCGTAACGGATCCGCGGATCCGTCAAGGCCAGGAGAATGTCTGCTAGGAGATTTCCGATCAACATCAAAAAGGCAGATAGCATTAAGAATGTCATCACTAGATACTGATCACTATTTATGAGGGCGTCGTAGAAAAACGGTCCCATGGTAGGTAGATTGAGCACAATGGAGGCAATAATGGTACCACTAATAAGTTCAGGGAGCTGCATACCAAAGACGGAAATAAGGGGGTTAATAGCATTGCGCACGGCGTGTTTGTAAATGACAACCCGTTGGCTTAACCCTTTTCCTTTGGCTGTGGTGATATACTGTGTTCCTAGTACATCCAATAAACTTCCTCGCATGAGGCGAATTAGCCCTGCTGTTCCACTCAAGCCAATTGCAATGATAGGAATCCACAAATGCCTAAGAAGATCCAAGAGTCTCCCCCAGGACCAGGGCGCACCGATGTACTGTTGGGAGAATAGACCTCCCACAGCTGTTCCGCCTAAGCTTAGCGACAGGTACATCAAGACTAAGGCCAAAAAGAAGCTGGGGATGCTTACACCAATAAAGCCTATAAATGTTAGAAGGTAGTCCACGAACGAATATTTATGTGTTGCAGAGTAAATACCAATGGGGATGGCTACGGCCCAAGAAAAAATAATGGTTGCACCTGCTACGGCCACGGTCCAACCCATCCTTTCCCAAATCAACTCTTGGACGGGGCGTTTATAGGCAAAGGAATATCCAAAATCTCCACGGGTTAGAATTCCCTTTACCCAGGTTAAGTATTGTATCGCTGGGGGTTGGTCAAGACCGAGCCTCTCGCGAATTTGTGCCACTTGTTCTGGGGTGATCCTGGGATCAGTGAGGAACTGTGTGGTAAAGTCGCCTGGCTGCAGTTTGATTACAGTAAAACACAGAATAGAGATTACGACCATCATGGGAACCATGGTTACAAGGCGGCGAACAATGTATCGAAACATAGTAATCTCCTCCAAGTACAATCTAAGGTGCCAAGGGGCCAAGGGCCCCCCAGACACCTTTCAGCGGATTACTCGCGCTTACTTAACGAAAGCAGTGTAGTTTGTACCAACAATCTGCCCATTCTCTTGCAAGAAGATGTTACCAATGGCATTGCTCACTGCTTGAAGTTCCATGCCTTTGGCAATGTAGATGACGGGTACTCTTTCGGCATAAATCTCCTGCCATTCATCGTAGTACGCTTTCCTTTGTACTGGATCCATCTCTACTTCCCCAAGTTCGAATAAATCGAAGACACGCAATTCCCAGTCTTCCATATTCGCCAAAATTGGTTCTTGATTCTCATCCATGGTGCTCCGGTGCCAATAATAGAGGGCGCGTCCGGGCTGCCAAATGGCCTTGCGAAGCTGCGGATCGGGTTGGTTACCGAAGGCTTCAATAATAGCCTCATACTCACCGGCAGTCCGCCGTTGACCGACTAATGTCGAACTAATGAGCTGTAGATGGGTGGTAATACCGAGCTCTTCCCACTCGTTTTCCAAAATGACTGCTATGTCATTATGGGGTTGCACATTTACGGCTGTGGTCAGTGTTAGCTCAAATGGACGACCGCTGGGCAATACTCGAACTCCGTCACCACGATCTTTGATTCCCACTTCGTCTAACAGCCGTTTTGCTTTCTCAAGGTCATATTCGCGCATAATATCTTCGATGGCTGGATTGTAAAAAGCAGTGTTAGCGGGCAACACAGGAACACCAGGAATGATCGCCAGTGTATTATACACATCTTCAATGATGCGGTGACGGTCAACTGTATGTTCCATAGCTTGCCGGAACTTGTCATTACGGAAAATCTCTCGCAACTCTTCGTCTTCGATATCCCAGTTAAAGGCCAAATGTGGAGGGCTAGGAGTTGGGCTAACCGGCGAACCGGTTAAGACACGGAAGCTTGATCCATCAAGTTCTTCCCTCTTCAGTCCTGGGAAGTTTTGACCCGTGATGGTAATCCGGTGGATTTCGCCGCTGCGGAATTGCGCCAACATTACTTGGTCATCTTGAACAACTAAGTAAACTAGCTGATCAAGATAGGGAAGCCGGTTGCCCTCTGGATCCACTTTCCAGTAGTTTGGATTACGCTTCAGCGTCACCTTCTGGTCCACTACATATTCGCTCAGAACAAAGGGGCCAGTGCCAACAATGTCCGATAGGGGGGTGTCTGTTGTCCAAGCCTGGTTAATCGTACCAGGTTCCACGCCTTCATTGAGGGCTGCGATAAATGGTTCATATTTGTGTTTTGGTACCATGAGGGCATGTGTCAGAACCCGTGTAAAAGCGCCATATGGGGAAGGCAAAATGGCCTTTACGGTATGGGCGTCAATTTTTTGCCATAGGACAGGCTGTCCGCCCAAGGTGAAGCGATCAGCGGAGTTTCCTTCAGCATGAGTATTCATAACTACATGTTCCATGGTGAAAACTACGTCATCTGCAGTAAAAGGTGTACCGTCAGACCACGCAACATCTCTTAAATGGAACGTAACTTCTGTGCCTGACTCGTCTACCTCCCAGCTTTCCGCTAAGCCAGGGATAATTTCGCCGGTGGCTGGGTTTTCTTCAACCAATGGCTCGATGATGTTGTAGAGAATTGTATAGGCGGCATTGTCAATAATGCCGTAGAAGTTAAAGGAGCGGGGAGTGGAAGCTAAACCTAGAACCAGCTCGCCACCATGTGTACCAATTTCTTCGAACAGTGCTGGACTTATCGCTGCAGGACTTGCCACAACTGAAAGAGTCATTGCAAAGATCAACAACACAGCTAACAACAGTTTCCTCACAAATATACCTCCTTGGAATTTCGTTCTGTCCGACCAGAATTAGAGTGTCTGTCACCTCCTATTGCTGACATTTTACCAATACTACATCGGATTTCACTCCTTAACGGAGCAAGTCAATAGAGTCTAAAAGGTTTACTTTGGGTACGAAACTCGGTTCGCTGCATTTCCCACTGAAAAAACACTTTGTCAAGGGGTTGGCGAGCTTCGATTAACTTGCGAATTTGATCGGTTCCCACCAGCAAATCAAAAAAGTATTGTCTTTCTTCAGTAGGTGGTTTAAGAAACTCAAACTGTTCATACAGCTCCGCCACGGTCTTGATCAAGAGCAGCCCGGTCTTTACAGATCGGAACGTAACCCGATCTAGGACATGTAGCTGGACGCCTTGGCAGTGCTTGCCTTCGTATTTGGAGAAGGTTGGCGTGAAGGTAGTAGGCCGAAAGTGAACCCCTGGAAGGTTTAAACGATTGAGAGCTCTTGCTAAGCTGTCCCCATCTATGAAGGGAGCTCCCACAACCTCAAAAGGTAGTGTTGTCCCGCGACCCTCGGAGAGGTTAGTCCCTTCCACAAAACAAGTTCCTGGATAAACAAACGCTGTCTCCACTTTTGGCATATTAGGTGAGGGTGGCACCCAGACGATGTCGTGCTCGATTTCATACGTGTGTCTATGCCACCCGGTGAGGGGAACAACCGTCAGTGGGGCCTTGATCTTGAAGATGGTGTTGAAGTATGAAGCCAACTCGCCGATGGTTAACCCATACCGAATGGGAATGGGATAACCGACGAAGGACGTAAACTCAGGCTCCAAGATATTGCCCTCCATGACTTCGCCACCAAGAGGATTGGGGCGATCCAAAACAATCATGGGTAGATCAAATTCGGCGGCTGCTTGGAGAGCGTAGAGAAGGGTATACAGATATGTATAAAAACGGCACCCCACATCCTGTAAGTCGAAAAGCAGGATATCCACTCCGGCCAGCATTTCCTCGGTTGGTTTTCTGGTATCTCCATACAAGCTGTAAACAGGCAAATTCGTCTTGGGATCGCTATAGACTCTAACCTGTTCGCCCGCTTGAAAATGACCACGAACTCCATGTTCTGGACCATAAAGCGCGACGAGCTGACCTGTTTCATGCAAGCTATCAATGGTCGATAGAAGCTTGGAATCAACGCCACTGGGATTGGTGATCAGACCTAGGGTTTGGTTCGCGGCGAATTTGTCGAGATTCGCGCAGAAATGGTCGATGCCAAATCGTAGTGCCATATAAACTCAACCTTTCTTTAAGGTCGTCCTGTAATGAGAGTGTTTGGACGTTTTGCCCCTTGGCGTTTTTCATATTCACGACTTTAAGCTTGATGTTTCTCATATTCAGCAAAGGGTTAAGAAATCCTCCCTAATCGTAGGAGAATTTTTACAAACTTTACGCTTCGAGTTGAGCTCAAAAAGAAATATGCTCCCCCCTTTGATCAACGCAAAATCCCCTTGGATGCTTGAAGGCAACCAAGGGGAAGTCAAGTGGGTCAGTTGAAAGACAATCAGTTGTTGATCTTGAAATGTTGGATGAGCTCTCTCAATTTTGCGCTCATGTCCATGAGATCTTGGGCCGAAGTTGCTACCTGCTGCATAGAAGCAGCTTGCTCCTCCGTCGCACTGGCAATTTCATGGCCCCCAGCATTGACCTGCTCTAATCCGGAGGAAAACTCCTCTACATTCCGTTCAATCTCTTCTACCGCTCCAAGAATACTATTGAGAATATCACTGCTCTCACGTACGTTGTCTAAAGCCAAGTCGGCTTGACTCGAGCCTTCGCCCATACCACTAACGGCAGATGTTATGCCTTCCTGAATCTGTCCGATGAGAGACCCAATATCCGTCGTGGCCTGCGACGATTGCTCCGCTAGTTTGCGAACCTCATCTGCCACCACGGCAAAACCTCGGCCATGCTCGCCGGCGCGGGCGGCTTCGATGGCGGCGTTAAGAGCCAAGAGGTTGGTTTGATCGGCGATGGCACTAATCGTGTCCACGATTTTCCCAATCTCGTCAGATAGGGACCCCAGGTTCGATACATCTCCAGCTAGCTTTTGTGTATTATCACGTAGATTACGCACCTGATGGACTATATTCTCAATTGCTTTGTTTCCACCAACGGCCTGGTCGGATACTCTCTGAACCGTGGTGTTCATGCCTTGGGCATTGGCGTTCATTGCATCGAGAGTGCTAGAAAATTGGTTGGTGGTGCTGGCCACCTCTTCCACTGACGCGCTCGCTTGTTGTGAGGCTGCTGCCAGGGTTTCGCTGGTGTGTGCTAGATTCAAAGTGGCCTCTGAGGTCAGACCTAGAGCTTCTCTCATGCTTTTCATCGTCTTGTTGACGGCCTGGGCTACCGCTCCAATTTCATCCTTGGATCTTACGTCTGCTGTTTTTGTTAGATCTCCGTCGGCAGCAGCTTCGATTACGTCCTTAACCTTCTGTAGGGGATTTGCTATCTGCCTGGCAAGCACTGTGGCCACAATTATCCCTATGGCCAAGAATGCCAGGGCACTGATGACAATGAACAGCCGAAGCGCATACAAATCCTGTAGAACATCGCTCTCTAGAGCCCCTATGCCAATCACCCAACCGGTAGATGCTATGGGCGCAAAACCGACAATTGTGGAAGCTCCGTCCAGCTTAAAATTGGCAATTCCGGTATTTCCGACTCCCACTTCCTGTAGGGCCTTCCCGAGTTCTGCAAGATCTCCAGTTTCTCTCAGTATGTTCCGTTGTTCCGTCACGTAGTCACGATTGGGATGGGCGTAGACTGTGCCGTCGATTCCCAAAATGTTGGCCCAACCATTAGCTCCGAAACCGAGCCTGTCGGTAATATCACTGAGCATTGTCCCGTCTGTTCGAGCAATAAGGACACCTACAATTTCTCCATTGTCCTTTATGGGAACTGCATACATTAGAACCAGGCTCCCATCGACTCGGCTGATCAGAGGTTCGGAAATCACCGATTGTCCCTGACGGGCCTTAATAACATAGTCGCGGTCACCCAAATCAGCGGTGGACCAATCAGTATATTGGGCTGCTCCGTCGGCATTAACTACTCCTAGGGCAAGGTATCCTAGTCTTTCGACCTCAGATTCGAGAACATGCCTTTGAAGTGCCCAGATCATAGTCCCAATTTCTGGTCTAGCTGCAATCGTCTCAAGTGCGGTCAATTGCATTGCGAATCGGCTTTCTACAGACTCTGCTGCCTCCTGAGCCTGCATGATTAATGCTTGTTCAACTTGTGCTGTAACTGCAGATGAGCTTCGATTATAGGCAAAGAACCCTAATCCGCCACAAATAACCAAAACTAGAACGCCAACGTATATGCTGATCTTAAATGCAATGCCTCGTCTCATAGACACACCTCTCCTTGTGTTGTCATAACTGCCATCCTTTGGCATGATTTGATCCATCCTTTTCACGGACTGATTTCGTGCTTTATAATTTTGGTGTAAATGTTAACAATTCTATTCTGCCACAAATCCCCTGGTAAGTCAGTAAAATAGCGTAAACTTAAGTAATATATAACAGGGTATAAATATAGTTGTGTTATGTGCTCGGGAAGAGATGTCACGCATTCCACACGTCTTGACTTCCATAAGACAGGAGGAGGTTGGTTTGTGTATAGGTTGAGGGGCATATTTGTATGTGGTATACTAATTGTAAAGAGTTGTAGGGCGGGATTCGCTAAATTGATTGGGACTGTCCCTCACACAATATTAGGCAAACCGCGGGAAACCGCGGGACGCAAAGCTACAGGGGCTAAGCGCGAAAGTGTATGCCTGCCAGCTGCGGCTTGGGAGTGCTTTTTGGCTGTAGCTGAAAAGCATTTTGTTATGTGGAGGTGCTTTTGTTGGACGATTCTAGAAATCTTCTTGTAGTAGATAAGCCTGGTATGCTCGGGATCGTTGAAGGCCGACTTCAAATGCAAGAACCGCAAGGAAAAGGTGCTTGGCCGGTCATACTTCCCAGTGATGGTGTATCCATCTTCTATAAGAAACAAAGAGTGACGCGACCAACCGTCGTGGAACGTGTATCGGACGTATCAATATCCGTTGATATGAAACAACCAAAGAGTGAATATGCCATTGTGGTTTCTCCCGATAAAATGGAAGTTTCACTACAGACTAGCTTTACATGGGGCATGGAGTACCAGATTTGCGATAGTCAATTTGTTCATAAACTGAGACTGAAAACCAAGCTTCTTCGAGCTATTCCCCCTCAAGCCATTGATGTGGAAATAGTACTTGGTGAACTAGAACAGTACAAGGTTAGAGGCGATATTCGACACCACGAAATCGTCAAAGCCTGTCAGGAATTGAAGAATGCTGATGTGGTAATTCTTCAGGGCGTGCCTGCTAAACCTCCAATTGACGGGAGAATAGAGATGGTGTGTGAGTCATGCCCACAAATCTTTACCGATTTGGATCGTGACCGGATCGATCACCGAAACCGCAGAGTTATCCCTTCAGTTGATGTGGGAGATGTTCTTGCCTATTGGCATCCACCCCAACTAGGAATTCCGGGGAAGAACGTCTACGGAGAGATCGTGGAACCTCCGGCACCAAGGAGTTCGACATTTCGCGCTGGACGAGGTGTAAGACTGATTAACGAAGGTCGTATTGCCGTGGCAGAAAGACCAGGGCGTCCATTCCTCAAGAAAAACACACTTTCGGTAGAACCTAGAATGACGATCCAACAAGATGTGGACATGTCTGTAGGAAATATCAGGTTCAAGGGTGATGTGATCGTCCTGGGAAACGTTTGTGAGTCCATGAAAATTGAGGCTGGTGGTATGGTGGACGTAAGGGGGAGTGTCTACCATGCTGACATCATTAGCGGGTCGCATGTCACAATCAATCGTAAGCTGATCGGCGGCCATGTTTCCGCTGGGGCGCAGCATCCTGGATTGGCCAAGAGTCTCGCCCTCTTACGGCAGGTTATTCCAGACATTCACAAGTTGATATCGGCTTGCCGACAGCTAAGAACCCATCCGAAATTAGCCTCAAGAGACCTTCATCACAATAGTGATGGTCACTTAATCAAGCTCGTCTTGGAAATGCATTTCGCCCCTGTTCCAAAAGTATTTGAGAAGGTGATGAGACTCCTAACAACTGGGAACTGGGAGGAGCAATTTGACAACTTCAATGCCATTGTAGCAGACTTTCAGTCGGTTTCTAAGCATTTTATGGGCTCAGGTCCCCTTGAGATACAATCTTTGGAGCAACTGGAAAAAGACTGCTCTCAGCTACAGGGGCTAGTGGTGCGACTTGAGGAATACTTCGACAATCCCGCGAATATTACAGTCAATTACTGCCAGAATGCCAAGTTAGAAGCAACTGGAGATATTTCAGTCACTGGGTCACTTATCTACGACTGTGATCTGGTGTCTGAAAACAAGATACACATTGCTGGGGAATGCCGCTCGGGGTCATGTACCGCAAAATCTTCCATTTACGCAGGATCTGTAGGGTCAAGAGGTATGGGGATCACCCATCTGGTCGTACCTGAGGATGGTTCCATAAGCGCACAGACTTTTCATCCGGGGGTTAGGATCCAAATCGGAGCTAGCCAGAAGATCACAACGAATGTTTACCACAACAAGACCTTCTGCGCCGCGGATGGAACTGTGTTTACGATGGCCATTCAATGAGGGCTTGGCGCGACGGGCGACGGGACAGTCCCCTCTGGACGAATCTTGATCGGAAAACATGTCTCCCACTAAGGCGAACACAATGGGAAATGCACCGGCTGCGCCAATGCCTTGGATGAACCGTCCAGCCAGAATGAAGAAAAAAGGTTTTGCCGCCATTCGCGCTCCATGATGGGCAATACAGGGATCAGCATGGAATTTCCTAGAGTTACGATGAATGGAATCGAAGCGATTGCAGTCAAGGAAAGGAAAGCCGATTTGGCATTTAGTTTTCCCTTTCTAGAGTGAAATGATGACTTGTCTTAGTATGACAGCACTTCGCTGGGAAATTCAAGAACGGTGTCCTAAGACTGGAATTCTCTGATTCCCTCAAGATTGCTGTTTTTCTCTACTTATGTTAAGATTATTGTAGTAGCGGACAAAACTCTTCCGACGATGGGCGGTCTTTTATGAATCAGTTCAAAGCTTGGAACGGACGTCTTCAATCTATTTTGGCTTTTTCCTTTCTCGCGGCCTATATCCTTTCATTCCTTTTTGAAGGGCAGGTACTCTATAGTCTCCTTGACGTGTATCACATAGAGGCGTCTAGTTACATCGTGGTGGCCATTGTGGCCCATTTTCTCGGTTTGTTCACCTGCCACCTCTTCACCAAGACAGCCAAGGTGGCCCGGCTTGTGATGCTCACTGGTATGGCTGTCTCTTTGTTTGTAACGGTACCCTTCTTTTTTGCTCCTTCCCCCTTGTGGAACATGGGACTCATCATTGGAGGCTACGGAAGTGGCTGTTCTTTGGCTGCCTGGGGATACTTTCTGAAGGTCTTTACGCCAAAAAGTGAGCGACTTAAAACCTGTGCCGATGTGCTTATTTTGTCCAACATTGCCATGGTTGTCATCAATGTACTTGCTGTAAATGTGTCATCTTTTCTTGGCTTAATACTGGTCATGCTCGGTCTTTCCTTAGGGATAATGTTTACTTGGGGATTGCCAGTTAATACTGAAGATAAACTGACAGGGGCAACTGGTGATTTGGGTCTGTTCCAAACACTCTTACTCCTTTCCTCATTTATTGCCGTTTTGACCATTAACTCTGGCTTGATGTACGAGGTGATTAACCCCGCCTTCGAACATTTGACGACTCTTACCAGTTGGTATTGGTCTATACCCTATATTGCTGCCCTTTTTGTAATGAGGAATCTACCTGCGAGGCTCAAACATTCGAAAATGTTGTACGCTGGAATGGCTATGATCGTAGGGGCATTCATTAGCTTTATGCTTCTTGGCCGAAGTGTCTTGGATTATCTCGTGGTGGACACCCTGATGCTGGCCGCCTGCGGTGTTTTTGATTTGTTTTGGTGGAGTATCCTAAGTGAAATGTTGGATTATACCGATAACCCAAGTCACATCTTTGGAGTAGGGCTTTCGGCCAACGTTCTTGGGGTGCTCAGCGGCGGCATCATAGGTATGGTGGCAACGTCAACCCAACGGGCCAGTGCCGAGATTACCGTGATGGCCCTAACGGTTGTATGTATCACCTTAGTCATCTTACCCCTTCTCAATCGTCATCTTGTTCTTCTCCTTAAGAGTCATGCCTATCTTGTGGCCTATGACACAATGGGTGAAACGCAGCAAAGGGCCATTTTATGCCAAACCGCAGCCCTCGATCCGCTTACGGTGCGAGAAGAGGAAGTCCTAAAGGAGATCCTCACAGGTAAGTCCAACCGTGAAATTGCCGCCACTTTGTGCATTACAGAAAACACCGTGAAAACCCATGCCAGAAATATCTACTCGAAATACGATGTTCACAGTAGGGCTGAACTGATTAGCAATTTGCTCACCGGTGAAGACCTTTAACCACTGTATAAGGACCTCTCATACGAAAGTATGAGAGGTTTTTTTGATGAATTCGCCCACTTGGACGATGGCATTTAAGTGGTTACACCTTAGACTTAGAGAACAAGGAGGGGGATAACGAAAAATGAGACAAATTGGCAGACGCAAAAGGGGGATTTTCCTTGCTACTCTGGTTGTTGTTGCACTTCTCAGTGGTTGTCTCGGAGGAGGAACGAACACTCCAGGGACCTACAAATTGACCATAACGGTGCTGAACGATGCCCTTGGAACACCACTAGAAGGTGCACTCGTTGAAGTAGTGGGTAAGGATTTGGCAGAACAAGAAACCAACGCAGATGGTCAGGTGAGCTTCTCTGGATTATCAGGTTCTCTGGAAATTATGGTGCGATCCGTGGGCTTTATAAGCAACAGTCAGTCGGTTGTGATGGACAGGGAGCGAAGCATTACCGTTCGCCTTGTGGTTGATCCCGATGATCCCCAACCGAAAGAAGTCGTTGGTCCAAGGTTTGCCACCGTTTCTAAATGGGACGGTCATTACTTCAATTTTGAACAAGGTGAAGCAAGCTTAGAAGCAGGAAAGGAAGATCTAAGACTCACCTGGGTTCAACACGGTAATGAATATACCTTGATTGGCTTTGATAACTGTAACGGGGTCCGTTTCAGTGTAGACAATGATCTGGCCTACGAGGATCCCGAACTTGTCTTAGAGCATTTTCGTTCCGTTGAAGCGTCGGATTGGGAATCAAGCGAACCAGACGATGTGATCGTCCTAGATACGTACGACACCCTCATACTCAAGACCAATACGGGCCGTCTCGTTAAGCTCCTGATTCTGGAAATAAGGGGCCATTGGCAGCACGATGACGCCGCGGCTGTTGACTTTGTGTATCTCTTCTTAGACGAAGTGGACCTATCCCCTCCAGTCCTTGAGTCTGTTACCTTGGTGACAGAAAGCGACGTGGAGATCACAAGGCCCATCCATGGTGGGGTGATTGAGTTTGAAATCGAGGAAGATCCACAGAGCATCTATTTTACTCTAAATGAAGTGGCCTACAACAACAGGCCTTTGGCCCGTGATGGTTCCATGGTTTCTTTCAGTCCCCCTTACCGCTACCTAGGATCACCGTTTTTCTCTAGAGAGTTTGCTGCAGGAATCAGTGTCTACGGCATGAATCCTCCGTGGAGCGTGGTCGAGTTGACCGCTGGTGATGAGGCGTTCTATGCAGGTTTTGATGATGATCAAGGCTATTTTTTCTCTGATCTATTTGGCAATGAACTTCGAGAACTACCCTTTGACAAGATAGTGATCAAGCGGGCCGTAGAAAACTAAAGCATACTAGAGGAGGATTGTGCAAAATGAAAAAGCTCAACAGACGTTCACTTTTTTTTGTGACCTTAGTCGTTGTTGTTCTGCTCACTGGCTGTCTTGGCGGTGGCTCGAGTACCCCAAAGACCTACAAATTGACCGTAACTGTCCTTGGTGATGACACAGGGATGCCACTTGAAGGTGTACTAGTTGAAGTGGCAGGTAAGGGACTGGCTGCGAAAGAAACGAATGCAAACGGTCAGGTGACCTTCACTGGACTGTCAGGTACAGTGGAAGTTGCAGTTCGATCGGTAGGCTTTATTGCTCAGGGACAATCGGTTCTAATGAACAAAGACCAGAGCATTACAGTACGCCTTACAGCTGCTATAGGCACAGTCGTGGTGGGAGATAAGGAGGCTTTAGAAGAGGCTTTAGACGATCCTGATGTGAGAAACATGATCTTGGCCAAGGACATAGTTTTCTCTACACCCCTTACCATTATCCGCCCGGTCAATCTAAACTTAAACGGACATGAGATCACAGGTGATGTGGAATACCAGTTCGAAGACGAACAGTCTCTAGAGCTGGCGGGAACCGGGCAGATTACGGGCAACCTGTCCATCACAGCTCCGAACGCTTCTGTCACCAATCATGTCCACGTCTCTGGGACGATTTCCATCGTCGATGTAGCAAGTGATACCTGGAGTGAGTATGCTCAGAACAATCGCCTCGTAGTAGGTGGTTCCAACATTCGCCTCCATATCTACAGTGGTGCAAGAACCATTGAAATCGCCGAAGATACATGGGGCATTCGAGTCAACATTCACCAAGGTCCTGTTTCTGATTTTATTGCCAACTCTAGCGTACAGATTGTGGGCGGTGATAAAATTGCCCATGCAAACGTGAATGCTCCGGGAGTCGTTTTTGATCTTAGTCCACAGGAGATTGATGGTGACTACGATCCAACGATCATCCAATCCTTTGTGCCAGGGAGCGGCGGAACGATTCCACTCTTTACTTCCTCAATTGCCCCGGTGAACACCTTTGGAGGCCTACATGTCCAGCGTAACCATCGTTGGCCAAGCTATAGCTCTACCACAGGCCACCCTGAGGTAGACATGTACTTTTTAACACCAGAAAGTTTAGGCGGAGACGGTTATGTACTTCAATACTTCGACTCTGCAGACTCTACGTGGAAGGCCTATGAAGATGTGCAAACAAGTACTGCGGCTAGTAACAACTTTTCCATTGCTTTTTGGGAAACGACTACATTTCGCCTGCTAATGGTAGGCGGGCCCTTGGATGGCTATACATCCAATGAAATTAAAGTAGAAACTTCTCCTGTAAACACCTACTTTGGCGAGTGGGGCATGACTGCCGTAAGCTCCTATGTGGGAGAGACTTTTACGGGAAATGCGACGGCCAAACGGATCTCAGACGGCGTCGTTGTGGATGCTGGGTATTTGACGTACCAATGGTATCGGGTGGATCCCATCACCTTCGAAATGGAAGAGATTCTAGGAGCAAATGCTACTCAATATACCACACAAGATGATGATATGGGTTTTGCAATACTCTTCCGGGCAACCGGTGACGGAGAGAATATCGGCGGGTTTGTGCAAGTGTGGGCTCCTAATTCTTGGGGTGAAGTCATAAAGCCCATGTTAATCCCGAACAAAGCGTTTATAAGCGACGTTACCTCAGGCGGGTTCACCCTTAATCTGCACAAAAACGTGCCGGGCTTGACAACAGATCAGTTGGAACTTTGGGCCTATGGTGATTCTGCTCCTAATGAACCGCTTGAAATCCTATCAGTTGAGTTTCTCCCCGGTTCTAAGGCCAAGTTTGCAGTTGAAGTGGAGATTCCCGCTGGCGTGGATAGTTTGTGGTTGACAGCACAAACCGACCACTGGGGTATTGTTTCTAATTATCGTGATGAAGGCCCTTTTATTCGAGAAGAAGTCAAGTACCAGTTTTAGCCCCCATGTGAATCTATCAAACGAGCCCTGCCAAGTCAGGGGAGTCCTGCCAAATGGCAGGGCTTTCCTATTTAGCGGCGAATACGCTTCGTATTGGGAGGTAAAGGAGAGCGCCATTATTGAGATCATCGACCAGGCCATCAATAACCAGGAAACCCTAGAGAGTCCGGAATTAGATCTATGAGGGGCAGGTGCGGAGCTATTTACCGGGGCTTCCGCCTAAAACAGCGGTGCGCGGTTTATACACAATTGAGGTCCTGCAGTAATGGACGATGGACCAAGTTTCTGGAGTTGAGGAGTGTGTTCCGTGACAGACGACAAGGTCAAAGAGTTGTTTTCGAAAATTAACATATGGAAGAGGGGCGATGAACGTGCCCCGCATAAGCCGCTATTACTTCTACTAGCTTTAGGTAGGGTACAGCAACAAACCCAGTGGCTATCGTATAAGGATGTCAAGGACAAGCTGGGGCAGTTATTGTTGGAGTTCGGTCCGCCAAGACCGATGTCTACAATTGATCCATTTCTGCGATTACCCAATGATGGTCTTTGGAAACTCTCCGTTGACAGTCCGCCTTTTAAGGAGTCATTTCTTATCGGCAATGACATTGCTGGTGGCTTTACTGATGAGGTATATGGTGTCTTGACTCGTAATCCTAGCCTAGTTAAAGAATTAGCAGAAGATCTACTTTATGAGCATTTCCCCGATTCACTGCATGAAGATATCTTGACCGCGGTTGGGCTTAATCTCGATTTCAACCAAAGAACGTCCAGAGGCTCCGATTCGTCTCAAAGGACTGCTCGAGATCCCAATTTCAGACATCGGGTCCTGTTGGCTTATGAATACAGCTGTGCCATTTGCGGGTTTAATGTTCGATTGGGCCATGCACCGGTTGCACTCGATGCCGCTCACATTCAATGGCACCAGTCGGGGGGGCCAGACACTGAGAACAATGGGCTGGCCTTATGCTCTATGCATCACAAATTGTTTGATCGGGGAGCATTTTCCTTGAGGTTTTCTGACGGGGACTATATTGTGAAAGTAGCCCAACAAGCACACGGAACAAGAGGTTTTGATGAGTGGCTCATGCGCTATCATGATCAAATCTTACGGAAACCCCAAAGCCCAGTATACTATCCAAAGGACACATTTGCCCAATGGCATTGGAGGGAGGTCTTCAGGGAGCCATCAAGGTATTCACCAGGGGCAATGTAGTTCCTGGAATTTCTGCAAGGATGCATAACAGGAGGCCACCATGTCTGACAAATCTTTTCAGTCTTATTTTATCAAAACCTGGCTGAAGTCCATAAATGAGCCCCTGGTCTTTTCGGTCGCAGAAGCCGCCTGGGGCCGTTTTAAGCGATCGTATCAAGCCAAGAAGACCGATTTTTTCATTTTTGCCACACGGGATGGGCGAACCCTGGCTCTAAATCTTGAATACGTTCAGCTTGCTCACGTATGGAAAGAATCAGGCAAAGACGTGTCTTCAAGCACCGACCCTAGCTGTGATGTAGTCTTATACTTCCCTGATCGGGCTACTGAGTCATTTGAAGCGGAGAATCCAGTGGATTTGGCGAACATTTTCTCGGCTTTAAAACAACGTGAAGAGGATCAAACCCTCACCTTTACCGCTACCAGCGGAAAGCTAGTCCTATTTAGCACTTCCGAACTCATGCTCCTTGAAGCTCCTACAGACTTTGTTGAGGACGGCTATAGACAGATCTACTATCACGAGCGGGGGACCCTTCCCCCAAGATAGGAGATGGGAGGACATAACGATGCTCTTGCATTTCCTTGGAACTGGGGCGGGCCTGCCTTCACTAAAACGAAATGTCTCCAGCATTGCGGTGCAAGTCTCGGAGCTAAAGCCTGATCTTTGGCTTTTTGACTGTGGCGAGGGAACGCAGCAGCAAGTACTTAACTCGCCATTTAGCCTGCATAGAATAGAACGAATCTTCATAACTCATCTGCATGGAGATCATATCTTCGGATTGCCAGGGCTTTTGGCCAGCCGATCCTTTGCATCCGATGCGGGAGAAATTACTGTTTATGGGCCCTCTGGTCTGGCCGACTATTTAGGCTCGGCTCTTAGAATTAGCGGCACGCACTTAAGTTACCCTCTCTTCGTTCAGGAGACAGAACCTGGTGAGGAACTTGAGATTGACTCGTTCAGGGTCAAGGTTGCCCTTTTAGATCACGGGCTCACGTCCTTTGGTTATCGCCTAGAGGAGCCAGACAAACCGGGGAAGCTTGACGTAGAGAAGTTACAGAAGCTAGGGATTGAGCCTGGTCCCCTTTACGCAAAGATCAAGCAAGGGGAGAAGATTGTCCTCGATGACGGCCGGACGCTAGATGGGACGAATTTCGTTGATCCACCTCGCCAGGGCCGATGTCTTGTCATTCTAGGGGATACAAGGTACTGTGAAGCGTCAGTTGAACTAGCCTGTGGAGCGGACATTCTGGTTCACGAGGCTACCTTTGACGCAGGATTGTCCGACAAAGCCTATGCGGCCTACCACTCCACAACAATTCAAGCTGCCCAGGTAGCTAAGGAAGCTAAGGTTGGCAGATTACTTCTAACCCATGTGGGTTCAAGATATAAGCCTGAGTCGTATCCCGAATTACTTACGGAGGCGAGGAGCATCTTTCCCAATTCGTATTTAGCTGAAGACCATCTTACCTGGGCAATCTAGTACACCTTCCTGCATGTTTCATCTTCATTAAACAACCCCAAAACAACCCCAATCTGGTTGTTGAAGAACCGACATATTCAAGAATACCAGCGTTTGCAATTTCTAGTTAGAGGCGCTCTGAAACGAACCAGGCTGATCGCGAGGCAGTGGAGCCCGGCTTTTTCACATGGGAAAAGCAGTGGCACAAGCAGGAGTTGGAAGGAGCACACCGAAATTACTCCATATTGATGGTACATAACAATAACAGTAGGAGGAAAGACAATGAAACCAAGAGACATTGCCCGTTTACTGGTCGTGTTCAGCCTTGTTTTGGCCATGGCCGCAGGCACAACCCTAGCTAGTGAGCACCCATTGTTGGAGGATGCAAGGCAAGAAGGTAAGGCCGTATTCTATGCGAATATTACGGGTGTAGAATCAATCATGGAGGCCTTCGAAGCCGAGTACGATGTTGTGGGCGAGTACACCCGTGTTTCCACGGCAGTTTATATCCCAACAGTGCAGACCGAGTTTCAAGCCGGTCGTTTGGTCGCAGATGTTTTGCAGGGACCTCTACCTGTCCTACAGATTTTGAAGGAATTTGGTGTCTTAGCCGAATATGTATCGCCAGTGACCGAGAATTATCCAGAATGGTCTAAGGATCCCGATGGCGTCATCCAACAGTTTGGCATTGAGACCGTAGCCCTCATTTACAACTCGGAGCTCGTGGACCCGGCAGAGGTTCCTAGATCATACGCGGATCTTGCTGATCCAAAGTGGCGTGATAGGATTGTCATGCCAGATCCAATTACCCATGCCACAACCATTACCTGGCTTGTGGGACTCAAAGAAAACGTCTTTGCAACAGAGGCTGAATGGATGGACTTCTTGCGTGGTCTTGCTGCGAACAGGCCCATGTTTGTAGCCTCTTTTGGCCCAACTCCAGGTCCTATCGAAACCGGTGAAAAACATATCGGTATTTCGATGCCCAAGTACATTGTAACTCGCGCTCCTGCGCCCCTAGATTGGGCTAGGCTTGATGGTCAGCCTCTAATGGGTTCGGCTAGAGGCATTGCACTAGCGGCGAATGCGCCAAGGCCAAATGCTGGTAAGCTGTTCATGGATTATTGGCTCTCACAGGCCGCAGCAAATATGCTTGCCACAGATGTGGGTGAGTGGGTTCTCTATGAAGGTGTTTTTCCACCGATTGATGGTATTGCGGACGCCGAAGTCATACCTTTGCGGGAACTATCCGATGAAGAGATTCAGAAGTGGTCCGAAGTTTTCCAGACCATCTTCTAGACAAGAACGAAGAAAAACAGGCTGCCTTCTTTCCTGGAGGTAGCCTGTTTGCGTTTTGGATCAACTATGGGACAGGAAGAGCACTTGTATTTACTGGAGTGTCTGTCTTGACTCTTTTGATCTTGCTTTGAGATAACGGCCGACTCAAAAGATTAGCCCCAAGGACAAGTGCAGTCGATAGACCCGCCATGATCAGCCCTAAAGCTGCAACTTGGCCCCACCTGCCATCGTCCGCGAGCTTCATAATCTCCACGGTAAGCACCTCGGTGCCCGGACGTGACAGCACTACAGATACGCTCAGTTCACGGATGAACATACAAGCTGTCAAGACCCAAGCTGAGATTACGCCGGGCGCGATAAGGGGGACAACAATATCCTTTAGTGAGCGTAGGAAGCTTGCGCCGAAAACCCGGGCTGACTCTTCTAGCTCTTCATCGATTTGCATGAAGGCACTGCGTAGGGGGCGCACTCCATAGGGCAGGTAGGTTCCTACATAAGCCACGAGTAACCCCCAGATCGTCGCGTAAATAGGGGTCTTTACCAAGAACCACATAAAGCCAACGCCGATGATCATGCCTGGAAAGGAGAAGGACAAGAACGTAAGAGATTCAAGAAATGAGCTTGCCTTGCTCTTGACCTTCACAATCACATAGGCGATGAAAAGCGAGAGCCCAATGGCGATCGTAGATCCAACTATAGCTAGGAAGGCGGAATTCTTCAGGGCCCTTAATATGATTGGGTTTCCAGTTACAGCCTGCCAGTTAGAGAGCCCCATCATACTGAACGCCCTTGCACTTGGTACCATGGTATAGGGCAAGAACGACATGTAGATTAGCGTGGCGACGGGAATGACCACCAACAACGCGAAGAACACCAGACACAGAATGAACAGAGGGTATTTGGCACGGCCAAGTTTTATCTCTGTCGGGCGGAATCCCTTCCCCGTAACCGTTACATACTGGGAGCTCTCGGAAATCAGGTGGCGATATAAGTAAACAAGGACGATAGCTACTGCCAACACAATGATACCGATGGCTGCAGCCTGACCATAGTCAGGTGACCAGCCGATCGAGATCATACGGTAAATGTGGGTGGTTAGAACATAAATTCGTCCTGGTACTCCCACCATACGGGGGACAGCAAAGGACGCCAGGCTGCGGATAATGGCCAGGGTAAAGGTGGCAAGAAGGGCTGGTCTTAGTACGGGTAATGTGACGGTCCGCAAGGTGTGATAATTCGAGGCTCCGCTCACTCGTGCCGCTTCTTCAAGTTTGGTATCGAAGGAAACCATGGCCGGGGCCATGACAAGGTACGTGACAGGCAAGTCTAGCATTCCTTCGAGGAAAATCATCCCTCCAAGGGAGTAGATATTGAAGGGGCCACTGGCCAATCCGAAGAGATTTCGAATCATAACATTGAACATGCCGTTCGTCGGGTTCAGTAAGGTTATCCATGCTGAGGAAAAAAGCACATGGGGAATCATCATAGGTACGATAGGAAGAAAGGCAAACAAACCCTTAAGAGGGATGTCGGTTCGAACGCTTAAATAGGCCAAAAGGGCACCAAGTATTGTTGAGAAAAGGGCCGTTCCCAAAGTGAAAATTATTGTGTTGGAAAGGGTAGTGGGAAGGGTGGGGTTCCCGTAAGCGGATATATACTTATCCAGCGTGAACTGGCCCATAGCGCCGATTCCCTCGGAAAAGCTACCGATGACGAGCATCAAGACGGGGCCGACTGTCAACGCACCCACAATAAGAATAAGCAAAGCATTAAGGGGGACATGGCGATTCGTCTGATTAAGCACGGCTAGACCTCCTCTTGCGGGTTGAGAACTTGTGGCCTCAGGACACGACACCACTCTGGGTCAATATAGAGCCTTACCTTATCGCCCTTGTTAAGCGGAACGTCAAACTCCATTTTCGCCAGTACAGTCGCTTTGCCTATGGTGAACTCTACCTCATGAGCTTCCCCGGCAAATAGAATATTAGTGACAGTAGCCTCAAACTCATTATCAAGGGGAGACGATTCAGGGGGTACCACCGTGAACGACTCCGGACGAGTATAGATTGTCACAGAAGTTCCTGTCTCAAGTCCCTCTGGAGCATTACAGATAATATCGCCTAAGGGGCTGGTTACTGTGCAACGATTGGCACTTTGGTATGATTTGATTGTGGCCTCAAGGAAGTTTGCCCTGCCGATGAAGTCTACGACGAACCTATTGTTAGAGCGCAGGTAGATGTCTTGGGGCGTCCCCCGTTCAACGACGATGCCCTTACGCATTACAGCAATGTCATCAGATATGGTTAGAGCCTCCACCTGATCATGGGTCACGTAGATGGCAGATATGGCCAGCTCCGATAGGAACTCTCTCAGCTCCTTACGGGTACTTTCACGGAGTTTGGCGTCTAGGTTGCTGAGGGGCTCGTCGAAAAGAATCACTTTAGGTTCAGCAACCAAAGCCCGTGCTAGGGCAACCCTCTGTTGTTGTCCACCACTGAGGTTTGTGGCAGGGCGGTTTTCATAACCATCAAGCTGGACAAGGGAGAGAATCTTCTTGACTTGTTTCTCCACCTCTGGTTTTGGCACTTTTCGCATTTGCAGGGGATAGGCCACATTACCAAAAACAGTCATATGGGGCCAGATTGCATACGATTGAAACACCATTCCGAGCCCACGGCGTTCTGGGGGCAAGGATATTGCCTTCTCTTTCGACCACACCACTTCGTCGCCAATCAAAATCTCCCCAGAATCGGGGCTTTCCAGTCCGGCAATACACCGCAGAAGCGTGGTTTTTCCACATCCGGAAGGGCCTAGGAGAGTCAAGATCCTATTGGGCGGGGTGGTTAAAGTTACGTTGTCAAGGGCAGTGACCGTTTCATCCTTTGATACGAAAGTCTTAACGAGGTTTCTAACAGATATCGTTCCTTGCATAATAATTACTCCTTCCTCCAATAAGTCCAAAACGAAGCACGTACTCGTTCTAATGTCCTTATATTCCTCATGGTGAGATGATTTCCTGTTCGTTAGTTTTTCCGAAACTTAAAGCTAAGAATTTGCATTTTTTGAATACAGGTGCCAATACTGAAGGGGTTGCACCCATTCTTGGAGAAGAAGATCTAATAGCAAAGGAGAGGATTTGTAATGGAAACTATAATAGCCCTTCTCACGACCTATGTGGGCCGGGTTGCGTTAGCAGTCTTGATCTGGTTCGTGGGAAAGAGACTGATAGAATTCATATTGGACCTCATAGAGCGACGAATGGATAAGGTCCATGTGGATGAATCCCTTCATTCATTCTTGTCACCCTTGGTGAGCATGACTCTTAAGGTCTTGCTTGTTCTGACTGTGGCAGCTACGGTTGGAATTGAAATAACCACCTTCGCCGCGATTTTGGGTGCAGCGAGTTTAGCTGTGGGCTTAGCTTTTCAAGGTAGTCTAGCGAATTTTGCCGGTGGAATTTTGATTCTTTTCCTTAAGCCGTTTAAAGTTGGTGACTTTATCGAAGCCTCAGGATTTTCCGGTACAGTCATGGAGATTCAAGTCTTTCACACCATTCTCAAAACCCCCGATAATCAGAAGGTAATCATTCCCAACGCACAACTGTCCAATTCTAGCGGTATTAACTATTCCGCATATGACACCCGCCGGGCGAACTTGCAGATTGACGTATCCTTTAACTCTGATATTAGGCGCGCCAAGGAAGTCATTCGCCAGGTTGCAGACAACAACCCGCTTGTCCTCCAAGATCCGGAGCCCGTTGTTGTAGTTGGTGCCCATGGCGCGCATGGATACATAGTCTATGTACGTCTCTGGGCGAAAAATGCCGATTATTGGACCATGCGTTTTGCCTTCTTAGAGGATGTTGTGGACGCGTTTAATGAGGCTGGGATTGAGATCCCCTACCAGCAGCTAGATGTACACCTCACTTCCACAAACTAACTGAAAAGGTATTCATGATAAAACCCCGATCAACCGGGGTTTTTGTCTTTTAGTTTCTCATTTAATTTGCCATAAATGTGTTCTCGGAACCATGGCTCGGAGGATGCTCTCACCGCTTCTTCCAGGTCAAACCAGGCTACTCCACTGTTTTCGTCAGCCTTTACAGATATTTTCTCACTCTCGTCTGCTTCCAAGAGGTAGGTAAGATTTAGGTGAAGATGGGATGAAACATATGCATGATGCTTTATATGCCCGTCCACAGTCAAGGCCTCCAGTGAAAAAATGCCCTCCGCAACACAGTGGACGTTTTCGAGGCCACTTTCCTCCTGTACCTCTCGTATGGCAACTTTGAGCAAGTCTTGCTCTCCGTCCGCGTGCCCTCCCATCCACGACCATGAATTATAGATATTATGATAGGCCATCAACACTTTGGTCCGCTCTGGATTAACAACCCAAGCCGAAGCGGTCATATGAGCTGCTTTATGTTCGCGGTGAAAAATGTCCTTTTCCTTTTTTAGGAGATCTAAGATCAAAATCCGATCCATCACTTCTTGCTCGTTAAAGGGTTGGTATTCCTTAATTTGCTTAATGAGTTTCACATCGCTACCCTCCTGATCATGAGATCCATTAGAACAGACGAAATGATACTACGACTAATTCCCTTTTGACTTGGTTATAGTTTATTGGATGCTTTCATGTTTTGTACAAATATGTCTACAATTTGCGGATCAAACTGAGTACCGGCGTTTCTTTCTATCTCTGCCAGTGCACTTTGCTTGTCCATGGCTTGTCTGTATATCCGGTCTTCAGTCATGGCATCATAGGCGTCCACAACTGCTAGGATCCGTGAGAGCAATGGTACTTCTTCGCCTTGAAGCCCTTGAGGATAACCGGTACCATCCCACCGTTCGTGATGGGTAAGGATGTAGGGCGCGATGGACTCAAGTGCGCTTGAAGACATGGCAATCCTATAGCCAATCTTTGGGTGTTTCTTCATGAGGGTCCATTCTTCCTCATTTAGCTTTCCTTGTTTGTTGAGAACCCGGTCATCGATGCCAACTTTCCCTACATCATGGAGCAGTGCTAAGAGTTCTAACTCATCAAGGCTCTTTCGCGGAAGGCCTAGATTTCTGCCAACCATGGTAGATAAGGTAGCAAGCCTGCGGGAATGCTCTTCAGTTTCTTGGCTGCACGCATAAAGCGCTGCCATAATAGATGAGAGCATGGTACTGTGCGGATTGGCCCGGTTAATGAGTTTCCGCTGACGCAGGGTCTGTTCTGCTTCACTTTCTACTTCATCAATAGTCCTATCGCCATTTTCCGCAGTACCAAGTGCCAGTGATATGTTGATGCTGAAGGACTCAGAGGAGTTTTCATTATGTGCTGCACATGAGCTCAAAATTCGCTCTGCGATTTCTTGTGCCATTTCGCCAGTAACATTCGGGAGAAGCATCCGAAATTCATTGCCTCCGGTTCTAGCCGCAATACCTGTTGTCTGCAGGCAGGCTCGAAGAATACTCGCGGTTTCTGAAAGCAGTTGATCTCCTGCTTTATACCCAAAAGCACCATTAACCATCTTGAGGCTATTGATGTCAGCAATGACGATTGAGAGTGGCAGAAGGCTCTGGTCTGCGGCCATTTGCTGTTTTGCTCGTTCATAAAATCTTCGATTATGTAAGCCAGTCAGAAGATCGTGATCATGCATGTACTGAATCTTCTCGCCGCAAATTCTTTGCTCTGTAATGTCAATGATCAGGCCTTCGAGGGCTCCCACTTCGCCTTGTTGATCATAGACACCCTGTCCCATTTCTAAGACCCATTTTTCCTCTCCCGTGGCCGTTACTATTTGATATTCTGCACGGAACTGTGTTCTCGTTGTAAGAACACGTTCCCATTCACCTCGCAACGTAGTGCGATGCTCTGGGCTGATCATGTCTTTGTAAGATAGATCTCGGTTCAATAGTAGGCTCTCTGGCAAATAGCCCGTGAGGTCATGACAACCATCCGAAACAAACAGCATTGTCCAGTCTTTGTCGTTCTTGCACCGGTAGGCCATACCAGGCAACTGTGAAAGAAGCGCCGATCTGCTGCGTTCATTCTTCTCGAGTTCACGGTTCTTTTTTTTTAGCCAATAACACGAAACCAAAAGCAGAGTCACAGACACCACAACTAGGAGGGCGTGAGTGGCATGCATGACTGCTTCTTTGTACAATTCATTGGTCTGGAAATCAGCCCTCAGAACTGCAATTGTCTCTTCGGTTTGCAGGTTTTTGATGGGGATTAGCACACTCACGAAGTCGGTTAGGCGAGTGAGTTGTGGTTCTGATATAAGGGTGGGGGTTGCTATTATGTTGGACCAAGAGTCCCCAAGTGTTTGCGATTCCGCCAAGTGGATGATCTCTCCACCTATGGCCGTATACAGATAGGCACGTTCGATACCATTATCCTGCTGAGAGAACCTAGTAAGGCTATCCTCTAATTGCTGAAGGCTTTCCACATTATCTAAAGTGCTCACCCCAGAAGCGCTTAGGTTTGATGACAGGAACTGGGACGCCGACAGTACAAGTCCAATGGCAGCTTGGTTCGCTTTCTCTAGGTACTGGTTCCATGTGATGTAGGTCACCCCAAAGGCTATAAGAGAACACAAGAGCGCAATCAAAATCCAGCGGCAACAAAGACAATTTCGTGTAGAAAGTGAAAAAGTATTGATCATTTGCCATCCTTTCCTGCAGAAGTTGAATCGATTGGCGGGTAACGCAAACACCGCGGGCTGAAGTCTACGGGTGTTTTGCTGTCTCCGCTCTAGGCAATCTCAGGTGCCTCTTCTAACTGGCATTCGGGTTCGCCATCTTTGACGAGATTGTGCAGCCATTTTCCCGATAGAAGCCTCCA
Source organism: Firmicutes bacterium UBA5493 (assembly GCA_002424045.1). Taxonomy (GTDB): domain Bacteria; phylum Bacillota; class Limnochordia; order Darwinibacteriales; family Darwinibacteriaceae; genus UBA5420. The sequence goes on along the minus strand of DIPH01000008.1, from coordinate 81,006 downwards.
GATTCCCGCGCAGGCTTTCGTAAGCTCCTCCAGGTTAATCAAGGCCATAACCAGATACACAGGCCAGCCCAAAACGCGGACTCCCAGGTAGGCCATGGGAATCCCGATGAGCCAAGGGGCCCCCACGTCAATGATACCGGCAAATACGGTGTCTCCGCCTCCGCGAAGAACACCCACAATCATCAAATGGTTGAGGACCTTAGGGATCATGTAGATCGCGTAGACGACGATTGTCCGCTCGCAGAGTTGCCTTGTACTCTCATTAATATTGAAGAAATTCAAGAAGAGGGGAGCGATCATCAAGAGCATAAAGCTCATCACCAAGCCAAAGCCGAAGCTGACTAGGGCAGAGCGTTTGGCGTAGATCCTTGCAGTATCTTCTTCGCCTGCTCCAATGAGATTACCCACAACTGCTCCAAGGGCGTGGCCTAATCCCATGAATGCGGCGACGAAGATGCTGTTGATCACATCCAAAATCTGCACGGTTGCCACCGCCTCAGTTCCCAAAACGCCATAAAAGTATGTGTAGGAAGAGACTCCCACGGCCCAGAACATCTCGTTTAAGATGACGGGGAGTACAGGACGGAAAAACCGCAGCAAGAATTCTCGGCTATAACCCGTGAACTCGCTGAACTTCGCTGCAAGTTCGTACTTCTTGTAATAGATAATTCCCACAAGCACGGAACACTCCAAGAGCTTAGAAATTAGGGTGGCCAGCGCGGCTCCTTGGATTCCCATGGCGGGAAAACCAAACGTGCCATAGATTAGGGCGTAATCCAGAAAGGCGTTGAAAAGAAAACCTACAGTACTCGAGACCAAGGGAACATTAGCCCTGCCAACACCCCGCGATTGCATGCCAAAGGACGAGGTGATGGCGTTAATTGGAAAGGTTAGGGCAACGATAGCCAGGTAGCTCGCTCCGAGCCTAATTACCTCTGGATCATTACTGAATATGTCGATGATGACATGGGGCGCAAAAAGGCCGATCAGGGTAAAGGGTATCGACACCGTTAAACCTAGGCCTAGGCTTAAACCCAGTACTCTGCGAACACCTTTGAGATCCTGCTTTCCCCAATACTGGGCACTGAAGATATTGGTCCCGCTGTTGATTCCAAACAAAAAGAGCATATAGATGAAGGTGAGTTTGTTCGCTACTCCTACGGCTGCGATGTTCACCTCACCAAGTCCACCCACGAGGATGTTATCCACCAGGGTGAAGCTGTTGAAGATCAGGTTTTGCACCATGATAGGGAGGCCTGTTGCAAGAATAAGCCTCCAATACCGCTTATCCGAAAAGTCGAGCACGTTCATATGTGTGTCCTCCCATGTGATCTTCCACCATTCTATCATGCCAGAACCTGCGTTGACAATTCGGATTTAATAGCGTATGATTTATTTGCGCTATTGTGAATTGACACACAATCAAGGAGGTAGAGTATGCGTCGGATCAGAGTTGTGAGTTTCACCCTTGTCGTTACGGTGTTTTTACTCAGTACCATTGTGTTGGCCACGCCAGTGGACCCCAAGTCGTCTTTAATCCCCATTCAAATGCGTATTCTTGAAAATGGGATGCGGGTGATTGTCAAGGAGATACCGTCCTATCCAATTGCTACGGTCAATGTTTGGGTAGATACGGGGGCAAAGGATGACCCTGCTGGTCTTTCAGGATTGGCTCATTTTTTTGAACACCTTACATTCAAAGGCACCACCACTCGCCCTAGGGGCCAGATTGCCCACGAGGTGGAGTCTCTAGGTGGGTACCTAAATGCCATGACAAGCCTTGATTACACATCCTATTTTATCGTTGTTCCCTCAGACCATGTGAGTCAAGCAATGGATATTCAGGCTGATGCTTTGCTCAACTCACTGTATGAGCAGGACGAAATCGATATGGAACGAACGGTCATTTATGAGGAGATTCGCCTACGGATTGACTCTCCCCAAACGCACCTCGTGGATATGGCAATCGAGCATCTCTTTGCCGGAACTGTCTATTCGAAGAACGTCATCGGTTCCGTTGAAGAGTTGGCTAATGTAAGCCGGGCAGAGGTAGTGGATTTCCACGGGCAGTATTATGTACCCAACAATATGATTCTGGTGGTGACAGGCCAAGTGGATGCTGGAGCCATTTTTGCCCAGGCCGAAGAGCTCTATGGGGGCATGACAGCCAAAACCCTTCCGCACACAGAACATATCACCATCCCAGAGTTAGAAACCGTCGTTTACCTGAAAGAAGAACGTCCCCTTCAGCAAAGCTATGTATTCTTAGGCCACCCCGCACCTGGATCTGGAACACATGATGCCGCAGCCCTGACCATGACTGGGATTATTCTTGGTGGAGGGCGGTCCTCTAGGCTTTATCAACGCCTGATCGAAGGGGAGCAAATTGCAAACAGCGTTTCTGCAAGCTATAACGGGTTTGGGGACATTGGTCTCTTTGGAATTTTCGTTGAACTCGATCCAAGTAAGAGAGATCGTCTGACGGAGATTATCCAGGAAGAGCTCTTGAGGTTGCAGACCGAACCTGTCACGGATGCTGAATTAGAGCGGGCCCGCGCTATGGCTCGCAGTAGTCTAGCCTTTTCTACGGAATCAAGCACAAATGTAGCCATGTACCTTGGGCAGATGGAGATCTATGGTGGTGTAATGGGTGCTGTGAACCAAGGCGCACTCTTGGAACAGATTACAGCGGAGGACATTCAGCGCGCGGCCCAAAGCTTCTTGCACCCACATGCTTATGTCCATAGTGAAATTTCACCGGTGGGGAGGTAGCCTAATGAAAATGAAATTCCGGTTTTCCATTGTAACACTGCTTGTAGTGATTTTTGCCTGTGGCTCTGCCTTGGCTTCTGCTACGTTCAGTTATACGGAGGATGTTCAAAAGGTGGTATTGGATAATGGACTGACACTTCTCTTTAAAGAGAATCCGGCCTTTGATATCATTGCGGTAGGCCTTTTGAGTGGTGTTGGTTCTGTACAGGATCCTGTAGGATTGGAAGGAATCACCTATTTGACGCAGCGGAACCTACTCTCAGGCACTACGAATCGTACAGCTCAAGAGATTGTGATCGAGCTCGAGTCTTTAGGCGCGCAGCTCCAAACGTCAGCTTCGTATGACTATTCTGCCATCTTTCTGCAATCCACGCCTGGGTCCTTCGGGGCAAGTTTTGACGTCTTCATGGATTTGCTGAACAATCCGATCTTCCCCGAACAGGAATTTGAACGGGAACGTTACTTAAGTCAGGCCATTTTAGCCAGCCTCACCGATGATCCCATGAATGCAATTGTCCTCGGTTATCTTGAGCTATTTTACGGAGAGCATCCGTACAAACTCTCGCCCTATGGGTCAACCGTTGGTCTAACCATGATTAGCCGTGACGATGCAGTCAACTGGCATACGTATTTGTACCAGCCAGAACAGATCGTGGTTTCTGTTGTTGGAAACTTTAAGACTGAAGAGCTTCTGCCACTCTTACAGGAAAGCTTCGCGGACTGGAAAAATGGGTATACAGATAGCCCGAGACCACGGGAACAGGTGGAGTTTGTGTATCCCTCTGAGGATCGGGAGATGGTCATTAACCTGCCCACAGAAGCAGCCTTTTTGATTATGGGTTATCCTGCGCCGGCATCCTTTGATGAAGATAGCGCGGCTATGGCTGTGATCAACGGCATTCTTGGGGAGGGGATGTCTTCCCGTCTCTTTACAGAAATCAGAGACAAGCGGGGATTGGCATACACCGCGATGTCTCAGTATGATGAGCGCTTAGGCCCATCGAATCTTTTGATTTTCCTGGCTACCCATCCGCAGAATGTAGAGCAGGCTAAGGACCAGGTCTTGATCGAGCTGAAGCGCTTTGCCGACGAAGGCCTCACCGCAGAGGAAATCGCTCATATCGCCACGCAAAAACGGGGCATGTACCTGATCCAAAACGAGACTAACTTGAGCCAGGCCCTCATGCTGGCCATGACGGAGTTGACAGGATGGGGTTATGAGTGGGTCGATGACTATATGAGTTTCTTTGATGAGGTTACACCGGACGATATCAAAGAGGCCGCACAAAAGTACTTCCAGAACTATACGGAGGTTTTGATCATCCCTTAGGTTAGAAAAACAGCAGCCTGTGATGGAGTGTTGATCACAGGCTGTTTTGACTTTTGGAGCGCGAGAACTAGAGATTTCGGGAATTAGAGAATTCCTTGCAAGCCAATTTCAGGGGCGGCTTTGCGCATGCCCTCTATGGTTTCAGAGATGACATCATTTAGATCCATCCCCAGCATTTCACAGCCCTTTAGAATGACCTCTCTGTTGACACCTGCGGCAAAGCTGGATTGCTTGAATTTCTTTTTGACGGACTTCACTTCTAAATCCAACACGCTCTTTGATGGTCGCATGAGGCATACGGCGTTAATCAGCCCAGTTAGCTCGTCAATGGTGTAGAGGGTCTTCTCCAACTCACTTTGGGGCTCGATGTCTGTACAAATACCGTAGCCGTGACTGCACACTGCCCGAATGTACTTTGCATCTACCCCTTTTTCTTCAAGGATTTCTGCCGTCTTGTGGCAATGCTGGTCGGGAAACTGCTCGTAGTCTAGATCGTGGAGAAGCCCGATAACTCCCCACTCATCAGCGTCTTCACCTGAAAGTTTGGCGAAGTGTCTCATCACGGCTTCTACAGCTAAGGCGTGTTGTAGTAGGGCCTCTGATTTGGTATACTCTGTGAGCATTTGCCATGCTTGTTCTCTACTTGGTTTCACTTTTGTACCTCCTGGAGCTAATTCATAGGTTCTGCGTATGACGTTCTTAGGATTCGCCTAAGATTGGCAAGAACCTCCTTTGCAGAACAAATGGAGTGCCCGGATCCAGTGGGAATAGCTACATCTGATAACCGGTGTTTCCGGCTTTACTCCTTGTCAGTCGCGGAACGTGTTTGTCGTTGCTTCGGCAATTTCCCGCAACTTCTCAACGATGCGGGTGTAGCGCGGTTCGTCTGTTAGCGAAGCATACTCCTTGTCAATCAAGATGCTTTGTGCAAGAACTTTTTTGATATAAGAAGTATCTTGGGGTTCTTCCTCTAATCTATCAAAAACTGGATTATTAGAGTAGTCGTAACTAAGCTCAAGTATGCTTTGAGCATATGTTTCCAGACAATTGAGTGCATTTTGCGTATCTTCCCTGGAAACAAGGGTTTTGATCACATCGGGATAGGCGATTTCCCCACTTACGCCGAACAGTTTTGTCATCTCAACGTTCACTTGTGCAAGGGTATAGGCTCTGTCCATGTCGCCATGCTCTCGGGCATGGGCGCATAGTACGCTTAGGGATTGGCTAATTCTGGGGAGGTACCGTCTGATGTTTTCTTGGGTCAACTTCATTGCTTCGTCATGCTCTCCGCGTAAAGCATGAATTGATGGGTAGAGCAAATCAGGGTCTATTCGTGCCTTTGGTAAACGATTCAATAATTCGAGCGCTCGATCAAGTTCGTCAAGCATTATATAGTGCCCGATTAAGATTACCGTTGCATGGTAAGAGAATTCTGGATGTCCGCTTGACAGTACTTCTTCATAGGTGTTGGCCGATTGCCGATAGTAGCTCCGTATCTCCTGGCTCTCCATATTAGGTTTCATCAACATGAAACTCTGGAACAGATTACCAAGATAGAACTTTAAGGGAACACTGTTGGGGTATTCCTGCAAGAGGTTTTGACAATAGTTCCATCCACGATCAAAACCATCTGTTTCGTAAGTCCTTGCCGCTTTTCGTGTAAGCTCGCCCACATCATCTGCTGAGAGCTCGTTTTGGTAGGAAAGCAATTCGTCTACCGTGGTGTTCAAAGCACGGGCAATAGGAGAAAGCAGTGTAATGTCTGGATATGTTGCCCCTGTTTCCCACTTACTGACCGCTGGGGTTGAAACCCCCACGGCATTCGCCAACTGTTCTTGTGTCCATGATTTTTCCTTTCGCTTAGTCACGATAACCTCGCCGATACTCAATTTCATGTAATCCTCCTCACAGGGCGCAAGGTGCTCTATCTGTTTTTATTCTAGCCTTCTAACCGCGTAAAAACAATGGACGCTTATTCAACCCCAAGGTAGGATTTATTAACTCCTGGGAATGTACTTCCCGGGTGAAGGGTTCCAGAAGCGAGGGAAGGAAAGAAAAAGGGGAAGGTCTTGGCAACCTTCCCCAGTGCTTTTAAGCATACCTAGCTTTCTAGGATTTCCACGAATTCTTGTCCTGTAAGGGTTTCCTTCTTCAGAAGCTCCCGGGACAATTCGTGCAGTTTACCCATGTTATCTTTGAGGATAGTGATAGCTCTTTCATGTCCTTGCTTCACGAGTTTGATTACTTCTTTATCGATTTCAGCTGCCGTCTCGCTCGAACAGGTTAGCGAACTATCTCCTCCGAGATAGGGGTTGGAGAGTGTTTCCAAGGCAACCATGCCAAACTGGTCACTCATGCCGTAGCGGGTTACCATAGCACGGGCTAGCTTGGTCGCCTGATCGATGTCATTGGCTGCACCTGTGGTGGCGGTATTAAAAATCAGCTCTTCTGCGGCGCGCCCACCGGTCAATGTGGCGAGACGATTCATGGCATCTTCTTTACTCATAAGGTGGCGCTCATCTTGTTCCACTTGCATCGTGTATCCTAATGCTCCCGATGTACGTGGCACGATGGTGATCTTCGTTACTGGTGCGGTGTTTGTTTGTTTCGCTGCAACTAAGGCGTGGCCAATCTCATGGTACGCAATGACTTCCTTTTCTTTTGGAGAGATGGTGGCATTCTTGCGCTCATAACCAGCTATGACAACTTCCACGCTTTCCTGAAGATCCTCTTGGCGAACGAGGTTCCTTCCCATCCGTACAGCCCTGAGGGCGGCTTCGTTAATAATGTTTGCCAAATCCGCACCAGAGGTTCCAGCTGTAGCCCTAGCAATGGCTTCAAAGTCCACATCACTATCCATGGCAATTTTGGCTGCATGAACTTTCAAGATGGCTGTCCGTCCGTTGAGATCTGGTAGTTCTACCGGGATACGTCTGTCAAAACGTCCGGGACGGAGTAGGGCGGGGTCGAGGGATTCGGGTCTGTTCGTGGCGGCTAAGATTACAACACCTTTGCGGCCATCGAAACCGTCCATCTCTGTGAGGAGTTGATTGAGGGTTTGCTCCCTTTCGTCGTTTCCAGAGAATCCACCATCTCCACGCTTTTTCCCTATGGTGTCAATCTCGTCAATGAAGACGATACAGGGGGCTTTTTCGGTTGCCTGCTTGAATAGGTCTCTCACCTTAGCTGCGCCCATGCCCACAAACATTTCCACAAACTCCGAACCGGAAATGGAGAAGAAGGGGACATCAGCTTCGCCGGCTACCGCCTGTGCTAGGAGGGTTTTGCCCGTTCCTGGAGGGCCCACTAACAAGGCTCCCTTAGGGAGTGTGGCACCGATACTTGCGTACTTGTCAGGATGATGGAGGAAGTCCACAATCTCTGTTAAGGCTTCCTTCGCTTCGTCCTGTCCTGCCACATCTGCGAAGGTCTTACCAGTTTGGGCTTCTACGTAGATACGGGCATTACTTTTACCAAAGGACATGGTATTACCCATGCGTTGCTGCAATTGCTTGGAAAACAGTCGGCCCAAACCAAAGATGAGCAAAATGGGTACAATTAGGCTAAACAGGTAGGTCAGAAGGGGTGAGGTTTGGGTAGGTTTAATCCGGGAAAACTGGATGCCAGACTCACTGCTTCGCAGCCTCTCTAAAAGGTTGGGGTCAGGCATGGCTACGGTTGTGTAGGTCTGGAGTTGCCCGTGTTGATCTTTGGCCATGTACAGGATCTGTTGGCCATCAGCGCTTAACTCTACTTGTGTTACACGCTTCTCCTCGACGGCTTGGAGAAATACACTGTAATCCACCTCAGTGACTTGGTCACGCACAAACATAGGAACGATTAGCACATTAATTAGAAACAGGACGAGCAAAGAGACAAGGTAGTAAAAAATCAAGGGTTTTCGAGTAGGTTTTTTTGGATCGGCCATAGGAACTTACCTCCTTCGTTGATTTGCATTAAAGGCATGATGCAAACTTGTAATGACTTCTTTTAATTTGCCCATCCCTAGAAGAATTTGTTCAAAATCCTCACTAGAATACTCCGCAAGCAGGGGGTCGTACTTGGCGGTCAGCTCCTTTTCAATTTCTTGGAGTAAACCTCTGCCTTGATCGGTAAGCGTGACTAATACGATGCGTTCATCATCGGGGTTACGGGTGCGGGTGACAAGCCCCTTTTTTTCGAGGGTCTTACACATGGCCGATGCGTTGCCTGGTGCTGATCTCATGGCTTCGGCTAGGTCTCCGATCGTACACATCTGGCAGTGCCTCAGTTCGACTAAGACCCGCATTTGTACCATGGTGACCCCAAATCCATCGACAATGACTCGTAAAGTGTTGTCGATCCCGTGGGCGATGGAGCGCATGAGATCCCAAATGTGATGGCTAAACGTGATAATATCCATGGTGGCCTCCTTAAGTATTTATTAGTTATATTCATATCTAGGATATGTATCTATCATATATAATATGTCGAGTATGAAAGGTTGTCAAGGGGGATTTTGCAGATGCTCAAAAGAGCTCCTCACAAGTAAACCCAAACAAGTCCAGAGAACGCTCCTCTGGACTTGTTACATATCCGCTTCCCCTTTACAGCTTACTTCGTCCCCTTAAGAACCAAAGCATAGTTACTAGCAGCACTTCCACCAATGTTATAGGTTAATCCTACTCTTGCCCCATTAACTTGGTGACCAATGGCTTTTCCTTGGAGTTGGCGTGTAGCAAGGACTGCCATGGATACACCCGTTGCTCCTACAGGGTGTCCCTTCGCTTTTAAACCCCCAGAAACATTCACCGGTAGCTTACCACCAACCTCGACTAATCCCTCTTCGATGGCTCTGCGTCCTTGCCCTTCGGGAACAAGTCCCATCGCTTCATAGGCTAGAACCTCCGCGATTGTAAAGCAGTCATGGACCTCCGCGAAATCTAGATCCTCCACTGTTATATTCGCCAGTTCATAGGCTTTTTGGATCGCTTTTTTGCCTGCCACAAACGCAGAACCTTTAGCATACTCTGCAAATAGACCTGGGAATGTCATCCCGATCTCCCCTTCTTCAGGCCAATAGGAGGCCATGGCGAGCACCTTGGTTACACCGGCTGTGTCAAGGCTGGTCATTTTTTCTACCCCAATAACCAAGGCCAGATCGGCTTCACCAGCTTCAATTGCGTTCTTTGCCGCAGCAATCGCTGCTGAACCTGAAGCACAGGCATTCTCGACTCGGGTTGCAGGTTTGAACCGCAAATCTGGTTCAATGTCAACCACGCAGGGTGCTAGATGTTCTTGGGAGGTGAAGAAGATTCAGGAACGCATTGAAGACGCGAAAATGGTCATTATTGAAGATGCGGGACATGCCTCTTTTTATGAGAAGAAGGACGAATTCGCCACTGCCGTTCTTGGATTTGTAGCTTTACATGGAGCTTAGAACGGGAAAGCGAAAGGGAGCTGGGATGATCCTCCAAGCTCCCTTTCTTAATTTAGCCGTAAATATCTCGCTTCTCATAACCCTTCAGTCCCAGTCCTGTTAGGATGAACGCCACTAAGATCAAAGCCAGCGTCAGAGGAAAACCCATTTTCTCCAAAGGTACATCAGGAACATAACCAAAGGGTGTCAGTTTGCCGAGCCACTCAGGCACTTGGAGTAGTCCACCGAAATAGATGATGAAGAAGGTATAGGCTAAACAGATCCAGATTAGGCCTGTTAATCTAGGTGCAAGCCCGATCAAAAGAGCTGCCAAGCCAACCATGATCCACATAACGGGCACATAACTAAGGCCTCCTTTGAGGGTTAAGGACAAGTTAAATGGCTCATCCATAACAGCTGTAGCTGCTGACCAGAGCCCGAGGACCGATACAACTTGCATCACTATGGCCAAAAGGAGTGCTATAGATATGTAGCTTCCTAAAATCTCCCTGCGGGAGACCGCCCTGGCCAATACATGCTCGGTGCGATGCGCCTGTTCTTCGGATTTAAGCTTGAGCACTGTCAATAAGACTGGGATCATCCCAATCATAGCCATCACCGCAAGCAAGGTTGCTGTGAACTGGTCTGTAAGGGAGAAACCTTCCGTTCCCGGCAAGAGTAGCTCAAAGAGGTCACTGGTCTGGAAGAAGGCGTCAATGTCTCCATAAACCGAACCATAGGATACCCCGAGAACAAACATGCCTACGACCCAGCTAATAATCGTCGTTTTCTGTAGCCGCAGTGCTAAGCCCAAAGGACTAAGCAAAAAGCGGGAGGCTTTGCTGGGTCCTGGCTTGGCAGCAACAAAACCTGCCTCGAGATCGCGGATGGTGTTCAGGCGAAAGGCAAACATGATCAAGATAACTGAGGCAGCCAACATCACAAGTATTGGCCACCAGTGATCGTTCACATAGACTTCTGTTCGCAGAATCAGTCCTAAAGGCGAGACGAGAGATAGGGCTTCGCTACTAAGATCGCCTACCGCCCGGAGAAGATAACTTAGCCCCATAAAAGTAAAGGAAAATCCCAGGGCACCCCGTGAGGTCTCGGTGAGCTGCGCAATGAAAATGGTAACGGCCGCAAAGAAAATCCCAGTGACACCCAAGACGGCACCGTACAGTAAAGACCCTGCCATGTCCATACCCTCCAGGCCAAGTACCCTTAAACCTACGCCCATGACCAGGGCCAAGGCAAGGTTGACCATGACTAAAACGAAAAAGGTGGCCCCAGAGTTGGCGAGCTTACCAACGGGAAGGGAGCGAATCACCTCAATGCGGCCTGCCTCTTCGTCACTCCTTGTATGACGAATGGCCAAGAGGATATTCATAATGGCTACGGCCACCGCCGTGAAGAGCAGCATTTGATGGGCCATAGCAGCTCCAATGTGATAATTATCCAGTCCATATCCGGGCCCTAGCATGGAGGTCATGGCTGGGTTCTTCATCGTCTCGGCAAGAATATCCCGTTCTGGCCCTGGGGGGTAGAGTCCCGGAAAGGCTAAGGCGACTGCAATGGAGATGCCAACCAAGGATAATATCCAAATAGGAATACGCACTCGATCACGCCGCAAGATGAATCTCACCAAGATGCCGACATTTGTGAAATGTGTACCTGCTGCGCTTCCCATTACCTTCCACCTCCCTTATCCCGGTAATGGTGGATGAACAGATCCTCCAAGGTGGGTGGTGTACTCTCTAGGGCCAGGATTCCATAGTCACTAACGTACTTGATCACAGATCCAATTTTGTCGGTATCAACGTGAAATACAACTCCCCGATCCAGAGTTTTTAGGTTGTGGATACCCTCAACTTGGTCTAGATTTGCTACGGGTTTGGCCGTATCCACTTTGACGCGGGTGCGGGTGAGATGGCGTAACTCTTGGAGAGTGCCACTTTCGATTATCTTCCCTTGACGAATAATGCTCACTCTATCGCAGAGTTTTTCTACTTCGGACAGGATGTGGCTGGAGAGCAGGACGCTCTTGCCTGCCTCCTTGACCTCGCCAATGCATTCTTGAAACACTTGCTCCATTAAGGGATCAAGGCCGGATGTTGGTTCGTCTAGAATGTACAAATCGGCATCGGAGGCAAAGGCGGCGATCAAGGCTACCTTTTGGCGATTACCTTTCGAATATGTACCACACTTTTTCGAGGGATCTAGATCAAAACGCTGAATCAACTCTTCCCTACGATTTTTGGCATTTGTGCCCCGGAGCTTAACAAACAAATCGATGACTTCGCCCCCGGTAAGATTGGACCACAAATTTACATCACCAGGGACATAGGCAATCTGCTTGTGAATTTCCACTGCGTCATTCCAAGCGTCTTTGCCAAAAATCTGGGCCGTACCTGAGGTGGCTTGGAGAATTCCTAGTAGAATACGAATGGTGGTGGTCTTACCTGCTCCATTGGGCCCAATAAACCCATATACTTCGCCGTGCTGCACTTCCATGTCAATGCCGTCCAAAGCAGTAAAGTGGCCAAACTTTTTCGTCACCTGATTCACTCTAAGAATTGCCATTTCGGACTCCCCCTTCAATGCCTTTCCGTCCACGTGGTTAGCTGTCACGCCTTAAGAATAGCATATTCCACCGGTCGGGTCCACGAGAAGGGAGGAGGGACGTTTGGGAAATGGCACTAACGTAAGCTGTTCGCCGTTGCCCTTACATGGTCCATAGCGATGTGCTCATCGGGGAACTCCTCCGCAATTGACATAACTCGGCTCCCTTTCTTGGGTCAACCCGGCCTGTGGCAGATATTGACAAAGGGGAAATAATTCTTTAGGATACTATGTAGGACAAGTACCACTCTCTTTCTCTTGTATTGTAATCGATTACTCCTGTCAGGCGGACAGACAGGTGCAAAGGAGCTTTCACGTGACAGCACGCGGTCGAAGAAATATCACAATTAAAGATGTGGCAAGATACGCCGGTGTCTCTACAGCTACGGTGTCGCGGGTTCTAAATGGGAGCTCACCTGTGAAAGATGAACTCGTGGAGCGGGTGCAGCATGCCGTGACCACTTTGGGCTATCATCCTAATGCAGCTGCCCGAACCCTGAAGACGAGAAAAGCGAATGCCATTGGCATCTTGGTACCGGACATTTCTAACCCGTATTTTATGCAGATCATCAAAGGCATTGAAGATGTGATGGCCTTGGATTTTAGTTTGCTTATGGCCAGCTCTGACGAGGATAGCAACAAGGAGAAAAAGCTTCTAAATGTATTGTCTGAAGATCGCATTGATTGTCTGGTTCTAGCTACAGCAGGGGGAAATGATGAGGTCATTCGGACAATTGATGAAAAGGGCATTCCCGTGGTATTGATAGACCGCCTGCCTGAATCTTTAGCCAATGTGATGGACTCGGTCGTCGAAGATAACTTCTGGTCCGCCTATGAGTTAGCCCAGTCTATGATCAACCTAGGTATCAAGTCCTTGGGAATTATTCACGGTCCCATGAGCGCAAGTACAGCTTATCAAAGGGCCTCGGGCTGCATGGCTGCAATCAGGCAGCATGCGCCTAGACTAGCCGTTAGGGAATACTTCGGTGATTTCACACTAGAATCGGGAGAACGGGCTGTTGAACATTTTCTACAAGAAGATGCTCCTGAGGCGATCATCGCCCTGAACAACCTCATGGCCGTGGGTGCCATTTCTAAATTGATTAAGCACGGTTTTGTGATCGGGAAAGACATTGTGGCCGGCTCCTATGGTGCCATTGAGAACTATCTCTTGTTTGGCAGTTCCCTAAGGTATGTGGAACAAGAACCCCGCACTCTAGGGAAACTCACGGGGAGGGTGGTACAACGGAGACTTGAGGATCGTCATGCCGAGGTCGTTTCCCATGTGGTAAAGCAACAACTGGGCATCACAGTCAAATGAAATTTACAATAGTTGACAAAAATAAAATAGTTATTTATACTTTGGCCGAGTCGGTTATTGACTCGGCGTTTTATTTTACATGAAACTGTAAATGACTACAAAGACGATGCCACTGTACATGCATTTTTTTATTCCATGTAAACGATTACTTTCGAGAACTTTGCCAGGGAGGACTTGCGATGAAGGCATTCAATGGGTTTGGAATGAGTAATCTTTCAATCTTGTCGAAGGCGAAAAGCCGCTCTATTAGCCCAGAAAACTTTACAGGGGAAAAGGGAAAAGGCGGCATGGCCACAGAGGGCACGGGTAAAGAGTGCGCCCGTGAACTAGGCCAGGGATGGAAGGTCTCCCCTTCCGTATTTATCGAACCGCAAAAAACTTTTACACTCGGTACCATTACAGGACCTGGGGTGATCCAACACATTTGGTTAACGTGCTTTCCGCCACAATGGCGCCATCTAATTTTTCGTATTTATTGGGATGATGAGCTTGAGGCTTCGGTAGAAACACCCATCGGTGACTTCTTCTGTAATGGTTGGGGAGAACGCTGCAACGTGAATTCCTTGCCCATAGCTGTCAACCCCGCCGGTGGCATGAATTCGTATTGGGAAATGCCCTTCAGGAAATCAGCTAGGTTTGAAGTGGAAAATATCAGTGACGAAAGGGCTGTCTTGTACTACCAGATCGATTATTCTTTGGTAGGTGTCCCTGAGCAGGCCGCCTATTTTCATGCCCAATTCAGGAGAAGCAATCCCTTACCATACAAAGATGTTCACACCTTAATTGACGGGGTCGAAGGCCATGGTCATTATGTTGGCACATATATCGCCTGGGGTGTCAACAACACAGGATGGTGGGGCGAAGGTGAAATCAAGTTCTACCTCGACGGTGATCGGGAGTTTCCCACGATCTGCGGCACAGGAACGGAGGATTACTTCGGCGGCGCCTGGAACTTCGAATATCCCCAAGGGGAGTATGGTATATACTCCACCCCGTTTCTAGGATTGCCACAGGTGATCAAGCCCGATGGATTATATCGCAGTCAGCAACGATTTGGCATGTATCGCTGGCATGTACTTGATCCCATCCGTTTCGAGCAGGACTTAAGGGTAACAATCCAAGCTTTGGGATGGCGTTCGGGAGGTCGTTACTTGCCCCTTCAGGATGATGTTGCCTCCACTGTCTTTTGGTACCAACAGGAACCACATAAATCGTTTCCTCAGCTTCCGGACAATAATGGTCTAGAAGTAATATAAGATATGCGCACGCTTTTGAGTTCTTTACAGTCGTTTGGACGATGTCAAAGTCGGTTAGGCAATCGGGAAGGGAGGGGTTAGCTCGAACTGGTGTTGATGGGAACTTAATATAAAGAGGAGGATTTTCTGTGAAAAGATCGACATCCAACTCGAGTGTTCAGCGCGGAAGCTCCATTGCCGCCAATATGCTGATGGGTAGTAGTCGGTGACATTATCGGTGATTCCCTCAATATCTACGGGATGCGCGATCGCAAGCAAAGGGAAGAGCGGGTGGCGAAACTCTTGACCGATGTCGGTCTGCGAACCTATTACATGCGCCGCTATCCCCATGAATTCAGTGGAGGTCAGCGGCAACGCATTGGAATTGCCAGGGCCCTTGCGCTTCAACCCAAGATCATCATCGAGATGAGTTGATGGGGAGCGAAAAAATAAAACATAGACAACAAAAACTAAAAAACTAGCTCAGAAAGGTTGACAAAGATTAACAACATGCTTATAGTATTAATAGAAAGTTAGTTGACTCGCGTTTTTATTTAGGTGGGAATGTAATCGTTTACTTTACGCAGCGTTACTTGAGAAAAATGCTAGTCGCTCTTTTTTCACTGCGATGTAAACGATTACTCGGGACGTGTTGGTTTGCCGATGTGAAGGGTGGTGGTGTTGGACCTAAGAGGTGTGTTGAGCGACGGTTTTAAATACTACATGCTTGGCTATTTCTTGTGAGGAGGAAAATCCATGAAACGTAGATTCAACCTTATTGCTCTTGCGCTATTGGTGTTAGTATTAGCGTCCAGTGTTAATGTATTTGCTCAAGGTGATGTTGTTACCCTACGCTATACCTTCGGTGCCAACCGCGAGGAAGCAGCGGTACGTGAACAGTTGATCGCGGAATTTGAACGCCTGCATCCCAATATTAAGATTCAAGCTGAAATCCCACCCGGAGTCGCCCAAGACGCGATTTTGACCATGTTTGCTGGCGGCAACCCACCAGATGTCACCATGGCCTGGGAGTTAAACTATCCAGCTTATGCCATGCAAAACATGTACTTAGACTTAGGTCCCCTAATGGAAAATGACCCCGAATTCCAGGATTATAAGGATGACTATTATCAGACCTATCTCGATATGTTTAACTGGGACGGTAAACACGTTGCCATGCCAGAACAGAATACAGGTATCGTTCTGTTCTACAACAAGACCCTGTTTAGAGAAGCTGGCTTAGAGTTCCCCCCAAACACCTTCGATGACATGACCTGGACATGGGATGTGTTCTTGGAGTATGCCAAGGCTCTGACCAAGGTTGATGAAAACGGCCGTGTTACTCAGTTTGGTTATGCTGACATGTGGGATCCCCCGTTGACAGCCATGGTCTGGTCCTTCACCAATGGCGCAGAGTGGTTTGATCGGGGAGTCAACCCAACCCGAAGCACGATTAATACTCCAGAGTCCGTCGAAGCAGTGCAATTCTACGCTGACCTGATCAACGTCCATCGCGTTGCTCCATCCAATGTTCAATCCCAGGTTCAGACAAACCATGACATGTTCGCTGATGGCAAAATTGGTATGGGAACTGTTGGACACTGGTTTGTTCCACTCTTCAATTCTGCTAAGGCAGAAAAAGGCTTGGATTATGACGTTGCTCCGTTCCCCATTGGACCGAAGGGTCACGACGCTAATATTCGTTCAGAAGTGGGCGGAACAGGCTTGGCCATTGCCGCAGCTACCAAGCATCCTAAAGAGGCATGGGAATTTGTAAAGTTCATGACAGGTCCCCGCGGGCAAGAAGTCATTGCCAGCACGGGGCTGTTTACACCAGTTATGAAGTCTGTTTCGGAGAACGTGTTCGCCAAGAGCGAGTTCGAACCAGATAATGCAATTGTCTTTACCGACACCGCAGCACACGCCAAACCAATGCCCCTCTCACCAGAATGGGGACGCATTAACGAGGCTTGGGTTCGTCTGTTTGATGATGTATTCCGCGGCATTAAACCAGCTAGCGAGGTTCTTCCTTTAATTGAAGCCGAAAACAATGCTGCATTGCGGCGGGTAAGATAGTTCTAGATTAACGAATACTTGCACTAGTAATAGTGCAAGTATTCGTTCCCAAAGAGGAGGGCTGCTGTGATGAAACATCGATCTAGGCAATTCTTACGGGCGATCAAGAAATACGGACCGGCCTATCTTTTCTTATTACCGAATTTTGGAGGACTTATAGCTTTTACGATCTATCCGATCTTGTTTGCGTTCTTTATGAGTTTTACGGATTGGAATCTTTTCTCGCCCGCTCAATGGGTGGGCCTGGCCAATTACAAAGACCTATTTACGTGGGATCCCTTTTTTTGGAGAACCATGGGGAAAACCTTATACTACGTAGTTCTGACTGTACCAGGTGGGATCGTTATAGGGTTAATGCTCGCTTTGCTTATGAACCGGGCTATGCGAGGCATAACCATTTTTCGGTCAGCTGTCTTCATTCCCCAAGTCATGTCCTTGGTAACGGTCTCCGTCATTTGGCGTTGGCTCTACAATACGGATATTGGTCTGTTTAACTATCTCCTCAGCGTTGTTGGTTTGCCCACTGTAGACTGGCTTACGAGCGAGACCATGGTCATGCCTTCCATAGCCATCATGTCCATTTGGAAAGGGATGGGGTATAATGCCGTTATCTTCTTGGCTGGCTTAAAGGCCATACCTTCCGTGTACTATGAGGCTGCTCGCATCGATGGTGCCAGTAACTGGCGGATGTTCTGGTCTGTGACGCTACCTCTAATAACCCCCTCGCTCTTCTTTATTGGCGTCATGTCTAGCATTGGGGCCTTCCAGGTATTTGCAGAACCTTTTGTAATGACAAATGGGGGCCCCGGCGATGCCAGCCGTGTTTACGGGATGTATATTTACCAGAACGCTTTTCGTTTCTTTGATATGGGCTATGCTTCGGCCATGTCCTATGTGCTATTCGTGGTTATCTTGGTCTTCACCATCATTCAGCTACGGGTAACTAGGTCGGGCGGAGAAGACATATCCTTTATGTAAGAGGAGGCAGACTTATGACTCATTTCACACCAGCAAGGCTTTTGAAGAAAGCCTTCGTCTTTCTTGCTATGGCGGCGATCTTAGTTGTCGTTTTACTGCCCTTTTACTGGACCGTAGTCAGTTCACTTAAGACATCCGGGGGAATCTTTGTCTACCCTCCCAAGTGGTTGCCGGATAGATGGGTTTGGTCTAACTATGTGGATGTCTTCAAGGCGGCCCCCTTTGGCCGATACTTCCTGAATACGGTATTTTATTCCGTGTCTGTGATGATAGGCCAGCTTATATCGTGCTCATTAGCCGGTTTCGCTTTCGCACGATTGAAGTTTCCCGGGCGGAACAAATTGTTCATTTTGTATCTCGCGACCATGATGATTCCCACCCAAGTGACGCAGGTGCCCATGTACGTACTCATGCGCAACTATGGCTGGTTGGATACATGGATGGTCATGATCATACCAGGGTTGTTTGGTGGGCCTTTCGGAACATTTTTGATGCGCCAATTCATGATGACCATACCGCGGGATCTAGATGAAGCAGCCCTCATTGATGGAGCCAATCTCTTCACGATCTACACTAAGGTCATGCTACCCCTTACCAAACCAGTATTGTCTGTTCTGGGGGTTTTCTCCCTTATGCAGGTGTGGAATGACTTTATGTGGCCCCTGATCATGCTGCAAAGCCAAAAGACGTTCACCTTAACTCTGGGCCTATATTCGTTCCAGGGACAGTATTATACCGATTGGAACCTCTTAATGGCCGCTGCTACCCTTGTAATGATTCCGGTGCTTCTGGCCTTCGCCTTTGCCCAAAGGTACATCATTGAGGGTATAACAGTGACAGGTATGAAAGGTTAGCAAGGAGGCTTTTTGTGGAACTTAGAAATGAATGTCTCTCCATCGAGTTTAGTGACACGACAGGTGCCATTCTCCAGGTCACAGACCTCATAAGTGGGCTTTCCCTCATGGATGGGGCAATGCGAGAGATACTAGAGGCGCAGCCGGCCTTTCTTCTGCAGTTTGACGGATACGCGCCGGCTATTGAGTTTGACTTCTCTTCGCATTTAGAGAAGTCCGCCGCAGGGCAAGAACTCACACTCTTGTGGGAGTCGCGCTTGGGGATCAAGATCAAGGGCCATGTCGTCCTTGAAACAGGGGAGCGTATTGCAACCCTGCGCCTGGCAGTTGAAAATAATACGGATCGCATCATCAGGAAACTCACCTACCCCAGATGGCAAGGGATTGCGGAGCTCATATCGCCCTCTGATAAGAACTGTCTGGCACATCCTCAAGCAACAGGTTTTCTGTTTCGCGATCCCATGCATCTCTTTCAGAGCAGGCCCATGGCCTTTGCTGGGCCACTACCTAGCAGAGGTATTATTGCCTCCGTGTATCCCAAAGGATTTGATGGATCTCCCATGCAGTTTATGACTTATTTTGCTGAGGGAGTGGGCGGTTTCTATTTTGCCTGCCAAGATCCAAAGGGCCATAAGAAGTGGATTAACTTCTTTAAATCAGGAGACGACAAGCATCTGGAGGCTAGCTTCATCCACGAAGCAGACATAATTGAGTCGGGCTCCTGCCCCAAGCTTGATTACGCGATGGCTTTTGGTGCTCTAAGGGATGGTTCATGGTATGCCGCGGCCGACCTGTACCGTGATTGGGCCCTGGGGCAAGGGTGGTGTTCTAAAGGACCGTGGCGCGAACGCAAGGATAAAGCCACATGGCTCTTGGAAGACGTGCAGTTTGCCACCTTTGGTATTAACCCCACTGAAGATCGCTCCAGGTGGCTTAGGTTCTTTCACGATGCAGTAGACGGACCTGTTTTCCATATTCTAGGGGTGAACTGGCCGAAAGAAGGCCAAGATTATCGGGGTTCGCTTCTGGCCGCTGAGAGGGATGACTGGTTTCCGGCTAGGTTTTGCCCCCAGAATCTAGCAGCGATTCGGGAAAATGGTGATTATGCTGCGGCCTTTGAATTTGATCTACTTGTTGAACCGCGGCACCCTTCCTTCGCCAAGATAGAAGAAGACGTGGTTGGGCGTAGCGCCGAGTTTGAGAACTGGGATAACCACAATTTCGTCCACTTGTGTCCCACGACAGAGACCTTGCAGTCCCTTCATACCTGGCGAGACCTCATGCTCTTAGGAGAGGGGATGGACGCTTTTTACTACGACATCTCTGCAAACAATATGAACATGTCCTGCTACAGTAGCCATCATCCTCACAAACCAGGGAGTGGACCGGTCCTTGTAAGCGCCTATAAGGAACTTTGGACCCAAACGAAGCAGGCTGCAAGCGAAGCCGGTGCGATGTATGTGCCGCAAGGCACGGAAATGATCAGCGAGGTCTTTTTAGGTACCTTAGATTATTACCAGGCCCGAGCTGAAGCAGGACCGGTTTCCACCTTTGAGGGAGATTACTTTAGGGACTGGGTTATAGGTGGGCAAGCCGAAAAGATTCCCCTGTTTTCCTACGTATACCATGATTACGCTCCCGTTCGCTTAGATGGATGGGCGAAATTGTCCCCTGATTTTGGTGATATCTTCTATTGGATTGCCAGTAGGGTCACACTTTGGGGCGGGCTCTTTGAGCTCAACTATGAGTTCTCCTTCTTAGAAGAACTAGATGGGCATAGGGAAGATGTGGAAAGGCATTATGCTACGATCGATGATCTTTCGTTTCCCATAGATCCCAAGAAAGTGGAGTTCCTTAAAGAAATAGGGGCAGCCCGTACGGGATTTGGCAAACCTTATCTAGTTTATGGACAGATGGCCAGGCCCCTTGAACTTACTACTCCAAAAATCGATCTTGATTGGTATTTCTACAATGGAAGTCGTGGTCTAGGTTCCTTATATGAGCGGGGTACCTTTCGGGTGCCACAGGTAAGTCACGCAGTATGGTGGGATGCCCAGGGTAATCTCGGACTTTTCTTTGCAAACCTAGCCCAAGAAGAGATAACACTTGAGATTCCTGCGTACCAAATTCGTCGCCAGTTACCTAGGGGGTGCATATCCACGCTTGAACTGAAGACTCGCCTGATGAGCCGCCATATAAAGCTTGAGGATACTGTTAGGATCCCTTTGAAGGCCCGGGAGATAGCTCTTCTCGAGGTACAGCCGCAAGATGGGATCGATTGAGAAGGGAGAAGGGAATCGTGTTAACAACAGTACTTGTGCATCCTGACATACTTTACCACTTAGCTCACAATGGGTGTCAGTATCTCGTCAGGGAAGTGATAGGATGAAGCTGCATGAACAACCAGAGATTCTGGTCATCGGAAGTTTTATGATGGACCTCGTGGTTCGAACCCCCCGAGTGCCGGGGAATGGAGAGACGGTCATTGGCTCGAGTTTTCGTCGTTTCCCAGGTGGTAAGGGGGCGAACCAGGCGGTAAGTGCTGCCAGGCTTGGCGGGCATGTAACCATGGCCGGTAAATTGGGCCGAGATTTTTTTGGAGACGAAATGCAGGAGGTCTTGAATAAAGAGGGGATCAACACAAAACATATCCTCCGGGACGGTGAAGCATCCACTGGAGTCGGCTTTGTTACTCTTGATGAAACGACGGGTAATAATCGCATTGTTGTTGTCCCAGGTGCGAACTTTCGGTATGGGGAGGGGGATCTTGAGACCATCCAGGATGTTGTGCGAAGTAGCGATTTGATCATGTTACAGCTCGAAATGGACCTTCACTTGGTGGAAGCTGCGGTTGTGATGGCTGCAAAACATCGAGTCCCGGTGATCCTAAATCCCGCACCGGCCCAAAGCTTAGATGATCGGTTGCTTAGTAAAGTGACCTACTTAACGCCCAATGAGACAGAAGCACAGATTCTCACAGGAATCAAGGTCACGAACCACCAGTCCGCGGAAAGGGCTGCCAAGATCCTTTTGAATAAAGGCATACGCAATGTGGTCATTACCTTAGGCGAAAATGGCGCCATGATCGCTAACGAATCGGGGACTGAACTTGTCCCTGCTTATCAGGCTCCGGTGGTGGATACCGTTGCCGCAGGGGACGCCTTTAACGGGGCTTTGGCTGTGGCTATAGCCCATGGAACGCCCCTAACTCAGGCGGTAAAGTTTGCTAATGCCGTGGGGGCTTTGGTAGTGACCAAAGAAGGTGCCATACCTTCCCTGCCACGTCTAAATGAGGTTAAGGATTTCTTGAACAAACAGGTAAGCTGAGTTTGGACATAAATACGTAAAGGGGGAAATAACGTGACAATGGGTAAACAGGTGGGCAGTTCTTTGCGAGAACTCGCTACGCTACGCACGGCGAAACGCAAACGCATTTCTAGTTACGATCGAACAGGTGGGAATGATGATCGGATGCACATTAAGCCGGGAACGACCGCGACCGTAGCTGACATTTCTGGTTCCGGATGTATCACCCACATTTGGGTGACCATGGAATGTCATGCTGAGCATTTTTTGCGAAAGGTTGTGTTTCGCATGTATTGGGATGGCGAAGATGATGCTAGTGTGGAGGTTCCTATTGGCGACTTCTTTGGTATGGGACATGCTGAACACAAGAATTTTGTGTCGGCCCCTTTGGATATGAGCCCAGAGGATGGAAAGTCCTTCAACTGTTGGTTCCCCATGCCCTTTGCAGACGGTGCACATATCGAGGTAACGAATGAATCTGAGGAAACACTGATTTTCTACTACTATGTGGACTATGAGCAGTATGAAAGTCTCCCTGGGGACCAGGCACGCTTTCACGCCTGCTGGCATCGTGAAAACCCTACGGAAGGCATTTCTGAAGAAGGCCTTAAGAATAATGAGTTCCAGTTGGAGGGTGAAAACACCACTGGTGAAGGCAATTATGTAGTTCTTGAAGCCGAGGGGCGCGGTCATTATGTTGGCTGCAACTTGAATATCCACAATTTGCGTTATACGGGAAAGTGGAATTGGTATGGTGAAGGGGACGATATGATCTTTATTGACGGTGAGTCTTTTCCGCCTACCCTCCATGGAACTGGAACAGAAGACTATTTTAACACAGCCTGGTGTCCCACGCAGGAGGTAAACGCTCCTTACCATGGGATCATCAAGGCTGGGGATCCCAATTGGGCCGGAAAGATTACCCTTTATCGCTACCATATTGCTGATCCAATTATGTTTGAAGAATCAATCAGAGTCACCATCGAGCATGGTCACAACAATCACCGCAGTGATGATTGGTCTAGTACAGCGTATTGGTACCAAGTGGAACCACATAGACCCTTTGGCCTTAAACCTGTGGCAGAGCGCCTACCCCGTCAGGAACAGGAGTGGGTTTAGATGGATGTGCTGCAGCTCATCAAGGAGGCGATTACTGTTGAAGCCCAGGCCGTTCACGGGTTACTTGAACAGATTGATGGCAACTATGTGGCTGCGGTCACTTTGCTACGGGCGTGCCAGGGCAAGGTGGTAGTCACTGGGGTAGGAAAGTCTGGAATCATCGGCAAAAAGATGGCAGCTTCCTTTGCCAGCACAGGAACGCCTGCATTTTTCATGCATGCCACCGAAGGTGTGCATGGCGATTCAGGCATGATTGCTGAAGATGATGTGGTGATCTTAATCTCTAATAGCGGCGAGACCAGTGAGGTTCTCAGTCTGGTTCCAGTATTGAGACAAATCGGCTGCCAGAAGATATCCATAACGTCAAACCACAATTCGACTTTAGCCAAAGTTAGTGATGTGTCCATCGCCTATCGCTATGAAAGAGAAGCGGACCATCTAGGACTCGCTCCTACAACGAGTGCCACGTTAACCCTGGTTATTGGGGACGCCTTAGCTGTTACCTTATCGATCTTACGGGGGTTCTCTTCTGCGGATTTTCACCGCTATCATCCGGGAGGTAGTCTAGGGGCCAAGTTGACTCGAATCCAGGGAGAATGACATCCGTTATTCTATGTAAGGGACTTTTCACCTGAAACTGTAATCGTTTACTTCTCGCCTGAAAGGAGGGATCGCTGAAACAACAGATAAGCCGTTTCAAGAGTCTAGACCATTGTTATGGGAAAGAGGGATGAAATGAAAAAAACAAGCTTGTTAGTCGTATTGCTGGTCGTGGGGACATTTTTCCTAGGTACATTTGGCGTGCAGGCCGCGGGAATTGTCCTCAATGTTGCCATGGAAGCGGGACGAATGGCTGATGCTGCCCAATCTGTTGTTCCTGCTTTTCAGGAAAAGTACCCGCATATCCAAGTTCAGATTGTACCGATTCCCTACACTCAATACACACAGCGGGTTACCACCGAGCTCGCCTCGGGTGGAGGGGCCTATGACGTTGTCGAGAGTTACTTTTTGATGAATGCTCAGTACATTCCATCAGGATTCTTGTATCCACTCGACGATCTGGTAACGAAGTACGATGTGGATATGGATGACTTTGTTACTTCAGCCATTGCGCCAGGTACACTTGCGGACAGTGCTGCTGAAGTATCTCCAGACGGTCAGTCTATTTTCGGTCTACCTTATAACTCGGATATTCTCATGATGTGCTATCGGGCAGATTTGTACGAGAAGTATGACCTGGAATATCCAGCTGATTGGGACCACCTTTACGAAAACATGGGAGTGCTTAAGGAAAGAGAAGGTATCTACGGCTATGTATTTAGTGGTGCCAGTCATCCTGCCACTCATCTTTTGCAGGATTTCTTCACCGTTGCTCTCAATACAGGGGGTAACCTGCCTCTAAGCACAGACTTAGAACCTCAGATGAACACGGAAGGAAACCTCAGGGCCCTAGAGCTATTTATCCAAATGG
Organism: Firmicutes bacterium UBA5493; assembly: GCA_002424045.1. Taxonomy (GTDB): domain Bacteria; phylum Bacillota; class Limnochordia; order Darwinibacteriales; family Darwinibacteriaceae; genus UBA5420. Next base: position 56,527 of record DIPH01000008.1, on the reverse strand, counting down.
TGGATGATGGTTTCGCCAGTGAAGGCACACAAGAATATCTCTATGCTGAAAAAAATACCATGGTGTCCCAAGGTCTTGCGGCACATATGAGCCAATTCATGTTATCCGCCTACTTTGCCCTTGAAGACGAAAATGCATCTGACGTGGCTGGCAAAGTTGGTTACGCAGCAGTGCCCGGCGGAAATGCAATCTGTGGTGGATGGACAGTGTCTGTTGTTGCCAACTCGAAACATCCCGAAGAGGCATTTCTGTTTATCGAGTTCCTTACCAACACAGAAAATAACGCCCGCTTAGCCATTGACTTTGGTAATGGTCCAGTTCGTCGCTCCACGATCTTGTCCCCTGAGTTCCAAGAGGTATTTCCATTTGCCGAGGAACTAGTAGTGGCACTCGACGCTGGGCAAAGTCAATACTTCAACGCACCAACCCTGCCCATCTGGGATCGACTCGACCAAGTCGTCTACTCGAATCTGGCAAATGCCATGTATGGCAATGTGGTACCGCAAGAAGCACTAGAAACAATTGACCAAGAGTTAGCTCGCACTTTACGGCAGTCGGGTTACTAGAACGAGAGAGGTGTAGCCTTAGGCTACACCTCATTCCCGAAAGGTAAGGGAGGAAGTATTATGAGGGATTTTCTAAGTCGTAGTCAACGCAAACTAGCTCCATATGGATTTGTCCTTCCAGCGCTTCTTATCCTCTGTAGTGTCCTGCTCTTTCCGTTGGGCTATTCTTTGTATATGAGTCTTTTCAGATTTAGTATTGCACGTCCATTTCTAGGTCAAACCTTCGTGGGCCTTGACAATTACATTATGGCCCTTCAGGATGGGCCTTTTCTGAGGGCGATCAGAAATACTTTGGTGATCACGTTTTCTAGCCTAACAATTGAATTGATTATTGGTACCGGAATTGCAGTAATGTTGAACTCAAAAGTGAAGCTGGAATCATTTTACCGTACCGTACTGTTTTTCCCAGTTATTATGTCCTATGTCGTTGTGGCTGTTCTGTGGAGAATCATGATGGTAGCTGAAATTGGCTTAGTTCCTTTTCTTACTAGTGGATTTGCGCCCTTGAGCAACAAGGCAACTGCTGTTCTAGTTGTGATTTTGGCCAATGTGTGGAGGAATATTCCCTTTGTATTTACGGTGGTTTTAGCAGGGTTCAAATCTTTACCGATCGAGCCCCTAGAGGCTGCAGTGATTGATGGGGCTGAGGGTCTCAAAAAGTTCTTTAATGTTATTTTGCCCATTATGAAACCCATATTTGCCGTCGTTTTGATCATGCGCACGATGGACGTCTTTATGATGTTTGACCTCGTATACATACTGACGAGTGGCGGCCCCCAAGGTGCCACATCCACTGTGAGCACTTTTGCGGTGGAAACAGCATTTCAGTACTTTGATACGGGCTATGCAAGTGCATTGTCATTCATCATCTTTGGGATCATTTTGTTGATTACAGTTTTTTACAACAAGGTGTTCAAAACGAATGTGTTTGCAAAATAGATTGGAGGTGTAACTGATGAAAAAACGCAAATTTTATACAGCCATGAAGTATCTGAGCTTAACGTTATTGGCGTTTATGACCGCATTTCCAATCGTGTGGTTATTCTTGACATCTATCAAGACGGAGCGACAAATTTTTGCGTCCCCGCCGGAGCTGGTCTTTGTGCCCAATTCTGCATCGTACCAGTATATTGCCAGTTCAGGAATTATGGGTAGCTACTTTGTTAACTCAGTCATCGTCTCTTTGCTCACTGTTATGATTGCGTTGGCAATCGGGTCTATGTGCGCCTTTGCCCTTGTACGGCTGAGAATGCCTGGAAGCGGATTTTTAGCATCTGGAATTCTCATGTTCCAAATGGTACCGCCAGTGGTGTTAGTAGTACCCTTATATGTGCTCATGAGTAGGGCTGGCATCATTAACACCCATGGAAGCCTAATTCTAGCGTATACTGCTTCACAATTACCATTTTGTATATGGCTTCTCTCTAGTTACTTTGCCAGTGTTCCAGAGGCTCTGGAAGAAGCCGCTTTGATTGACGGTGCCAATATGTTTCAAATCTACTGGAGGGTAGTTCTACCAATTACTCTCCCAGGCTTGTTTGCTACCGCAATCTTTGTATTTATTAACTCATGGAACGAGTTTCTGCTCGCAGTTAACTTGACAACATCGCCAACCGCACAGACGATGCCGATAGCGGTCACCGGTTTCATCGAAGCTAGAGGCGTGGCCTGGAATAATTTGGCCGCGGCTGCTTGTATCATGTTGGTGCCAGGCTTACTTTTCGGCATATTCGCCAGAAAATACTTGGTGGACGGCTTAACAACGGGAGCGGTGAAATAGCCTTTGCAGGGAGGATAAAACAGCATGGACGGACGGCTTTATACCAAGGAACAACTCTACAATGTAACGCAACAACGGGTTTTCCCGAGTGATGCGACAGAAGTGGCTTTTCTACTAGGCGGAATCGGAACGGGCAATGTTTCTGTTGGTGCCCGGGGCGAATTGCGCGACTGGGAGATTTTTAATCGACCGGGTAAGGGGAATTATCTTCCTTACACCTTTTTTGCTATTCGTACAGATGACGGCACAGATTCTGTGGCTAAAGTGCTAGAAGCCCGGCTCAATCCGCCTTTCTCCAATTCCCACGGGTTTATTTCCTCTGAGGTAGGGGGGTTGCCGCGTTTTGCCACGTCGACACTTCGTGGGGCATATCCTTTCGTGCAGGTCAGCTTAGAGGACGAAAACGTACCGCTAGAGGTTGCTCTAGAGGCCTTTACGCCCTTTATACCCCTCGACGAGGTGAATTCAGGGATTCCCGCTGCAATTATGCGTTACACTGTGCAAAATGCATCGAGTAAAGAGCAAAGGGTCAGTATTGCAGGCTCCCTTTTCAATGCCATGGGTTTTGATGGCTATGAGACCTTTCGTTATCCTGTACTTGAGGGTCAGGGGGCCAATCGCTTTAGGGACAATGGAGCTTTTTCCGGCGTTGAGATGACAACGGATCTCCCTAACGATCATAAGACCTTCGGGAGTATGGCCTTGACAACGACGAGTCAAACCGGTGTAAGCTGTAAGCCTGAATGGTTGGCTGGCGGCTGGTACGATGGGGCAACAGACTTCTGGGATGATTTTACCTCTGATGGGCGCCTTGATTTGGTGAGTGAGAATGAGGCAAAAGGGAATACGATTCTGCAGGAATTAGGAAAAGTCGGCTCGCTTTGCGTTGAGAAGACTTTGGCACCTGGTGAAAGTGGCGTCTTTGAGTTTGTCTTAGCCTGGTATTTCCCCAACCGAGTCAAGAACTGGGATGAAGATCATAGATTCGAAACATCTGCATGCTCCTCTCGAGAAGTAGTACAAAATCACTACGCCACAATTTTCGATAGTGCCTGGAACGTCAGTGAGTACATGGTAGCTCATATGAGGGAGCTGGAAACACTATCTCGTCAGTTTCACCACGCATTTTTTAGTACCACTCTCCCCGCCTTTGTTTTAGACGCAGTCTCCAGCAATTTGACAGTTATTCGGAGCACTACATGCTTTTGGCTAGCGGATGGCACTTTTGCTGCCTATGAGGGCTGTCATGATAGAAATGGGTGTTGCCCGGGAAGCTGTACCCATGTCTGGAATTATGCTCAGACAGCGGCTTTCTTCTTCCCAAAATTGGAGCAAAGCATGAGGAATATTGAGTTTAGGCAGGAGACAAGCGCTGAGGGAGAAATGAATTTCCGTTCTCTGAGTGTTTATGGACAAGAGGAGTTTTTACCAACCTGGAATAACCTTCCTGCAGCGGTAGATGGGCAGCTAGGGTGTGTTGTAAGGGCGTATCGTGATTGGCGGATTTCGGGTGACAACGACTTCATGAGCGCCATTTGGCCGCAGATTCGAGCTGTGATCAACTATTCCATGGAGCGCTGGGACATAGATCGTGATGGCGTCTTAGATGGAGAACAGCATAATACCTATGATATCGAGTTTTATGGACCCAATTCGATGATCAACTCTATCTTTTATGCTGCTTTGCAGGCGGGCGTGAGAATTGCAGAAGCCATGGGAGATGAGGACCAGGCTCTTCGCTGGAAGGACGTTTTTCTCGAGGGCAGTCAGGCGATGGACCGCATGTGTTGGAACGGCGAGTATTATGAACAGATCCTTGACGATGTGAATGCCTATCGGTATCAATATGGAAAGGGATGTCTATCCGACCAGGTTTTTGGGCAGTTTTTGGCCCATGTGGCGGGCTTGGGATATATTCTGCCTAGAGAACATGTGGCCAAAGCGGTCTATGCTATCTATCGCTACAATTTCAGTACTGACTTCTCAGAGCATGCTAATCCGCAACGGACCTATGTCTTAAATGACGAGGCTGGCTTGCTTCTGTGCTCATGGCCCCGAGGCGGACGACCGAAAATACCCTTTGTCTATTCCAATGAGGTGTGGACAGGTATTGAGTATCATGTGGCTGCTACCTTAATTTATGAGGGATATGTGGATGAGGGTCTTATTCTGGTGAAAACGGTGCGCGATCGCCATGACGGTTTTCGTCGCAACCCGTGGAATGAGGTCGAATGCGGTCATCACTATGCTAGGTCCTTATCGAGTTGGGGAGTGTACTTGGCGCTCACTGGGTATCAATGCGACCTAGTCGATCAGAAGGTAACGTTTGCGCCAAGAGTATTCGCGGATGACTTTAAAGGCTTCTGGATTACAGGTAAGGGCTGGGGCACCTACCATCAGTACCTGGATCCCAAAACCGGCGAGGTACAACATGGATTTGAGCTCATGTATGGCGAGATCCCAGAAGGGAGCATGAACTGATGCTAACAACAAGAGTAGTACATCCTGACATTCTCTACCACTTGGCGAAGGCTGGGCACGGTGCGAAGGTGTTAATTACGGATGGAAATTATCCAGTGACGACAAGGGTAAAGAGTTCGGTTCCGGTGGTTTTCCTGAATCTTGCTCCAGGTCAGGTGGGCGTAATGGCTGTTTTAGAGGCTTTGGTGGCTATCTGTAATATGGAAAGGGCTGAAGTGATGTGGCCCGATGATGATCATCGCCCCCCCATATTTGACAGTTTTGAGAAGGCCTTGCCCTCCATAGAGCTGGCACCCCTTAGTCGTGATGAGTTTTACCTAGAGTGTTCTACCAGCGAAAATCTAGCATTTGTCATTGTTACAGGTGAGATTCAACCTTATGCCAATCTCTTGCTCACCATTGGTGTCAGTAACTAACCAGGGAAGTGATACTATGATGCATTCTAAACAACCGGAGATTCTAGTGATTGGCAGTTTCATGATGGATCTAGTGGTTCGCACTCCTCGTGTACCAGAAAACGGAGAAACGATTATTGGTGTAGATTTCCACCGCTTTCCAGGGGGAAAAGGAGCCAATCAGGCTGTTGCTGCCTCGCGATTGGGTGGCAAGGTCACCATGGCAGGCAAACTGGGCGATGATGATTTCGGTGATGCTTTTTTAGCCGTCCTCAAAAACGAGTCGATCAACACAGATTTCGTTTTGAGGGATAAAGAGGCTCCTACAGGTATCGGTTCTGTCACTTTAGATCAGTTAGGTCACAACCGCATTGTTGTCGTGCCGGGGGCTAATATGCGCTATACTCTGGAAGAGTTACGCAAAATTGAACCTATTATGGCCCAAAGTGACATGGTAATGCTCCAATTAGAGATGGATCTTGAGGTGATACGTGGAGCAGTAGACATGGCCTTTCAACGAGGTGTGCCAGTCTTGTTGAATCCCGCACCCGCGCAAGAGCTTCCCGATGCTGTGCTAGCGAAGATTTCATACCTAACCCCGAACGAAACGGAAGCAGAGATCCTGTCGGGAGTGAAGGTCGTAGATCTACAAACAGCCAAACAGGCCGCGAAGATCCTACTAGCCAAGGGGACCAACAATGTGGTGATCACCCTTGCAGAAGATGGGGCTCTTGTTGCAGGTGAGGATGGGATAGAACATGTTCAGGGGTTTGCGGTCCAGGCTGTAGACACCGTAGCGGCCGGCGATGCCTTTAACGGTGCTTTGGTGTTGGCACTTGCGAGGGGCAAATTGCTCCCCGAGGCCGCCCGGTTTGCCAATGCAGTGGGGGCCTTGACAGTGACTAGGCCAGGAGCCATTCCGTCTCTGCCCGCCAGTAGCGAGGTCGAAGAATTTCTAGCAGCTAGGGCTGGCTGAAGAAGTGAAGCAGGGGGGTGAATTGTTACAACAGTGGGTAATGGCAAGGATCGTGTGAGTGCAAGACAAAATCGAGAGGAGAAACAAAATGAAAAAGTCATGGCTCGTCATAACGTTGCTTTTGTGCGCTTTGATGGTGTTTCCTGTTAGTGCCGCCGAACTTTCTGGAGAAATAACCTATTGGGCTATGTGGACCGAAGCGGAGCCCCAAGCCGACGTAACTCGAGAAGCGATTGCTGCTTTTCAAAGGGCGAACCCTGGGGTAAAAGTGAACGTGCAGTGGTCAGGCCGTGATATCCGGCAGATCATCAAACCTGCTTTAGATGCTGGTCAGAACATTGACATTTTTGAGCAGGATGCCGAGTGGCTTGTGAACAATCTTGGTCCCGATTACTTCCTGCCCCTTGATGCGTATTATGATCAAGTCTATGCAGTAACCGAAGGACAGACTTTCGAAGAAACCATTATTCCTGCTATTCTCGGCGTGTTCGATGACTATGTGGATGGCGCGGGACAGTACCTTGTACCAAACCAACCTTGGCTTGTTGCTGTATTCTATGACAAAGCAGCATTTGAACAGGCTGGTATTGATTTTATCCCAACAACCTGGGATGAATTCCTAGATGCCTGTGCAAAGTTGAAGGCCATTGGCATTCCTGCGTTAACCGTGGACGATGCTTATGTCGATCTGTTGATCGGACAGTACCTAGCCCAATTAAAGGGCCAAGAGTGGGTCATCCAATTGGTGACAGATTCCACTGGTCAAATGTGGAGAGACCCTGCAGTGTTGCAGTTTGCTAAAGCCTTTGAAGAGTTGGCTGCCAAGGGTTACATTTCTCCTAGAGCAGCTAGCAACATCTTCCCTGCAGGGCAAATGGAAGTCGCTCTGGGGCAAGCTGCCATGTACCTAAATGGTTCCTGGTTCCCCAACGAAGTGGCTAATGTTACAGGTCCTGATTATGACTGGGGCGTAATGGCATTTCCGAACGTTCCTAACGCTGTATACGATAACACAATCATGATGTTTGGTGCTCAGGCCTATGCCATTAACAAAAATAGCGCCAATCCAGATGCTGCCTTTGAATTCCTCACGTATATTGTGAGCAAGGATATTCAAGGTCGCTTCTCCGACGAAGTTTTGAGCATGCCTGCTACTCTTGATACAAGGTGGCCAGACATTCTAGCAGATGCCCAGGGAATTTTCGAAGCTGCTACCCAGAATATTCTGTGGGGTGGCGGAGTTTGGGATGCTGGAGACTTAACCCCCATCATCTTTGCTGAGTTTACCAAGTTAATTGGTGGCTCCGTAACAGCTGAACAGTTCATCGACAATCTAGTAGCTGCATACAACTAAGGATAAAGAGGATAGCAGTTGTGGGATGCATGGGTTACCCATGCATCCCCATTGCGTAGATTTTTAGATTGGGGGGTTTCCATGAGGCCTACTAGCGGGGCAGCCATGCCCAAGAGAACGAACAGGAAGGTAAAAGGACAAAGGACATTCATCATTGTTTCTCTGGCCCCGGCAATATTGTCATTTTTGGCGTTTTTCCTTTATCCCGTACTCAGAACGACCTTAATGAGCTTTTTTGACGTGAAAGGCCTGACCGACGTTTTCTCATCGTGGAGTTTTGCCGGTCTTGACAATTATCGAGTCCTTTTTAGCAGCCAGCTCTTCCAGCAGTCCCTTGTGAATATTTTTAAGATCTGGTTTATTGGAGGGTTAGTCACCATTGCCCTGGCTCTCTTCTTTGCCGTCACTCTAAGTAGCGGTGTCCTATTTAGGCAATTTTGGCGTTCCTTGCTCTACCTACCTAATACCATTTCTGCAGTTGCCATGGCAATTATGTGGACCCAGTATGTCTACAGTAATCAAGATTTCGGCTTATTTCGCAGGGTCTTTAGTCGTCTTGGTCTACACTCCTTGGCTAATATTCAATGGACTGGAGCCGATTATCTGTTTACATCCATGCTGATTGCCTATTGCTTTGGATCTGTTGGCTATTTCGTTTTAATTCTGATGGCAGGCATTGAACGGATACCTGGGGAGTTATTCGAGATTTCTAGGATCGATGGTGCGAGCTTATTTACGCAGTTTAGAAAGATCACCCTACCCTTGATCCGCAGTATTTTTCGCACCTGTGCTGTTTTGTGGACGATCAACGCCTTGAATTTCTTCATTTGGGCCCAGGTATTTTCTCCCTTCGGCAACCCCAATGTTATTACACCTGTCTACTACATGTATCAAAGCGTGTTTGGGGCGACCACGCAGATCTCCACCAACCTTAATGTTGGGGCGGGTGCAGGTGTGGCTGTTGTTCTAACCTTGCTCATCCTTCTTGCCTATGGCATTTTGAACTTCATCTTGCCGGATAAAACGTATGAGTACTAGGAAGGTAGGTGCCAGTCTATGAAAAGGTTTATGTCAGAAGTGAGGAAGCAAATTAGCCTTGCCCCTGCTTGGGTTGTACTCCTGGCTTGGTTGGCATTCTCTGTGGCTACAGTCGGTTGGATCTTTGCTGCGTCCCTCAGTACCACACGAGAAATTTTCACCTACAAACTTTTAAACAGCGGCCTGCATTTTGAGAACTTCCGAAGTGTGCTACTTAAGTATAACTTTGCTCGCTACTTTTACAATAGTCTTATCTATGCCACCGTTTCAGGTGTGGGCACGATTTTGATCGCGGCTCCCGCTGCGTACGTTATCGGACGCTTTGACTTTCCCGGTCGCAAGTTTTTGACCAACAACTTCTTGGTAGCTATGTCGGTTCCCATAATCATGCTGATTATCCCTTTGTATGGCTTTATGGTCCGCCTCAAGATGATTGGTTCCTTAGGTACGTTGATCATCATGTACATCGTAACATCTGTACCGTTTACCACCTATTTCTTGATTGGCTTCTTTTCGTCCCTACCCCAGGATCTAGAGGATGCCGCTTTCATGGACGGGTGCTCGCAATATCGGGCCTTCTGGCAGATTATGTTTCCCTTAGCATCTCCTGGGGTGATCACGGTGGGCATTTTCAACTTTATTACGGTGTGGAACGAGTATTTCATGGCTCTAATCTTTGCTAATACCACTGAAACTCGGACCCTTGCTCTAGGATTATGGCATACTGTTCAATCCATGCGTTATGTGGGGGATTGGGCAGGGCTCTTTGCCGCCGTAGTCATTGTCTTCCTACCAACTTTTATTATCTACCTCCTCTTGTCCCGAAAGATCATTGCCGGAATAACTGGCGGTGCCGTAAAATCGTAAAATACTTGTTGTAAGGAGAATTACTATGACGCATATTCCATCGGTCCAGGTGTATAAGGAGAAAAGGGAGATCAGAACCTATCCCTTGAGGGAGCCAGATAAGAACCCCTTTATTAGTAAGTACTTGGGGAGTTTGATGTTCTATCCTTACCCCCTCAAGAACAATTTGTCGAAAAAGAGTCAGGATGTAACCTATGAGCTGTTTTGTGTTGAAAATGACTATATCAAACTCACAGTTCTTCCAGATCTAGGCGGTAAAGTGTATTCCTGTGTTGATAAGCGAACAAGTCACGATATTTTCTACCGTAACCCCGTTATTAAGCCGCAATTGATCGGGGCTACCGGTGCTTGGACATCCGGCGGGGTGGAGTTCAACTTCCCCAACAGGGGACACAGGCCTTCCGCTACCGAATACACTGATACCTGCTTTAAGGAGTATGAGGATGGATCCGCCTCCATCGTGATTTGTGACATCGACAAAATCTCCTGGAATTGGTTTACTGTGGAACTGAGGCTCTATCCAACAAAGAGCTCCATAGAGCAAATCGTCCGCATGTATAATCCTAAAGGTCACTCCGATTCGTATTATTTGTGGACAACAAGCTCTGAGCTGGAGAAACCAGGTATTGAGTGGCGTTTTCCTTGTTTGTGGCATATCGAAGAGGACGGGGGTAAGAAGAAGCCCTGGCCACTACCTGAGGACGGGCCCTTTGCCGGGGAAGGAGTGGATCTGCGCTTTAATGATACCATGAAGCCATTCACACTGCCCTTTGCCAGTGAAACCCTGAAGGATTATATGGGGGTTTATTATCCTGGCGATGGGACCAATGTGGTCCATGTGGCTGACTTTCGTGAAGTTCCAGGCAAGAAAGTGTGGTCCTGGGGTCAGTCTTTGGCTGCAGAGAACTGGGCTCAGAGGCTGACTGACAATGGCGAACGCTATATCGAACTCCAGTCTGGGATGGTGGAAACGCAGAATCAATACAACATCATTGAAGCCCACAACTGTGTGGAGGTACGCAAGTATTGGCTACATACAAATAAGATTGGACCCCTTTGCGCTGCCAGCAAAGATGTAGTGGCCGCGTACAAAGTGGAACATGACAGGCTCAAGTTTGAATTCAGTGGGACGGATACATTTGATGACGTGGAATTTACATTACAAGTGGGTTCGAAGGTAGAGTTTTCGGAGATAATCCGTCTGAGTCCTAAAGAGCCAACGCAGGTGGAACTCCCCATGGAACTTTTCTGGATGGATTATGATATTAGCATCTCTTTGGTGCAACAGGGTATAGTTCTACTACAAGAAACGATCATTGATAATGATACCGCCCTGGTTATGATTGCGGAAGAACCCTATATTCCCGCGGATGAGACTCGAGAGTGCGTTTTTGCCGAGGCTCGCCACTTAGAGAAGAAGCGTCATTACAATGATGCCCTGGCTCTGTATCAAGAGCTCTTAGAAGAGAATCCCGACTATATGGATGTTTACATCCGCATGGCCAGCTGCTACTTGAGTAAACGCGATCCTAAGGGTGCCCTTGAGATTCTGGATGGGGTCCTCGAAGACAATAATGAGCATATTGAGCTTTTATATACCTACGGTCTGGCTCTTTGGGGCTGTGGCCAAAGATCCACCGCGGTGCAGTATTTCTATAAAGTGCCCATTTCCTCGTCCTTGTTTGCGGCGGCTAACTATATCATTTCCCTACACTTACTGGGGCAAAACAAATGTGCAGAGTCTCTGTATAAGTTGGAGTATTCTAGCCGGTATCAAGGTAGACACTACAAGAGCACCTTGCTTCAGGCTTATATCTTTCTGATAACTGGACGAGGAGAAGAGGCCAAGGCGACCTTGGTGGAGCATCTGGAGAATCATCCCATCGATTATGTGGCCATGGTACTCCTGGATGAATTGGAAGAGTCCCACACCTATAGAGATCTCATTTTACAGAGAGACGAAAATGTCTATACCGTCTTGGACTTTTTCCGGGAGCTAGGGGATGAGCAGCGTTCTCTGGCCCTGATCAATCAGTATAAGGAGAGGAAACACGTGAGCACGCTCCTGGGGGCCTACGCACACTATTACGCGGGAAGGATAGAACACTTGGTCGCGGCCATTGAGGAAATGGATCTAGACTATGTCTTCCCGAATCATCCTGTGGATCTTGAGATACTCGGCTCTATCAAAGACGATTCGGATCAGGCCAAGTACCTTTACAGCTTGATGCAGTACCGGGCAGAGAATTATGAAGTTGCTACAAAGCTGTGGTGGGAGCTGGTAGAAAAGGACTTTCACTATTCCGCCTTATATCGCAGCTTGTCCTATTACCACCTCTATAGACAAAAGGATTATGAAACGGCCATTGAGATCGCAAGAACAGGCGTTAATAAGAAGCCTTTCAATGACTCCTTCTACAACATTCTGCATCTTTGTTACGTTAATCTAGGCTGGAGAGACGAAATTGGCAAATTGGCGGAGCAAATTGAGACCCTGTCTGAAAAGACAGAACCATGTGTGAGGGTCTGGATTGATATATTGAACTACTTAGGAGAACACAAGCGGGCTTTGGAGATTCTGGAAAATGCCGATTTGACCTTCTATGAACACGATCCTGAAGGTTTGATGCCTTATATCAAGATCTATCTAGATACATATCTGGGTCTAGTTAGAGAGGCCTTGGAGAAGCGGGACTATGACGTGGCCGATGTGATGCTTTCAAGGTGTCTGGCCCTGGAGCGGCAGCAGGACGAAGCGGTTGTAGAACTCTACTTCTACCAAGGAGTTATACGCGAAAAACAGGGCGACTTCGCAGGCGCCCTGAAGAGCTACAAAAAGATCATGGATGAGCCGATCCCGAAAGGCACAGAGAACTATATCTTTAAGGTGAAGGCGACCCAGCGCACAGTAAAGCTCAATTGGATTGGGATTTGCTAGACCCAATCCAGTTTGGCAAGGTATAATCCCCCTTCGCCCCAGCCTGCCCTGCTAATGTAATACTGGCCTTCGTGGAGGATGATCTCCGAGGCATGGGTAGGAAATTCTCCAACGACGTTATCGATGCTCCATCCAAAAGGAGTATCGCTCTCATAGATGGCGGATGTGTTATAGGGATCGTTAGTGCAGACCATGAGATAGAAATGGCCATTTCTTTGAATAACAAAGGGCGATTCCGTTGGGCCTCCAAAGGTCCCAGTCTGCAGATGGGTAAATACCCTTTGCTTGTTACCCCACTCCACAAGGTTGGTGCTTGTAACTGTCTCTACGGTATGATGACCCCCAGCGGGAGTGCTTGTAGCTGTGTAGTACATGATCCAGAGACCTTCATGGTTAATGACCATGGGGTCTCTCGCATCAAAGCCATCGATTACCATGGGATTGGCCTCATGCCTTTTCCAGTTCCATAAGTCCTGTGATGCTGCTAGATGAATCCTATATTTGTCATTGCTTTCTCCACCGGCGCAATAGAACATATAGTAGGTATCATCGTGGAAAACAATATGGGGAGCCCATACATGGGTTTCCTTCCAACTGGGATCTGTATGAAGAACATGCTCCTGTTTTTCCCATTGTGGATTACAGAGAGTTCTGGATGTGGCATGGGCAAAAGACTTTTCTTCTAACGGTTTTGCCGGCTCGGTTTGTGTAATACCAAACATATGCCATAGACCACATTTGTCTTGAATGAAACAATGATCGTTGATGTACCACGCCTCGGTTTCGTGGAGCGAAGGGTTATATATTTGTCGAAACTCACCAGCGACTACTCGCCTTTTCATTACCAGACTCCCCTTTGCCTTGAGATGGTCATTCGGTCCTGAATTGACGGACAAGTTCTTGTAGATCGCTGGCCATGGACGCCAGCTTTTCCATCATGTTGGCGTTCTCTGCTGTCATCGCTGCTTGCTCTTCGGTGGCAGCTAGAATCTCTTCACCGTCCACGGCTTGCTGTTTGGCCTCTGTCACAATACTGTCTGTGGACGAGGAGAGTTCGGCAATGGAGACCGTTACCTCTTCTACACCCTTGGCTAAATCGGAGATTAGGGTCACAATTTCGCTAAAGGTCTCCTTGGTATCCTGAACATTCTTGGCTCCCACATTGATCTGGGACGTTGTTTCGTTGGTCTGGGCTAAAAGTTGTTGAATGATGCCCACGATATTAGCGGTAGAATCCCGGGTGCCATCTGCTAGCTTTCTAACTTCGTCGGCTACAACGGCAAAGCCGCGGCCATGTTCTCCGGCCCGGGCTGCCTCAATGGAGGCGTTCAGGGACAGGAGGTTGGTCTGTTCGGCAATGTCACTAATCACAGCCACAATGCTCTCGATTTCTTGTGCAGCCTTATTAAGGTTAATGACGCTGCCCTTGGCATCTTCAGAAGGATCCAACAGGGCTGCCATGCTGTTTTCTGTGGTTTCCATGAGCCTTAGGCCATCCTGCGCTAGGGTGTTCACTTGCGTTGATGCTCTGTTCATCACCTGTGAGGCGTCATCAAGATGTCCTACCACACCAGAAAACTGTGCCATGGCGGAGTCGATGATGGAGGCAGAGCGGGAGAGGTTGCTGGCCTTAGCTGCGACTTCTTCAATGGAAGCTGATGTCTCCTGTGACGAAGCGGATAGTTGCTCCGTTGAAGCGGCTGTTTCGTGCGTAGAACGGGTGAGTGTCTCCACAAGAGAGCGCAGATTGCCTTCCATGGAGATGAAGGCCTTAACTAGGGAGCCGATTTCATCTCTGCGCCGTTCCATTCTTTTGTTAAATAACCTGCGGCTGTTAAGATCACCTGATTCCATGTGCTCAAAGGCATTGACAAAGACACGTAAAGGCCTCAACTGCCAGCTTACGAAAGTCGCCACGGCTAAGAAAATGGCCACCAGAGCGATGACAAACATGGTAACTAGGCTCTGGGCAAGATTTCTGACCGGTTCTGTCATGCGCTCAACGGAGATACTCGAACCCAAGAAGAGGTCTCCATCGGCCAAAGACATGAGGGCGAGGTAGTTTTCATCACCAATCTCTTCTACCATGGCCTCTGCTGCGGCAATTCTCGTCAAATACCAAGGGTCATCGGTTTGTAAACCGATTTGATCTGGATCGGAGTGATTGAGGATCACTCCCCCTTGATTTAAGAGTACGGTGCTTCCGTATTCTCCAAGTTCGGTGGCGAGCGGAGCAAACAAGAGTCTGATATCCAGTGCTCCCACAAGGTAACCTATGGCATCGGTGGTGCTTCCTTGGCGGTAAATTGGCACACTATGGATCACAAAGTTCTCGCCATCATACTCCTTAGTACCGCCAAGTGGAATACCTATATACTCGTTGGAACTGAGCTTGACTCCTAGATGGTCGAAACCTTGCACCTCGGTGTTGCCTGCCATAATATCGAGGATGCTCGCCTCTTTATAGCGGGAATCGCCAATGACAGTACCATCTCCGGTGACGATGGACAGCCCGCGCAGAAGATCCCAACCGCTAACTTCACGATCGAGACGACTACCGGTGGCCTGAACGACATTGCGTCCCAAAAATTCATTGATGTCCGTGGCACTCGTGGCTAGATCTGCTAGGCTGCGCATATTCTGATCTTGTGCAATTCGCTGTAATTCTCGTTCTGCAGCGGCAAAGATATCTGTAATGCTCTCCCATTGATAGTTGCTCATCAAAGTGATCTGGTCATTAATTTGGTCCTGGACAATATCTCCGGTGGATTGATAGACCGACCACCCCACCACAGCCATGGCTAGAATTATAATGGCAGAGACGACTAGGCTAACCTTCCAACTTAGGTTGATGCGCATTATGCGGGCCTCCCTTGAAAAAGATTCGGGAAAGATATGAATCAAGTACGTTTTCTATGAAGAACCCCTTACTCCTCCTGTAAACAGTAAAGTTTGTAAAAGAATTGGAAAAGCAGTCGAAAGAGGGCAGGAATTTCTGACGCAGGTTGCAAAAATACCTATATCTAAAAGAGGAGCGTTGATATGAAGACGGTTCTGATGTCGCTTGTCCTGCTTGTACTGTTTTTGGCTGGCGTTCTTGTTGTGGCCAGTCTCTATTTTTATGATGTGGCCATCAAGCGTAGCAAGAAGGATTTTTTGGTGGACAATGAGGACCTAAAGAACCCCGAAAACAACCAGGAGGCAACCCAGAGAGAACGCTGGGATTGGTTGGCTGGTCAAACGTTGGAGCTTTGGCAGATCACATCAGAAGAAGGCTTGAATCTGGTGGGTTATTACCTAGCTGCCGGAAGTCCCACCTCGAAGACTGTAATTTTAGCCCATGGTTATACATCACAGGGCCATGATATGGAGAGTTTCGCGTGGTTTTACCGAGATATCCTAGGTTTCAACGTGCTCATGCCAGATGCTAGGGGGCATGGTCAAAGTCAAGGGGATTACATTGGTTTTGGGTGGCACGAGCGGAAAGACTATGTGCTGTGGATCCAAAGGATCATTGACAAGCTCGGAGACGATGTTCAAATTGCCCTTCACGGTATTTCCATGGGTGGGGCTACCGTGATGATGGTCAGTGGTGAAGAGCTTCCTAGCCAAGTCAAAGTCATTGTAGAGGATTGTGGTTATACCTCGGCCTACGAGGAGCTGGCTTACCAGCTAAAACGCATGTACAAGCTGCCTCCCTTTCCCATTCTTCCTGCCACAAGCGTTGTGGCCAAGTTGAGGGCCGGATATAGTCTCTACGAGGCCTCAGCCCTGAAGCAAGTAGAAAAGACTCATCTGCCCGTGCTCTTTATTCACGGCGATGATGATCGCTTTGTTCCTACTGAAATGGTGTATCGCTTGTATGAGGCTTGTCAGAGTGAAAAGGAAATCTACATCGTTCAAGGTGCGGGCCATGGCCACGCCTACGGTACAGATCGAACGGCTTATGTTCAGAAAGTAGGGGACTTTGTCGGGCGCTTCATCAATTAGGAGTCTTAAGGGGGGTTTTGGATGCAGCCAAAACCCTTGTTTCTTATAAGTTGATTTTGTCAACCAAAGTCAACTAAGAATCCATTGTGGGATCGCAAGACCACCCTTATAATGGAATTGAGGTGGTTTTCGTGAAGGAGATCAATATTGCCCGGGCTATCCTTGAAGGGCGTAAACGCAAGAATATTACCCAAGAAGAACTCGCTCGCTACATGGGGGTTTCGAAAGCGTCTGTTTCCAAATGGGAAACGGGCCAAAGCTACCCCGACATAACGTTTCTACCCCAGCTAGCAACCTACTTCAATATTAGTATTGATGATCTCATGGGCTATGAACCGCAGATGACTAAGGAGGAAATCCGGGACCTCTACCACCAATTGTCGGGGGAGTTTGCGAACTTGCCCTTTGAAACGGTGATGGAGGCGTGTGGTGCGACCATGAAAAAGTATTATTCCTGCTATCCACTGCTGCTACAGATGGCGGTTTTGTTCCTCAATCACGTGAATTTGGCAGCGACCGAAGAGAGGCAAAGGGAGATCATGACGGAGATCCGAGATCTCTGCATTAGAATTAAAAGCGAGAGCGACGATTTTGCCCTCGAGAAGCAGGCCAATTTTCTGGAGGCCATTTGCGAATTGAGTTTGGGCAATGCCCAAGATGTTATTGATCTCATGGAACCAGTGAACGATCCCTTACTTGGCGATGAAGTAATTCTGGCTTCGGCCCATTACGCACTAGGAAATGTGTACGAGGCGATCGAGACAACCCAGGTGCGAATCTTCCAGCATCTTATGGCGATTTTCGGCATACTGCCCAGTTATCTCATGTTCCACACGGATGATCCTGTGAAATATGAAGCGATTGTAAACAGGACACTGGGCCTCATTGAGCTCTTTCATGTGCGCAGCTTACATCCGGCCATCTTATTTGGACTGTACCTTACCGGGGCCCAGGGTTACCTGGTATTGGGGGATGAAGAAAAGGCCTTAGGCATTCTGGAACAGTATACAAGCCTCGCCATGGCAGATATTTATCCCATCAAGTTCTCTGGCGATGAATTTTTCGACAAAGTGGATGGGTGGTTTGAAGGTTTTGATCTCGGGGTGAAGCCTCCAAGAAGTGATGGGTCCATTAGGGCGGGCATGGCTGATGCCTTAAGCAAGAACGCAGCCTTTCAGCTACTGGCAGATAGTGACCGTTTTAAAGTAATGGTAGAAAGACTCGAAAGTTTAAAAACGCGAGGTGATTAGTATGGAGATACTCAGAGAATATTGGCCCTTTCTGGTTCCTTTGATCATGGCCGAACTGGCCCTCATGGTAACGGCCTTGGTTCATATCCTTCGGCATCCTACGTACCGTTTTGGAACGCGAGCTATGTGGGTCCCTATTGTTGTATTGCTTCAGATCATAGGTCCCATCGTTTATTTTATCTTTGGTAGGGGTGAGGACGCATGAGCATCTTAGAAATAAAGGATCTCCAGATGAGTTTTGGAGGAAATCATGTGCTTCAGGGGCTGAACATGACTGTCCCGGAGCACTCAGTCTTCGGATTTGTTGGTCGCAATGGTGCAGGTAAGACAACCACTATGAAAATTGTCTTGGGCCTTTTGAGACCAAGAAGCGGTATTGTAACAGTATGTGGTGAACAGGTGATCTATGGTGCCACGAAGACCAATCGCCATGTTGGTTTTCTACCCGATGTCCCTGAGTTTTATGGTTATATGCGGCCTAAGGAATACTTGAGGCTGTGTGGGGAGATTACCGGTTTGTCCTCTGGACAGATTAGGGCCAAGAGCGAAGAGCTCCTTGAACTCGTGGGACTCGGCGATGTAAATCGCAAAATCAGCGGGTTCTCTCGGGGTATGAAACAGAGGCTCGGAATTGCCCAGGCCCTACTAAACGAACCGCGACTTTTGATCTGTGATGAGCCCACATCAGCCCTTGATCCAATAGGCCGCAAGCAAGTATTAGACATTCTCTCTGCCATCAGGGGAAAGACAACGGTGGTGTTTTCCACCCACATTCTGTCTGATGTGGAGAGAATATGCGACCATATCGCCGTCCTAGAACGGGGTAAGCTGGTCTTGTCTGGTACTCTAGGTGAAATTCAAAAAGAGCACAGACGCAACAGTTTTAGCATTCGCTTTGCTACGGATCAGGACGCGCTGGAATTCTCACAATCGGAAGAACTTAAAGAGCTCAACATCAACCTTGAGCTCGACGAGAGGATACTGACTATTGTGATTGAAGACAACTCCATCGGTGGTCAAGGGCTCATTGATCTGTTATCCCAGAAGCAGATAGTTCCAGAGAAATTTGAGGCCATGGAACCAACACTAGAGAGCCTCTTTACGGAGGTGGTACGATGAATCACTACTTGGTCTTCTTGAAAAAGGAACTCGTCGAACACGCGCGCACATACAAGCTCTTGATTATGCTGGTCGTTTTCACGATTTTCGGCATTACCAATCCTCTCATCGCAAAGTTGACTCCTGAACTGCTTGCTAGTTTCATGCCTGAGGGTATGTCCATGACTATACCTGAACCCACGGCCCTTGATTCTTGGGCACAGTTCTTCAAGAATACCCAGCAAATGGGCATGATTGTTCTAGTCCTTGTCTTTAGTGGCGTCTTATCCTCCGAAATATCTCGAGGAACGCTAATTAACCTCTTAACCAAGGGATTATCTCGCCAGGCGGTGATTTTAGCTAAGTATAGCGCTATGCTACTCGTTTGGAGCTTAAGTATTCTCCTCTCCGCCGCCTTGACCTGGGTCTATACGATGTATCTCTTCCCCAAGGACCACCTTGGCGTGGGGTACTTACTCTTTGCCATCTCCTGTATGTGGCTCTTTGGAGCATTCTTACTCGCTTTACTCTTGAGCTCGGCAACCCTTGTGCAGGGGAATTATGGGAGTTTGCTCCTCACCGGTCTGATGGTAGTCCTTTTGATGGCGCTGAATATTATCCCGAGCATCAAGGAGTATAACCCTGTCTCTGTAGCTTCTAAGACTATGGAATTGGCTGCAGGTAAAATTGATCCATCGTCTGTTTACACCGCGGTGGAAATCACAGCGGTTGCGTCCCTTGGATTGATCGCCTTGGCCGTGATCGTGTTTAGGAAGAAGAGGCTTTAACGAAGCAAACCGCACCAAAGGTATCTCGGTGCGGTTTGCTTGCGGGAGGTAACGAGAGCGTCAACGTTCTAGTTTAAGGGTAATGGTTCTAGTTTAAGGGTAATGGATTTTTCAATACCTGCCTCAATAGTAAATGGCCCGGCGCATAAAGTGGTTTCAGGTAGGCCAACGACCTCAACCGTGGCTTCCAGGCGGTAGCTGCCTTTCAGAAGGCTCTCGATCTCAAATATTAAGATATTGTCCTCGAGAGATGCGGTCCAGACAGGTTCATCGGTTCCTTCGCGGAATAGGTGT
>DIPH01000008.1:350-36627 GCA_002424045.1 Firmicutes bacterium UBA5493 | reverse complement strand
GGTCGATGGAGAGGGTGCCCTCTGTAATCCAATCGGGAAGCTCAAGCTTACCTACTATGGAGCCAAATTCATCCTCCAGTAAGCCCACGAATTTTAGCATCTTGCGTGGATTCGAAATAGACCCCGTGTTACGGTCCACAAAATTCTCCGGGTCTACGTCGAAAACCAATTGTACCATCGCACCCTTGGCAATTGCGATATCAATCTCAGGTTTGATCTCATTGCTAGGGACCTTCAGTGGCACGTTTGCACCATTTACGACAAGATAGTTGTGTAAGACACCACTTGCTTCATCATTTTCTTTGAGTTGGAAGCGAAACTCTGTATAGGTACCGGCTGGTAGTCTCCCTTCGCCCAGTAGCTCTGGGTCAAAATGAAGATCCATAAGATTGATCAATTGCTGATCTTGCGGTACATCAAAAAGTTTTCTATCCCATGTGCCGTCACGCTTAGCATGAACTCCAGTGACGGTAACCCAAACTGCCTCAACCTCTCCATCCACCTCTGGACCTTCTAGTCCTAGGGCAGACAGGGATTCCACAGGAGATGTGGTCTTGGCCATGTACACTCCTACCTCGGCCGTTCCTCCTAGAAATGAAGAACCTCCAAGACATCCTGTGAAAAGTGCAGCGACTAGTGCTATGCCTATGAGTCTAATCTTCAATGTTCATCACCTTTCTCCTATAGTCTACTTAGTTCATTCGCAACAACAGTTCGTAACCTGGGGTTCATTCTGGTATTTTGCTGGCAAACATTATTTTCGCCTGTGCTGTAAGACGGAAGGGATTTGTCAAATTATGAGTAATAATTGAAGTATCTTCCAGATAAGGGGGCGGAACCCATGGTCCGCAAGTCATTATTAATCGTGTTAGGTTTGGTTGTAGTACTCTCCTTCAGTTCAATTGCTTTTGCACAGGAGTATTGGGCTTGGAACAAGTTTACGGCTGAACATGAACGCTTTAAGTATGAGATCACATCCTACTCCACGCACTGGGATTACGATGCGGAAGAAGATGTGTTCATCGAGACGCACCAAGTTCAAGTCATGGAGCTACGCCGGAGGGATGATGAGACTACGGAAGTGACGATGGCCTACACCTACGATGTTCCCACAGCCGAACTCGGTGATGCGCTGAGTCTTATGGGTATCGGTATGGGCTGGGCTACCGGCGGCGGCGAATGGATGGGTGAGTTCATGATACTAGGCTTGTTCGGGGCCGATTTGGAGCTCGAAGTTGGCAGTTCCATGCAGCTCTTCGACGGCTCTAAGATCAGAGTGGTAGAAAAGCAGACCGTGGCAGGGGTAGAGGGGTATCTTTGTACGAAGAGCGTTCGCAGTGAAGACGAAGCGGGCAATCGAGTGGACGTTCTGACCTCTGAATGGGTGATTGCACCTAATGTGGGCTGGCCCCTCTCTGTTCGTGTCTACGATGAAGGTGATCAAGTGAAATACGTTATGGAACTAGTGGAGTATGCTCGCAACTAGAACACAAATCGAAACAGCTGGCGATTGCCAGCTGTTTTCCTATTGCACAGTCAGATTGTCAAGATCTTGACAGCCTAGTACAAAAGTGGTAAAATTTAGTTAACCGACCGGTTAGTTAAGATGGGAGCGAAGGCTTTGAAACCACCGAATGAACAAGACCCTAAGCTACGAATTTTGCACGCTGCTACCGCACTGTTTTCTCAAAAGGGCTATGACGCCACCGGCGTTAATGAAATCGCTAAAAAAGCAAAGGTCAACAAAGCACTGATCTATTATTATTTTGAGAACAAAGAAGCTATCCTAGGTAGCCTTATTGATTCGCTGATGAGTAGTGTTTACGCAATTACGTTGGCGTTTGCCAACGATTGTATTGACGTCATGGCGGAGGATGGGAGTCTAGTTGTTGAAGAAGGCGCATTTTTCTTCGCCAGCCACAAGGCGATGGAAGGCTTCACCACCAAGCTACATGCATATTATAAGGAAGTGGTGGATTATACACTAGATAACCGTGCCATCGTCCGCATCTTGATGTTTGAGTCACTGAAGGGAGGGAAACATCAAAGTAGCCTTTTTCGATTTATGGAGCTAATGGAGAAAAAGCCCGATAATCCTTTGTATAAAACGCTAGGAATAGGGCAGCAGGACTTCAATTATCATGAAGCCACCGTTTTCTATGAGTTTTTCTTCTCCATTATTCCTCTAGTAAGTATTGCAGCCTACTATGACGAGTATCAGGCCAAGAGCCATTTGAGTGATGAGAGGTTGAGGGAATTTGCCCTCCGCTCCTACATGGCCCATGCCGAAACTAACAGTCTCCGGAAGCTTTTTGTGACTGAATCATAGGGAAGTAGTCTTCTGCGTGTATTTAACCGGACGGTTAGTTAACGAAAGCGATAAGAAAAGGGGAGAAGAGCATGTCATCTGTAAAACATAGCCTACAGGCTACGGCATTGCGAGAAGGCTTGCGGTACGTTCAGAGTAACCCAGGGGCAAATGTCCCAAAGCTGATCAATCTCTTGCGGCCCTTCGCACGGATACCTATGCACAGAGAGATCATAGATCAAGCGGAGCAGTTATGGAGCGATCCTAACAACAATATACGGAGGGGGGTTGAAAGAGGGTTCCGACAGCTATCTCCGGTTGTGACTGAGAAGTTTGTGATGAATTTTCTGCTTAATTCTGCCCTCGTTGGCATCCCCCGAGGTTATGAGTTTAGGGAAAAGCATGACTGTAACATACCTTGGGCTATCTTAATGGACCCTACCTCGGATTGTAATCTGCGATGTACCGGATGTTGGGCAGAAGAGTATGCGCGGGGTGCAAATCTTGGTCTTGAACAACTCGATAGTATCATAGTGCAAGGCAAAGAATTGGGAGTGTATATGTACCTCTATTCAGGTGGCGAGCCCCTCATACGGGCTGCTGACATAGTCAAGCTGGCACGCAAGCACGATGATTGTATGTTCCTTGCCTTCACAAACGCTACCCTTGTCACTCCAGAACTCTCGGCTCAACTAGGTAAAGTTGGCAATGTTGTGTTGGCCATTAGTGTGGAAGGTTTTGCTGAAGATAACGACTTCAGGCGAGGTGAGGGAAGTTACGCCCATGTAGTTCGGGCTATGGATCGGCTCAAATCTGATGGCGTTGGCTTCGGCTTTTCCACCTGTTACCACTCGCAGAATACCTCTGAGGTTGCCTCGGAGCAGTTTATTGATGCAATGATTGATAAAGGGTGCTTTTTCGGGTGGTACTTCACATATATTCCAATAGGGAAGAATGCTGACCCAACCCTCCTAGCAACACCTGAGCAGCGTAAATTGATGTATGAAAAGGTACGAGAGTACCGTGCTAACAAGGACATTTTTGTCTTGGACTTTTGGAATGATGGTGAATATGTTGATGGATGCATCGCTGGTGGACGACGTTACCTGCATATTAGCGCCGATGGTGATGTTGAACCATGTGCTTTTATCCATTATGCTAATGTGAATATTCGAGATACAACTCTCTTAGAGGCTCTGCAATCGCCGCTTTTTAGGCAGTATCGTGAGCATCATCCTTTCAACAGCAACCCGCTTCGTCCCTGCCCTCTTCTGGATAATCCAGACACTCTCGTATCCATGGTCCATGCATCCGAGGCGTACTCAACGCAACGAATGGATCATGAGCCTGTAGAAGCCGTTACGGGGAAATGCCAGGAGGCCGCAAGCAACTGGCAACCTGTTGCTGACCAAATCTGGAATAGCAAGGCTCAAGAAAAAACAAAGGAGGCCGTTTCATGAACAATAAAATGAAATTGATTGTGTTGGGATGGATTCTTGTTGTTATGGGCGTTTTAGGTTTTCTGGACGCATTTCCATTGGGTCAAGGACCAATTTGGTACCAGATTATTAAGGTTATCGTAGGACTGTACTTGGCATTCGCTACGAAAGAAGAAAAAACGCAGTAAGGTTAGATAAAGAGCAGGGGTGAGGCTGGGGGCGCGCTACAATGCTTAGCACGCCCCTTTGTTGCACCTGGGATCCTCGCTAGCAGGATAATATTACTAATACGGTGAATAAGACCCTTCTTGTTGGGGATGCCTTTACTCTCACCACGCACGAATCTCTGGGCTCTGTTGTGGAAGAGGGTAGAATCAGCGGACCGCCGAAGCATCCTACCACAGACTGGGAGGCTACGGAGAATTCGGTGAAGCTTTTGAGGGATTTGCATCCTTCCTTAGGCATTCCCAGCCATGGCGAGCCTATGGGTGGCGCCGAGTTTAGTCAAAACTTAGATGTGCTGATTGAAAACTTTCGCTCCATAGCCAAACATGACCGAGTTCAGTTTTTCTCGGGGCATTAGGTAGAGAGCGAGCAGCGCTTTTTTTGCAAAGGCAGCCACTACCACTGTTAGGGAGGTAGATGGCTGCCTTCTTTTTGGTTGCCTGAATATAGTACTATGTTTCGCAAACGTATCTATACACTGAAGTGTGGCAATTGCAGGACAGCACGCGTTGCGATTTTTGAACAAACTAGGAAGTCAGATTAAAAATTATCGCTATGGAGGGTGGTAAAAAGGGCGAGTTTCCCCGATAAGGAGGGATATTTTGTTGACAATGGGAACTTGTTAAATTATACTTATTAATAAAATAAGGTGGAGGGTGAAGTGGGTATGTACCAACCGCGAGTCAATTCAAAACAAGTATTTTTCAGTGTAGTTCTGATTGCAATGTTGTTAGCGTGTGCGACGATGGCAGGCGGAGCAGTACAAGCAGCAAGTGAGCATGTTGGGGTTTATGCAGGGGGACACGAGACAGCTGGAATGAGTGGCCAAGTAACCTATACGTATTCTGTGGAACTGAAGGCTGATGACAGCTATGAGCTTAAGAGTTATTTCATTATGGGTGATGCACTCTACGAGTTTGTGGAAATGGGAGCCTACACAATTGACGGGAGCAAACTTGTAATTACCCCTGAAGGACAGGACCCCATAGAGGGTAGCCTGAACAATGATGGTTCTATTACCACCCAAGTAAAACCGTCACAAATGGCCAGCAGACGCACAGAATCAACTCTGGTCCCCTCGAATATCGCTGTAGCGGGAGTTTATACCGCGACACTACAAGGACCCACAGTTGTGGAAGCCACTTTGTACTTAACGTACCAAGGTCAGTATTTTTACATAGCGGTTCCTGGTAATGACTCCGCAGCCGTACATGAAGACGGAGTTTACAGCGTAAATGGTGCAGAACTCACCTTTAGGGCTACTGATACTGACACAACCTTTGTTGGTAACGTACAGGACGGCAAAGTAAAAGCTCCTTTCGTCGTTTCAGCGATGATGGGTATGCGTATGGAAATCGAACTGGCGAGGTAAAAGCATGAAGGTCTTAGAATGCAGATGTCCGCTTTCTAGACCTTTTGTTATACAAAACATTCTAGGAGGATTAGTCAATGACAGAGAAAACGACCAAAACAGCAGAAGCCTTCTTCCGCTGGGCCTTTAACACCCGTGCCAATACGGTAATGCAGCTGCATGAAGGAAAGGAAATGTCTAGAGACAAGGTGTTTTTAAGTTTTTGTTCTCATAATCCAGCCTTAGTTTCCCACGGCCCAGCTGGCCTCAATGCAAGTATTAAAGGCGTAGGTTTTATTCCTAAGGAAGAGTATTTAGAAGAAGCTTTAGAAGCATACATGAAGCATATTGATGCTTATGACGGTGATGACAAAGCACATAGCGAAAGAGGTCTAAAGCTCCTGGTGGAACAGATCTATCATGCCGATATGCATCATCGTGTTGACTTTACTAGGGTGGGAAGCTTAGAAATGGCCAAAGATCATAGCTGGGATAATCTCAGGGCAAATCCAGAGGCCACGCTCCTTTACTACCAACCGCCCATGATCTCCTACGAGCTGAGGGGCAAGGTTCGCATTTTCGATGAGGCAGAATCCGGCAAACGGGAAATCTATCAACAGTTTATCAATGCCCAGCATGACGTATATCACAGACCCGATAAAAGCCGCTGGCTCAAGTATCCAGCCTATGTCTTTGATATTGAAGAGATCTTCGATAATTCTGCATCACGGGAAGGCTTTGGAACAAAGCTTCAGTTTCCTTATTAGAGAGAGGGTTGGGCTCGGTTTTAGCCGAGCCCCAGACCTGGAGGGGTGGTTAGGTGAGACGTAAAGTAATCCGTATGACGATGGCTATTTTGCTGATTGGAGTTATGTCGCTCTTGAGCGCCTGCGGTCAATCCAAGCCAGAGGAACCAGTTGTAGACACGGTACAAAGCCAAGAACAACCACAAAAAGCGGAGGAAACATTTGAACTTCACGGTGACTACGCCATTGACATAACCGATCTGGGCATGGCCCTGAAATTTTACTTGCGAATTCGCGAGGATAACACCTTTGTGCTCTCGGCCAATCGTCAGTTTAGTGATGATCGCGGTAGCGGGACAATTGGAGAATTAGATGGCACTTACTTAATGATCTATTCGGACTCAACACCCGAGCACTCGAAGACAGCAACCTTCGAAAGAGTCGGTCCGAATCTGATCTTCCGTTCCACTTTGCCCTATGGTTCAGCCAACATTTCCTTCGAGAAGGAAGATGAGGAGAATCCGGAAATTGTCTACTATCTAATGGCTGATAAGTATGTGTATGAAGAGTATTATGACACGTATCTAGGCTACCAGAGTGTAGATGGGGTGAAGTATGACTATGTACTTGACCTTGGCGCAGGGGCTAGGTATAAGCTTGTCAGCGATTACGCCTTAGGGGAAGGACTACCTGTTTACGAAGAAAAGGGCAGTTTCCGTGTTTCAGGTGGAAATATGCTGATCACCCCCGAAGGCGAGGAAGAGCTCATGGGCTCTATCCTAGAAGATGGCGCACTTGAGCTTGATGTGAAGCCCAAGAATACGGTAGATCGAACAAAGGTCCTTTTCAGGGTGGCAACCACAGCGGAGCATGCTGGAACATGGCATGCACAAAACGAAGCTGGAGTACGGGCCCTTTTAGATCTTGATTACTTTGGGGGATACACCTTTACATCCTCCGCGGAAGATGGGTCTTATAGGGAAGAGGGCACCTTTGAGGTGACCCAAGGAACCATCACCTTTACTAAGGAAGGGCAAGAACTTTCGACTACAGGCACCAAGGAAGGGTATGTGCTAAAGGCATCCTTTGACGCTCAGCAGTGGAATTTTTATGATGTAGCCATACAAGGCCAATTTTCTGGTGGCACCATGGTGAACGAAGCCTATGCGGCTAATATGCAACTTGAGGCAGATGGGACCTATACTCTAGAGATTCTTGATCAAGAAGGAGATTTGGTGCTGGTAAGTGAGGCCGGTCTCTTTACAATTACCGCCGGACCTATGTCGTACATGATTACCTTAAACGCTGAAGATGCGGCGGTGAGAGTCGGCGACATTTGGCCCACTGGATTGAACATGACATTTGACATCAGTGGCACAAATTATAGCTTCCTACTAACAAAGTAACGACGGGGCTTTGAGGTGGCAGTACTTTGCTGCCTCAAAGCCTTTTAACGAGGTGAATGTTATGGCAAAAAGACTAATGCTCCTCATTTTGGTGAGCATTATTATTATACCTTTGGTAGGGTGTGAAAGTCCGGGCCACAGTTACAGGCCAGATGAGAATACGCTCTATGTGGGAACAGTACAAACATCCTTTCCCTCAGCCTATATGCCTTGGCTCTCTAGGGAGGGTATTGCTCCGACCATCGCCGGTATGCTTTATGACTCTTTATTTGTTTATGACGAGGATAGTGGCAACTACCTCCCGGCCATTGGCCGCGAGTGGTACTATGTTGACGAAGACGGTGAGCCTATCCTTACAGAAGATGGTTCCATCGATTACGCCCGTCTAGAAGAGATTTATGGTGACCCCGAGCAGGAGTTTCTGGCCGTTAAAGTGATTATTCATGATACTATCACCTGGAGCGACGGGGAGCCTTTGACTGTTGAAGATATCTATTATTCCTTTGATATTGCCACTAATAATCAACTTTCTAACCATGCCGGGGCCTTGGCCTGGACAAGTGACCTGAGGCATAAGTATACAAATGGAGTTTTGACCCAGCAGGGTTTGTTTACCTATGATCACGGCGCTGCAAGGCAGGGCTATGAGATACCCATGGAAGATAAGGATACTGTGATTTATCTTCATGTCAACAAGGTTTTGGGTTCTGTCACGCCCCTCTTTACCTCCGTGTTGATTCTACCAGAGCATGTATGGAAACCTGTTGTCACCAGGGAGAGCCAGCTCAACAGCACCTCGCCGAACGAGGAAATCCTCTACCATTACAGTCATCCTGTGGGCAGTGGACGATGGGTGTTAGATGCTGAGGAGTCTGGTAGCCAACAGATCATCTTGCACAGGAGAAAAGACTATCATCGCACCAAAGAAGACGGTAGTCCCCTAATTGGGATTGATACCATCAAGTATGTCTTGTATCAGGAGATTAACGTGGCCATCTACGCCCTGCTCAAGGGCCATATCGATGTGTTAAGTTCTTCGGTGAGTTCCAATTACCTCAGGCTCTTCGAAAACGAAGACGATCTATTTGTTTCCAACGCGCCAGGTCAATTCACCCAGACACTGGTCTTTAACCTCAACCCGGTTTCTAGTGAGCGAAATCCCATGCGGGATCTCTTGCAGAACAGGGATTTCCGTAAAGCTATGGCCTTGGCCATCAACCAAGAAGAACTCATTGCAAGGGTGTTGGACGGAGCGGGTCTCCCAGCTAGCGCAGGGTTAATGAGCGCTTCGTTGGAGGAGTTTTATAATCCAGCGGCCGACAGTCTACCTGCCGATTACTCTACGAGAATTGAGGAAGCCAATGCAATACTAGACTCCATCGTCCCTGAAAAAGATGGCGATGGCTACAGGCTCCTAGGTGACCAGCGCATTAGTTTTCAGATTTTAGGCTCCCCTGGGGAGCAGGATGTGATCTCGTTTTTACAGATTCAACTTCAGAAGATTGGAATTGAAGTGAAGTATGCGGCCAAGGGTACCCAGCCTGAATCTACCTATCTGTACACAAGCCGTTTTGACATGACATTGCATGGCGTCACATTCTCCCTTTCCAACGTGGATATTATGTACCCAGCCCATTTCCAGACCTTAGGGCGTACCTCCAATTACGGACGTTTGGTGAACGAAGAGCTGAACAATGGTATCCACGAAATGCGGTTTACGTTGGATTTGAATACCAAGTACGACCTCATTAAGAGGATCCAACCCATGATTGCCGAGGAATACTACAAGGTTCCTCTCTATACACCCAATGTCATATCTGTGGCTAGAACAGACCGTTTTGAAGGATTCAGGGTGGTCGAGGGTGCCACCGTTATGAACACGGAATCTCTGGAGAATTTGCGGAAAACCAAGGGGGGCAGGTGAGACTATGAAGTACACCTATGTGATCAAACGCATTTTGTATTCGCTCTTTGTGTTTGCGGTGGTTATCACGCTGAACTTTTTTATTCCCCGTATTGGTGTGGATGATCCCGCTGAACGCTATTATCCTCCCCAGGGGAATATGAGTGAAATTGAGTATGAGATCATCAAACAAGTAACAAGGCAGCAGTATGGGTTTCATGTATCGAC
Source organism: Firmicutes bacterium UBA5493 (assembly GCA_002424045.1). Taxonomy (GTDB): domain Bacteria; phylum Bacillota; class Limnochordia; order Darwinibacteriales; family Darwinibacteriaceae; genus UBA5420. The sequence continues at coordinate 27,021 of DIPH01000008.1, read as the reverse complement.
TGGGCAGCAGTACATGAATTACCTCAAGGGACTGTTTCAGGGAGATTTGGGGACATCGTTCCGCCCAGGTTCTCCCGCTGTCATCGACCTGATTTTGGAACGTTTGCCGTGGACCTTGGTGTTATCGGTGAGTACCATGCTCATTGGCGTTACTATAGGTATCTTGTTCGGCGTATTAGCCGCGGTGAAGCGGGGTCGTTGGCAGGATACGATGTTGCTCAATGCCTCCACCATCATGGTTGCTCTACCAGCGTTTTTTATCGCTCTGATCCTGTCCTTCTATTTAGGATTTGAGCTGGAGATCTTCCCCGCCTATACCGATTCGACTATGGTTTCGGGTTTCACCTGGACCTGGGAGGGCATTCGCAGGGTAGCCCAAAATGCAGCCCTGCCGGTCTTGAGCATGGTGGTGGGAAGCATCATCAGCTATGCCCAAGGAACGCGTAACGCAGTAATTGCAGTTACAAACGAGGATTTTGTTCTAACAGCCAGGGCTAAGGGGCTCAAACAAAGCACCATTCGCTACAAGCATATCTTGCGAAACTCCATGTTACCCATTGTTACATCACTAGGTATGAGTATTAGTGGTCTCATTGGAGGGCAGGTCGTTATTGAGCAAGTCTTTAACTGGAATGGCATGGGGACTTTGTTTTTAGAGGCCAACAACTCCAACGACTATCCCTTGATGATGGGGATTATGTTGCTTCTCTCTGGCTTTACAATCTTTGCAATCCTAGTGACAGACTTGGTCTATGTTCTACTGGATCCTAGGGTGACGGTAGGTGATAAACGATGAGAACAAAGCAGCCGATGCACAAACGATTCCAAAGGGGACTTGTCAAAAGGATCAAGAACACCGGATTGTTCATCAAGCGTCTGTGGAGTCATAAACAGGGTAAAGTGGGCCTGATCCTGGTGAGTTTTTTGATCCTGGTGGCGATTTTTGCACCAATAATTGCCCCATATAACCCCTATGATGTGTCAGAACGTACCACAAAGGGGCTTGCTCCAAGCGCAAAGCACCTCTTAGGAACCACCATTAATACAGGGCAAGACATTTTTAGCATGCTCGTTTATGGCACCAGAGTGTCACTGATTGTGGGCGTCACATCGGGTGTCTGTATTGCCTTTGTAGGCTCTGTTTTCGGGGTAATGGCTGGATACCTTGGAGGTTTCGTCGATACCTTGATCATGCGCATTGTAGACATTATGTTGGTGATTCCCACCTTGCCCTTGGTCATTGTCCTTACCAATGTTTTGGGACGTGACTTTTGGATCATCATCTTGATCTTTGTGGCCTTGGGTTGGACCGGTTTGGCTAGGACCATCCGCTCGCTGGTCTTGGTTTTGAAGAACAGTAACTATGTGAAAGCGGCAGAACTTGCAGGCGCGAGCCGTTGGCACGTGATGATCAGGCACATCTTGCCTGGAACATCCCATTTGGTTATTATGAGCACGGCACTGAGCAGTGCAGGTATCATGGTGGCGGAAGCTGGCTTAAGCTTTTTGGGTCTTGGCGATCCAACCGCCATTAGCTGGGGTAAAATGCTGGCAGATGCCCAAAGCGGCGGGGCTCTCCTCTTTGGCGCTTGGTGGTGGATTCTTGCCCCAGGTATTGGGATTTTCCTCGCGGTTTTTAGCTTTATGCGCCTGGGGATTGTGATGGAAGAGATTGCTAATCCTCGGATGAAACAGACCAGTAGTGTCTATAAGATCTTTAAGAGTCTTGACGGCAGCTATATTGAAGATGTGTTTAACTCTATGGATGATGATCAAAAACTAGGCATCCCAGAGACAGCAAGACAAGGAGGGAAGACACATGGAACCCATCTTGAAGCTTAGAAATCTCAAAGTGGTCTTTCCCACCAATTACGGCGTTATTCGTGCGGTGGAGTCTGTGGACCTTGATATTGGTGATCGAGAATGTGTGGCCCTGGTAGGAGAATCGGGCTGCGGAAAAAGCGTTACCAGTCAATCGGTGATGCGTTTAATTGAATCACCACCGGCCCTAACCCAGGTGGATGCCATCGAGTTCAATGGGCGGGACATTAAAGATTATACACCAAAGCAGATGCAGGAACTTCGCGGCAAAGAAATGTCCATGATCTTCCAAGATGCCATGACCTCTTTAAATCCCGTGATGACCGTGGGCAACCAAATAGACGAAATGTACATGCGGCACCAAGGGGACTCGAAAAAAGAGGCTCGGGAAAAGACGGTGAAGGCCCTGGAGTTAATTGGACTTCCTGAACCAAGGACCCGTGCCAATAGCTTCCCTCACCAACTGAGCGGAGGAATGCGCCAAAGGGTGCTTCTAGCCATGGCCTTTGCTTGTATGCCGAAGCTCATTATTGCAGATGAACCTACAACGGCGCTGGACGTGACCATTCAAGCCCAGGTGCTCAAAACCCTTAGGGGTATGCAGCGCGGCTGCGGGACTTCCCTTCTCCTTGTAACGCATGACTTAAGTGTGGTAGCCTCCATAGCGGATACGGTGTATGTGATGTACTCTGGTAAGATTGTGGAAAAGGCACCGGTGAAGGACCTCTTCAATTCGCCGCAGCATCCTTATACTGTGGGGCTCATGGCTGCGGTGCCCAGACTAACCGATAAGAAAAAGACATTCACCCAGATTCCAGGGACGGTACCCCATCCGGCCCGCAAACCAAGCGGCTGTTATTTTCACCCGCGCTGTGAATACGCGACGGATAAGTGTAGAAAAGAGATGCCGCCCTTGATGGGTCAGGGTGGGGGTCGCGAAGTTCGCTGTTACTATCCGTTGACTGCAGGGGGGAACATGTGATGCGTGATATCCTAAGCATGAAAAATCTGTCAGTACACTTTCCCGTCAAAGGCGGTCTGCCCTTTGTAAAGCGTGGAGTGATTCAGGCCGTGAGCGATGTGTCGCTTGCGATCAAGCATGGTGAAACCTTCGGGATTGTGGGTGAATCTGGCTGTGGTAAGACAACCCTTGCCAATGCCATGATTGGCATGGTGAGACCAACATCGGGAGAGGTACTTTTTAATGGTATGGATCTCTGCAAGCTCTCCAGGGAGGACTTCAAAAAGACTCGGCGTCAGATGCAGATGATCTTCCAAGATCCGTTTTCATCTTTGAATCCACGTTTTAATGTCTATCAGATTGTCTCTGAGCCCATGTTTATCCGGGGCGAAGACGATGAAGAAACCATGACCGACAGAGTTGTTGAGCTTTTGGAGCTCGTGGGTCTATCCTCAGAGGATTTGTATCGTTATCCTTCGGATTTCTCTGGAGGTCAACGGCAAAGGCTCGGAATCGCCCGATCAATTAGTCTAAATCCAAGTTTCTTGGTGTGTGATGAACCGGTTTCGGCCCTAGATGTGAGTATTCACGCCCAAATCTTGAACCTTTTGGTGAAGATTCAAGAACAGATGAAGCTGACCTATGTGTTCATTTCACACAATTTGGCGGATGTGAAAAACATCTGTGATAACATGGCCGTGATGTACCTAGGTAAGATTATGGAGTCAGGGAATAGCGATACGATCTTCAAAAGGCCATTGCATCCCTACACCCAGGCCCTTTTAGCAGCCGTTTTGGATACTACCTTTGATGAAAAGCGGGAACAGATCATTTTACAGGGGGATATACCCAGTCCTATCAACCCACCTGTGGGCTGTCGTTTTTGGCAACGCTGTCCCAAGGCGATGCAAGGGTGCAAGACTATTCCCCCTGAACATCTTCAGGTAGAAGAAGGCCACTACGTCGCTTGTCACTTGGTGAATGGTTTTCCAGATGTTAGGTTGCCTGACCGCTACGATGCACCTGTGGACGGCTCAAAGAAATGACAGGGAAAGCCCAGAATTTCGGTCTTTTTGTTTTAGCCAACTGGGTGACCTTTAGTAGCGATGTTCATGAGCAAGAAGAGATTCACGGCCCATGAACCTTCTGTCAAGGATTTTTATGATCGAGTGTACTTTTCTTTGGCCCTCTACATCCCCCTTTTGCTTTACAAGCTTGTGGGGGGCCTTTTTCCTGTCATGGGGCTATAAGAGAAAACCAAAAGGCCACAAGATTACCCTGAAGACACCAATGGCCATTCCCCGAAGTAAGGCCATTCTTTGATCAGCCAGGCTTTCCTTAATGGTGTTCTCCACGTGTTTTTCTAGAACCTGAGCAAACTCAGGGCTATCGATGACCACCATACTCTCTGTACTCAAAAAGGAACTACGTGCATCGAAATTGAATGAGCCTACCAGACTAAGGGTTCGGTCAAAAACGTAGGTCTTCGCATGAAGGCTGTGCGAATTATGATATTCATGTATTTTATCCACAAATTCTTCGATGGTGCGCTTTTTATTTTGATATCCAGCTACTGCAAGAATATTGGAGTTTGCTCGCGAGGCGGGATGATTGGTCAGAATGGCGATTTCAGCATCCAGAGTGTCCTTGGGGAGATAACGCTTCATAAATTCCGTTGGAATCACATAGGGACTCTGTATTAGGAACCGCTCCTGAGCATTCTCCATTAGGGCAGCCAATTCCATGAGGATCCATGGTTCTTTGTTGAATCGGCCCATGGGATTATGAATTAAGGTGATCTTCTTGGTAGGAAGGGCCAAAGACTGCCAATCCATCTCTTCCTCAAAATACGTTTGGGCCACAGTACGGATTTCTCTAATGACCTGATCTGTTCTTTTCCTTCCGCTGGCGATTAGTCGTTCCGCCATGATTCGCAGAGGTACTCTAGCGTTTTGAGCATAAGGTTGGTTCCATTGATCGTCAAAATAGTCGTTTAGCTGATGGAGCACACTGGCTGTCCCCGTCTTGCTTTCTTGATTCATGATCAGGACATCTCGATCGTTGACCGGACGTTTGCTATTTGGATCAAAATAGCGAAGACCAACATTTCTGCCTCCAATAATAGCCCAGCGATCATCGGCTACGATGTACTTATCGTGGAACCTATTGTTCCATGTCCAAGGGCGCAATAGATCGAAGGGTTCATAGAATTTCAGTTCTATATTTTCATGGTGCACAGCAGCATAACGCATGGCCCGCAGACTACCCGTCATGCCATGGGAAATTCCATCTAATAAGATACGCACGTGTACCCCGCGATCGGCCGCCTCAAATAAAGCTCCAAAAAGGGCATCGGCAGAATAATCACGGTGTAGACTGTAGTAAGCCACATCGATTGAATGCTGTGCATGGGCAATCAAATCATGACGGGCTAAGCCGGCTAAATAAGGGTTATCCAGTAGGACGATGTGGTCGGCTCCTTGTCCTTCGCCAAGGAAATCTTTGGGGTCAATCTGGTCTTGGTAACCACGATCTTTAGTGATGGGAATGGCGAAAACTACAACTCCAGTTATTAGAGCATACAGCAAATAGAGTTTCAATACTTTTCCAAATGTTCGTTTCAGACTTTGTTTCGGTACGTTCATCATTACCGTAGCTCCCGTACTTCGTAATAATAATCATCTATTCTATTATATTCGGTTTCCATCGCCACTAGCAATAGACAAAACTGGAGAAGGGTCATGGAAAGTGGGGCTTTGTTTGAAGGTTATTGAATCATTCTTTGAACTGACATATACAGGATTTCCAGTGTGGGGAGAGAAGACACGTAGTAGGTTCTAGATGCAATTAATCATGGGGAGTGACTTGTGATGTTCCAGGTAGAGAATTTGAGGTTCCGTTATCCCAAGAACACCACTGATACGCTCGAAGAACTTGAGTTTACCATTAAACGCGGGGAAATTTTCGGCTTGTTGGGTCCCAGTGGTGTGGGAAAAAGCACAACTCAAAAGATCCTAACCCGATTGCTCACAGGGTATGAAGGGACTGTACTTTACGATGGAAAAGACTTGCTTAGCTACGGTCGGGAGTATTACAACGAAGTAGGAGTGGGTTTTGAAGTGCCTGTCCACTTTTCCAAACTGACCGCGGAAGAGAATCTTAACTTCTTCAAGCGTTTATACCGTTCCACTGTGTCCATAGATGACTTGCTAAGGCGGGTTGGGCTCTATGAAGATCGCAAAAAGCAGGTAAGTACGTTTTCGAAGGGAATGAAGGTGCGCCTCAATTTTATCCGGGCCTTTCTAAATTCACCTCGGTTTTTGTTCTTAGATGAACCTACGAATGGGTTAGATCCAGTGAATGCTCGCATTCTAAAGGATATGATTCTGGAGTTTAGGGATGAGGGAGGCACAGTATTTCTCACCACACACCTCATGAGTGATGTGGATGAGCTATGTGACCGTGTGGCTTTTATGATACGGGGGAAAATAGCGGAGATTGATAACCCCAAGAGCCTAAAGGTAAAACATGGGCAAAGACGCGTTTCAGTTGAATTCGAGTCTGAACAAGGGGTTGAGAAGCAGTCGTTCTCTTTAGATAATTTGGGCGAAAATCCCGAGTTCTTAGAGGTGATCAGAAACCGCAATATCATCACCATGCACAGTGAAGAAACCACCTTAGAAGATATCTTCATTAAGATTACGGGGGTTGAGGTTCATGGGTAATGTATCGATCTTACTTGCCGGTGAATTACAACGCTTGCGAAGATATAATATCTTGACGGGAGGCTTCGTAGTAAGCTTGCTGTGGGTGGCGGCGCTACATTTTCTGCAAACGGAGTATGTGGAGAGTTTGTTTACGTTACTGTTGTTTGTGGACATCGCCACAATGCCAGCGATCTTAGTGGCCGTGGGCCTGTTTTACGAGAGGGACGAAGGGTCTCTTCGGGCCATGTTAGTGACCCCGATCAAGCACGGAGAGTATATTGCCACTAAGATAGTGGCTACGGTGTTCTCTTCCCTCATTACTCTGGTGATTCTGTATGGGTATGCCCACTTCGTGCGGGGTATCGATGCCAACGTGTTGTGGTTAATGATCGCAGTCATTTTAGGTTCAGGGTTCCATACATTGCTGGGGTTATTATTGACATATGGAACCCGTGATTTCACTGGTATGCTTATGCGTTTCATGGTCTATGCCCTAGTGGCTATGGTTCCTACCCTACTGGAGCATGTAGGCGTAATCACCCATGTGATTTGGCGGATATTGCTATATCTTTCCCCGGCAAGAGCCGTGGCGATGTTATTTCAGGCAGCGGTAACAGAGGTGGCACTTGGTGATGTCATCTACAGTATCGTCTTTTTGGTTGTTGGCGGAGGGATTCTCTACCGTGTGGCTCTGGTTGGGTTCGCATCCTTTGCACAAAAGCAGGGAGGGGTGTAGCATGTATTTGTTTTTTATCACCAGTGAGTTGAAAAAATGGCTTCGCGATCCCTTGCTTTCTTTTATGCTCGCTTATCCCATTGTGTTCGCTTTGTTAGGACGTTATGGTGTACCATGGCTGGCAAAGGTGAGTGGAATTAATATGGCGCTCTTTGCGGATCTGGTCCTTGTGGTCTTGACACTGATGACTCCACATATTTTCGGTGCGTTAATTGGGTTTTCCATTCTGGAGGATCGCGACGATCACGTCTTAACATCAATACAGGTCACCCCACTTAGTGTAGCAGGCTATTTGTCGTTTCGGTTTGTTTTGGTAACAGTGCTTGCTTGTGTATCAACTTGGTTTATTCTGTGGTTTTCGCAGATGGGGGGCTTAACCTTGAGTCAGATGGGTGCTGTTGCACTCCTTAGTAGCTTTGCTGCTCCCTTAACAGGATTAATCATTAATGCAACCGCTAGCAACAAGATTGAGGGTTTTGTGGCCATGAAGGGTATTATCGGGATCTTGATAATTTTCCCCATTATCAGTCTGTTTTTTATGGATGCGAAGGAGTTCATCTTTGCCATTGCACCAGGCTTTTGGCCTGCTAAGGTTATTAGCAGCATCGTGCGTGGTGAAGGGGTTCTGCTTCTTAGTCAGGGTCAGTATTATTGGTTTGGTTTCATCTATGCTATCATTCTCAACGTACTCGTTGCCAAAGGTTTTTCTAGGCGAGTGCAGTATTAGTTGTTTTGCACTCAATGGTACTATGGCGATCTGAGGTGATTGGCGAGCAGATTAGGGCGTGATTCGAGTCCCTGTTTTACCTACAAGGGCAGCTACTACTTCCGTATGGGAGGTAATGATAGCTGTCTTTTTTGTTGCCTGCACAAATTCCATGGCGGCTTGCACCTTGGGTGCCATGCTTCCCGTACCAAACTCGCCTTTGGCCAAATGCTGCTGGCATTCTTGGATGGACAGATGATCAAGGTCCTTTTCTTGAGGCGTCATGTAATTCAGTTTGACATGTGTCACATCGGTCAAGATCACAAACATGTCCACGTTTAAAAGGCGTGCCAAAAGGGAGCTGGCCAGATCTTTGTCAATAACCGCATCTACCCCTACAAGCTGGCCTCTTTCGTCCACTACAGGAATCCCCCCACCACCTGCAGCGATGGTGATCGCAGAGCGCTCAAAGGTGTGCTTGATTACTTCCAGTTCTACAATCTCTAGGGGAGTAGGAGAAGGGACAATTCTCCTCCATCCACGGTTGCTGTCATTCATGTATGTTTCACCAAGGGCTTGTCTTTGTTTAGCGTATTCTTCGGTAAAGAAAGGCCCCACTGGTTTTGTCGGAGTTGTGAAAGCGGGATCTCCCTGATCTACTAAGACCCGGGTCAGGATGGTTGTGGTCTTGAGATCGAGTCCTCTTTTCCGCAAGACATTGTCCATAGCCGATTGGATCATATAGCCCATTTGGCCTTGGGTCTGGGCTACGCAGGAGTGTAGGGGCTGCATGGGTATACTCTGTGCCGCCGCTTCGTTTTGGATCAAGAGACTCCCAACTTGGGGACCATTACCGTGGGTTATAAGTAACCTGTGTTCGTCTTCTATAAGCTCCACTAAAGTCTCACAAGCAGCTCGGACATTGTCCAGCTGTTCTTCGAAAGTTCCTCGCTGACCTGGCTGCAAAAGTGCGTTTCCTCCTAATGCCACAAGGGTTCGTCTACTCATTATTTCACCTCAAAATTCTGCAATTACTCATTCAATAAATGATAACACGTTTGCGGGTGGGGTGTATAGATTAAAAGTAAAGAAAAGGGCTACCAAGTGGCGGGTTGTTGCTACTGGGTAGCCTATTTTTTTACACCCGAATGTAAATTTCTGAATAGCAGGAAAGAATTGGGGAATATTATAGGGCAAAGGAGGTGCGGAAATGAGGACTGTGATCTCTGCCATCTTGATCTTCGTTTTGCTACTGGCTTGTGCGGGGGTAACGTGTGCAGAGGATCGAGCGGATATACCTGTCACGGTGCGGATACCGCAGATGATTGTCATGATTCTGGATACCAGGGAGTTAGTTTTTGATGAGGTAGATTTCGACTATCTTCTAGGCACAGCACACTTGACTAGGGTTGGTGTCATAGCCACTAAGAAGCAGGCAGTGAAGGCTACGATCTCGGGGAATGTCTACTATACCTTGTCGATATCGGCACCGGAAGAATACTTAACTGGCACAAATGGAGGGTTTCTTCACATCTCGCAGTTAAGGTGGCGCTTACCGGCTCGCAGAGATGCTAATGGATGGGAATCCATTTCCCTGGAGAGAGTACCAGTACAAAGTGGACCACCAGGGACAATTGAAGTGAGGTTCGACTTTCAGTTGACAGCTTATTGGGATAATCCGGCTCAGACTTATAGCGGTCAAATCTTGTTAACCGTAATTCCCGACGGATCATAGATCCTGAAGGTGATCGCAAATTGGAATTCAACAATGGAGGGGTTAGAAATGAGTAAACGCATTTGTGCAGTCGTAGTGCTGGTCCTGATGTTGGCCTTGAACGGCGTAGTTGGGGCTGGGGATGTGCAAGAACAACCATTGGTCAATCTGTTCCTTTTTGATACCAGCATTAAAGATGCTTTGAGCGAAATCACGATTCAGACTGGAGTTAACATCATACCAGATTCCACCGTGAGTGGCCGTGTCACGGTAGACCTCCAAGATGTTTCTCTGGAGCAGGCATTGCGCGTAATCTTAATTGGCGGCGGCTTTTCTTTTCGGAAAATCGATGATTTCTACTTTGTCGGTCTTCCTGACCCTCGCAGCACTACCTTTAGGGAACTTGCTGACACCCAGATTGTTGCCTTGAAAAATGTCACTGCAGGGCAAGTGATTTCTGCCATGCCAAGTTTTCTAACCAGTTATGTCAAGGGCGAACGGGACAGTAAGACGCTGACAATTACTGCGCCTCCAACCGAACTAAGTCGAATTGTGGAGTTTATCGAAGCTATTGACACGGTGCAGAAACAAGTGGAGATTCAAGTTATCGTTAGTGAAGTATCCACAAAGGCTCTCAAGGAGTTAGGGACAAACCTCTTTGAATTCGCCATGGGTGCCGGTGAGACTGTCAACAACAACTGGTCGGCCAGAGTGGGTCTACAGAACAGTCTTCTTTCTTTTGAGACAAACCTTTTCGGGAATCTCCTTCTGAACCTTAAAGCTCTTGAGGAGACCCAAGAGGCAAGAATTCATGCTGACCCTCGGGTATTAGTGAGTGATGGGCAACCCGCGGAGCTCTTCGTGGGGGATCGCCAAATTTTCTTGCTTGCCGATTCTAGTGACAAGACAACTCGGGTTGAACGCATTGAAGTTGGTATGCATTTGAAAGTCACCCCCCAAATAATCGGTGACGAAATCCTGCTGTCCATTGCACCTGAAATGAGCCATTTTGTCAGCGAATCCAAAAGCAATCTAGTGGTGAAACAATCATCCGTTTCTACCACAGTAAGACTACAAGACGGACAAACTGCGGTTTTGGCAGGGATGACGTTACAAGAAGAGGGAGATCAGAGCAAAAAAGTACCCATCTTAGGTGACATTCCCATCATCCGTTGGTTATTTAGAAGTGATTCAACGAGAGCATCCGAAAAGGAACTGTTGATTTTCGTCACTCCCGTAATCAAATAGTGGGGGGTTCATTATGACGCAATGCAAAACAAGGCATTTAGCCTTACTCTTGGTTCTTGTTTGTTGTACCATAGTCGCTCCGGCTGTGATGGCTCACGAGGATCATCCTGGGTGGACGATTGACATTGCACGGCAATTGCTGGCCGAGGGTTGGGAAGATATGCCAGCAGAAGTGGTAGCACCAGTGGTGGGCTATGCCATTCATTTTGTGGAACTGGAACGGGATTTAGCGACACGTATGGGATTCGGATTTGACCTTGATACAGGTCGAGAAAGTCCGGGATTGTGGGGAATTACTGAAAAAGATTCTCGCTTCCAGTTACTCTTGGATACCCAGTTCCACTTCGCCCCAAACTTGCATTCTGAGATGGGACGTGCCGTTCACTCCACAAGTCACGATTCGTGGTTAATCACCACGAGTGGAAAGCCGCTCAGAGTGGATATCTCCAGTGCTCGGATACCTGCAGTCTCTAACGAGCACAAAGAAGAGCGGTTGGAAGTAGCGATTCTTCCGAAAAATGTGAATGGGGAGACGGGGCAAATTGAATCTGACATCACGCTCGTACATGAGACACTGAGCGGAAGCTTGGCGCAATTGCACACAACGGCTTGGGTTGGTGCCACCTCTGATCACCCCATAGCCGTCGTATCGCGGGAAGTCAATGTAGGTAGAAAAACAGAGTACCAGTATTTTGCCATTTATGTTGCAGGCACCTTGATTCCAGATGAGTTGATCCCCAAGGATGTTCCGTTTATACCTATGGGTACAATTGTGGGAATGCAGGAGGTCCTGGAAAAAGCATCAGAAAGACGCCTAATGGAACTTGGATTGGGTGCCAGTTACAGCGATGGAAGCTGGGGCGTGCTTGCAGATAGTTCCTTCCCGATTGGACATCACCTGATGGTGTATGGTCACATCGAATCCTTGCCTGAATTTGCGTATGTGATAGGTGTCGAAGGCGGGCTCAACCATGAGTTTTACCTCGTAGCAGAGATGGGTGATGTTTCTAGTGATGGATTCGCTTTGCACCTTGGAATTCGCGATGAACTCTACCTCGGAGAGAAACTAAAAGTCTCCGCTACGCTCCTACCCATTCGATTTACTTTTGCACGGACAGGGGAGAAAATCGTCTTCAATTGGCGACTGCAGGCAGAGTACCTCCAAGAGGACTATGGCCTATGGTACCAAGCCCATAATGATACTGGAAAAGTAACACATCATGTAGGTGTTTCCGTATTTCGAAGCAAACCTGCTGAAGCTAGGTTCGCATGGTCCTGGAACGAGCAGCACGGGAGTGTGATTACAGCAGGAATTCGTCTCAAATTCTAAACGTTGGAGGGGTTGATGGTGATCACGAGACTTAGATGTCGTGGCCTATCGTTCTTTACTGTAGTGATTATGTTGGTTTTGATCGGGAACGTGGTGGCTAGGGAGGAACAGACACTGTATGTGGTGGAGGGCGATGCCATCCGCCTTGATGTCGAGGGCTTTGCGACGCTAGAGCCCCCAGGGGAGCCCGAGTTAGCTCCTAGGCTCACTCTGGTTCGGACCGGAGAGGGCGATGATACAGCACTTTACTATTCCTTGTCGTCTTTAATGGACGAGTTTGGTAATGAGTTCCCCCGGGAAATGGTGGTCGTTATGGCGCCCTCTGACTCAGAATGGCAAGCTTTTTCCTTTAAGGACGGCACGTGGCGGTCGTCTGATTCCCAGATATGTTTCCTTACCTCCCAGCAATCGCGTTCCGAGGTTTTTATCAGTCTGCGCGGTGAAGTTAAGGTACGAGCAGGGACCTATAGGGGGATGCTTACGTCCACGTACGGACCGGATATTCCAATTGAGATCGCCGTAGGGCCGTATACGGTGGTGAGTGGAAACCCGCAGAACATGCACATCGCTGTGGACCGTGGCCCTGGCTGGTATGATGCTGATGCATTACAGGTTGAGGTAGAGGCGAACCATGGAGATTGGGTGATCATCATCTCCTCGGACGGATTATTCTATCAAGGTGATCAGTACAAAGACGTTCCTCCGATGCAACTGTATGTCAAGTCCGATGAACTAGTCCCGTTATCCAAACCCTATGAAATTCGAGGGAATGCCAACGGATGGGGGACCGTATTGACGATAGAACTCAAGACGGAATCTAGCTGGAAACATCCTGCGGGAGTCTACAAAGGAACGATCCTGGTTGATGTACATGCAAATAAGTAAAACAGGGAGGGGATATTCGATGCATTTGAAACACTTGAAATTACGAGTATTTGTACTGATAATGCTGGGTCTTTTCATGATTTTGAGCGGAGACGTAGCATTCGCGGTCGGCGTGCGGCCTTTAGTAATCGAGATGATTGTTAGGCCGGGGGACGAACGGGATTTTGTCATCGACCTTATACCGGACACAATGGAAGAACTAGTAGATCTTGTTTTATACGAGCCAGTGCAGCAATTGAGTGGAGGGCTTACCTATCAGTTGCCAGTGAATCCAGGATTTTCTGCCACCAGTTGGGTCACCTTTGATAACGATTCAATCCGAGTCTTGCCAGGTCAGGATACAAGGGTCACGGGAACGGTGCGAGTACCGTTTTCGGCAAGCGGGTCGCATACAGTAGTGATGATGGTAGAATCTAGACCGCCTGATGATCCCTCGGGCTTTACCTTTCGAGTTCGGTATGCGGTACGTTTGCGGATCCTAGTAGAAAGGGCCGGTATACGACCTACGGCTGAGTTGAACTCACTGGAGATCGGACCCGATCAACAAGGGGCACCGCGAATCACAGCTAGGTTCCAAAACACCTCTGCGCTTGATTACTTGGTATCTGGTGAGGTGACGATTCGAGATCAGGACCGGCGCTTAGTGGAACGGGTCACACTTCGAACGCCAGCCGGCTCGTCCACTGGCACGGATACCACAAGGGTCTACCCGGGAGCTGAGGTCGAGTTTGCAGGAAGCGTGACTCGTCCTCTTACTCCAGGAGAGTATTGGATACAGGCATTCTTGCGGTATGGAGAAAGTGGGCAGATCTTACGGAATGAAACAATTGTAGTTAACCCTGGGGAGTATGTGTTCCCCGGATTCGGCGAGTTAGCGGCCATCGCTGTTAGCCCATCCGTGACTGACCATGAGCTGCATGCAGGTGAGAGGAAGAGTCAAATCTTTGAGTTTGAGAGTATGGTGGGCGAACCCGTCCGGGTGGAAATAGCGCTCGGGGAGATCATGCCGGATTATGAGTATTCGTTAGTTGACTGGATCGAGCTCCGTAGTCAACCGGAATTTGTACTTCCGGCAAGGGTGAAGACACGTCTAGCTATGACAATTGCCGTGCCTCGCGATAGTGTTGACGGTAGCTACCACGGAAAGGCTATGTTCAAGGCTTATAGTCCAGTATCAGGTAGTCTTCTGAGTGAATCCGTAGTACCAATCAATGTACTTGTAGGGACTGAACAGAGGCGCGACATTCAAATTCGCAGTCTAACCGCTCAGACCACGGAGGAAGGTACGTATTTATCACTGGATGTAGTCAACAACGGAAACGTGGCGTTCTTGCCGCAAATCAGTGCAGTGATTTCCGATAAAGATGGCGTATTTGTCGAACGAGTGATTTTCGCGCTACAAGAAGAGAGGGGCATTCTACCCCGACAGACCAAGCATATGATGGCGTTAGCGGCTACCCTCGAAGCAGGTACCTATAACGTGGAAATTGAAGTAACGTACGGTGGAGTTGGGATTCTAACTGAGATTCACGAGGTAGTTGTCAGTAACTGAAAGCTCGTGGCGAACACCTTAAGTTCATATCAAGCTGGGCTTGGGCCCGATCTAGGCCGGGCACTAACTGCTCAAAACACAAGAGCCTTCGTTATTCGCCCTCAGGGGGATAGCGGAGGTTTTTCTTTGCTGCGCCGCGTACAGTGCGCAATTTGGCGGTGAAACTATGAGGGCTGGCAGTTGCCGTAAACATAAAGAGATGGGGTTATAGACGAAAAACGCCTACAACCCCATCCCTTAAACATCTTCAACACATTTTCTAAGTGTCGGAAATTCCCCTGACTTTGTTCTGATAGAAGCTTAGCTTATTGACCTATAAGGCGGGTTCATCAGCCGCAGCGGATACGGTGATGGTAATAACCCCGGTATAGTCGGCGGCTTCTTGTTGACTGATGAAGTCAATGAACAAGCCTCCACCAATTTTGTACTCCCTGCCTTTCTCGTGTTGCCCCTCGTAGTTGTGGGCGAAGTCGATGTCGAAAGGCCCTGTTTTCGTGGAAATTAAGGACTGATCACCAACCCCGTTGTTTACAGGTGGATAATCGTTGGGTCTATGCCTAAAGACCCACAAGACTAACTCGGAATTCAATGGAGTGCCATTCCAAGCGAATTCTACGTTGACGTTAGCGTCGCAGTTGCTTTCCACACGGAACAAGGTTCCACCTTGTCTGTTTTCGTCAATCTCCCATGCCTCTTCTTTCCAGAAAGGCTCTTCCAGATTCTTATCGGCGAAGTATTCCTTAGCCAGCTTGATAACCTGCCATTCGTCCGATGTGTAGAGGCCAGGTCTACCTAGTAGATTTGCTTTGCCATCAGATTGGAAAAGCTTGTTTTCGACCAACCACACTCTTGCATATTTGTCGATTCCCACCGTGACGTCGGTGCTGAATGAAATCGTGTCCTCTCCTTGGATAGATCCGATAGCATAGGTCTGAGCCATTGCTGCCATTGAGAAAACCAAGACAAACATTAGAGATAACGCTAAAATTCTTTTCACTTCGAAATTCCTCCTTTTTTGTCAATGCGCAGGTGAAGTTATTTTTAAACACTAACTATATGTTTTTGCAGCCACCCCCTTTGAGCGAGTTTAGTACTCGTGTAGTGACATATATCATGGACTCCGTTATAGGAGAGCGATGATCCGAGTCAAGTTCTTTAGTTCTAGTCAATTTCGGCTCCACATCAGAAGATCCGGCACAGCATAGAGCCTGCTCGATCTATCTATTTCCCCATGCTGACAAATTATGCATCATGTGGAATTTTTCTACTCCAGTGCTTGTCATTGTCATTGTATGCGCTTGTCTGAGTTTTATACCAAGAATTCAAATTTCGTGGACAAACTTTTCAAACTACGATGTGGTACTACATAGTGTCTCCTTCACTCCTATTTGTTTCCAACTAGTCTTCAGCATATGCATCTTCTGGAGTTTTCTTGCCAGATTTCGCCTTTTCTAGACATATTTGGTCTGGGACGAGGCTGATGACAAGAGCGATGGTAGGCATCTATCCTATCAGCGAAATCAAAAGGCGAGTAGCCCTCAATAATCTACATAATCAAATCAGCTTGTATTCCGGGTATCTACTACTATCCTTGAGAGACATGTGCGTGGATAGAAGTGTTGCGCTCAACCTGTCCAACTACAGCCATTATCCAAGCTGGTGTTCCATTACGAAGATGTATCTGACGAGATGCATCGCTTTGGATCGGCGAGCGGTATGCAAATTGAGGTAGCGATTCCAGTCGGTATCATGCAGTCCTTCGTCCTTCAATACCATCGAGGGCATCTGCGGTTTCCACAAAAAACCGGTGCGAGGGAACCTCGCACCATCGATACATTCTCAGCTAGATTGAGCTTCAGAGCTTCAGTCCTGTGCCTGCGAAAGGGTGACAATCAATGAACCGCCATAGTAATTGGGTTCTATATCGCTGATATTTTCGATTTTTATTGCACCGTCAATCCAGAACTGTTCCAGACCTCGGCCGCGGGTAAACGAGGATGGCCGATCGCCTAACATGACATTTGCACCAGCATAAGCAGCTTCGTTGTTACTGCTTCTAACCTCAAATAGAGTTGGCTGGTTGTGCCACGGGTTGCCTAGTAGATCTTGCGTCGCGAACGCGAAGTCTACCGTAACGCTAGTGTTGGAGTCTAGCCAGAATTGGAGCCCCCGAAAATCATCATCGTCGGTGGGCACTCTGAACGTGCCCTCGAAAATATCCGTTACGGCGGGTAATATCCCATCAACGTTATAAACGCCGGCTTTACCTTCTAGGTCTCTGAATCGAAATTGCTGCCCGCCCGACGGGAAACGGATCACTGCATATGGAAGCACCTTAGCGCCTATTATCACCGTTTGACTTTTTGGCTCAAATGCTTGGACAAACGAAGTGGCTCCTAACGTCAATAATATGGCGGCAATAAGGGTTAGACTTGCGAGTTTCTTCATGTTGTATCCTCCTTTGATTTTGTCCACTCATGACTACGCCTGTATCCATCAACCTTTCTATCCCCCTTTTTGGCATGCATTCTATCATCGAGTGTTACGCTTAGTATCCCCAAGATTAGCAAAAATATGCAATTACTGGGGGTTACTCTGGGTCGTAGACACAGTGTTAGCCTATTGGCCAGCCTCTCGAGTCTTGTAGGTAGGTGGAAACGGAGTAAGAAGCCTAATAACAAACTGCAACAAGTAGCAGAAATCATGGTAGTAGCCTGGCTTAACAGTGGCTGCGAAGGACTGAAATCGTGATTGCGTTCGAGACTAGTGGGGGAAAGATCCACACCCAGGCCTCTTTAGCAAACTGAAATCAGGAGAATTCTACAGACGCCGTCCTAGGATTATCGAGGTTTGAAGAAGCGGCGGATCATCGCCAGACATCCCATTTTAGACAAAAAGCAGAGGATACTCGCCTATGAGATTTTCTATCGCAGTGGGTTTGTTAACGTATATACAGGTAGGAACCATGATGAAGCGACGTTGAAGGTGATCGTTGATACATTTGGGCGGGGCCCCTATAAGGATCTCGGAGCTTTGGTTCTAGCCTATGAGCAAGGACAATGGGACAAGGTGCAAATTTGTGCCCAGAAGCTGGATTTACAACCCGAAACAGTGGCCCAGGCCTACCTGCAAGCCTTGGAGTGGTGCCCTCAGAGTTTTTAGAGTCGACCTAGTTGGGTCGACTCTTGCACATTTATCCATTTCTTGATGGCGCAGGAAATGGCAAGCCCCCTGGCGAAGTTTGCAGGGAAGGGTTGGAGGTCGGAACATGGTCAAGCATTGGCTAAAAGCTATTGCCATAGTCCTAATAATCAGCTGTGGTATTCTCTCAAGCTCTGTGACTTTCCCAGCGCATGCCGATGTATGGGAGGATGACTTAACCATTGCTTTTTTGCCGCGCTCCTTGGGTAACCCCGTCTTCTTAGATGCCTTTGAAGCCGCTCAAAAGAAGGCCCATGAACTAGGGGTGACCCTAGAATGGGTAGCGCCCTTTGACTTCGATAGCGATCTCCAGGTAGAAATGATCGAAAACCTCGTTCGCCGAGGAGTAGATGGGATTGTGGCTAGCGTAAATGATGAAGAGCAAATCCACCGGGTATTCCAAAAGGCTGATGGAAAAGACTTTAATAATCGTAAGTACGTCTTTCGGATTTGGGAAAACTTGAACAATTTATATAACGTAAAGCCGGGTCTAGGAGAAATTTCTCTGGTATTTTGGAACGGAAACCGTCTCAGCAACTATGGCCTCTATTCCCTGGACTTTACAGCGTTTAGAAACCAGTTCCAAGCCAATCTTCAGGAGCGGGGCATTGCCCTTTTGGGGCCCCATAGGAATTTTCTGAATTGAACTGTGGTTACGATGGTGAACCCGTATACTTCGCCTACCGATGAGAATGCAGTGTTTATGACGGCGGACATTAACCTGGATCGCCTGGCTACCATCACAGACGTTAAGTTGGGAACTCGGGGCTACGTCTTTGTAGCCGATGAGCTGGGCCGCGTGATTTATCATCCCAACTTTGCAGAGATCGGAACCACTAGTGGGTTTTATCGGGGACAGGAGCCATACGGCTTTGCAGGTGGCTTCGGTGCTTACGAAAACGAGCGTCTTTTTCTGACGACAGCCTACTCGCCTGTGACTCGTTGGACGGTTGTGAGCGTGGCTTACGCGGATGAGATTGGTGCACAAGTGGCTCCCATTCAACGCATTACATTTGTTGTGATTGCCCTGATTTTGGTGGGTGTGGTACTCTTGGCCGTTTATTTATCCCATGCCCTCAGTCGCCCCATTGAGCCCCAAGGAAATGATGAAATCGCCATGCTGGGACATAGTTTCAACAAGATGATTAGCCGCATTCAAGAGTACCTCTTGGGCGTGGATATTTCCTTCCAGTACGTAGTGAAAGGTGCCATCTTTATCTTGGCGGTGGCCTTTGATGTAACGACTCGGAACCGGGCGAAAGCCTAGGGAAAGAAGACAGCTAGCGGGGGCACCAATCAAGTAACGGTTGGTGCCTTTTTGGTCCGCCTGATCCAGATACGCAACTTCCTTTGTAATGGAAGGATATATGATCCTGGAAGTCGAAGCCACTTCTGTGTAAAGTTACGTTTAAGATTAATAAACGTGGTTACTACGAGATCAGAAAGGGGATTACCATGAACTTCAACTATTACATGCCCACCAAAATTCTATTTGGTCCAGGTAAATTGGATGAGTTGGCCCAGGAGACCCTTCCGGGAAAGAAGGCCCTCATTGTTATTTCGTCTGGAAACTCCATGCGTAAGTTTGGCTACCTCCAGCGTTTGCAAGAGACTCTCCGCGAGAAGGGGATAGCCTACGCTGTATTCGACAAGATTCTACCGAACCCGGTCAAGTCCCATGTTATGGAAGGGGCCACCCTATGCAGGGAGGAAGGCTGCGATTTTGTCATTGGTCTTGGTGGGGGAAGCAGTATCGACTCCGCGAAGAGTATTGCTATTATGGCAAAAAACCCAGGCGATTACTGGGACTATATTGGGGGCGGAACAGGTAAAGGGCAGCCAATTCCCAATGGTCTCTTGCCGGTTGTGGCCATAACTACAACGGCCGGTACCGGAACAGAGGCGGACCCGTGGACAGTGATCACCAACGAAGAGACCAAGGAGAAAATTGGTTTCGGTAATCAAGACACTTTTCCCACGCTATCGGTGGTGGATCCCAAGCTCATGCTGTCCGTACCTCCGAGGCTCACGGCCTACCAAGGCTTCGATGCATTGTTCCACTGCCTCGAAGGTTATATCGCCAACATTGCCACCCCCATAAGCGACATGTATGCCTTGCGCTCAATTGAGCTCGTAAGCCAATACCTACCTGAGTGTATCGCTAATGGTGATAATTTAGAAGCCCGTACAAATGTGGCCCTAGCCAACACCTATGCCGGTTTCGTTCAGACCGAATCAAGTTGTACATCAGAACATTCCATGGAACATGCCCTTAGTGCCTTTTATCCCGAACTGCCCCATGGTGCGGGCTTGATTTTGCTTTCCGATGCCTACTTCACGTTCTTTAGTACGAAAATTCCCCATCGTTTTGCTATGATGGCCAAGGCCATGGGCGTGG
The DNA here is from genome assembly GCA_002424045.1 of Firmicutes bacterium UBA5493. GTDB lineage: Bacteria > Bacillota > Limnochordia > Darwinibacteriales > Darwinibacteriaceae > UBA5420. Next base: position 6,762 of record DIPH01000008.1, on the reverse strand, counting down.
ATGTTGATTCCCTCCCCGAGAAGGAGCGTCCCAGATCGTTCTTAAAGGCCTTAGGCGAGCTGAAGGAAAAGTGCGGTGTGTCTGATCTGAAAATGTCGGATTGGGGCATCAAACCAGGCGACATACCCAAGCTGGCGGTGAATGCCCGGGAGACTATGGGCGGGCTCTTTGAAATGGATAGGTATCGACTATCCTTGGAGGAAACCATAGAAATCATGGAAAAAGCATATCGCTAGATTTCTACCCAACCTATCTTACCCCCACCGTTACCCCGGTGGGGGTTTTTGTCCTTTTCTTCGAGGCGCGGACAAACTGAGTTTTGGGTTCCCGGTTTTTGGAACAAGGGAGGACTTAATCTAGTAAAAATCTACACAAAAAGGCCGCTAAGTCACCCGTTTTTTACATGCAGTTCATGAATTTATACAAAAGTGCGAAACTAAGGAGGAATATTGATCTTTGTGTCAAAAGGTTAATTTGACACTCGAAATAATACACTCTGCCAGGACACCACTGGTGATTGTATATGGAAGATGGGAGTTTGTTTAGTGACGAAAACGAGCAAGTTTGACAGCGCATATCTCAGGCGGGTAAATTGTGTGAAGACATTTTGCACCATTCGTGAACATGGCTGGATATCCCGTTCAGAACTGGCCGATATTACAGGGCTGAGTCGGGCTACCGTGTCAGAGACTGTAAGAGAATTGTTGGAAAGAGAGTTTGTCCGGGAAGTAGGCTCTGACAATACACAGCGGGGACGGCCCCCAGTTAAGCTCGAAGTTAACCCGACGCGGTTTTACCTTATCGCTGTGGAGATTGATGTGGGTTGGATTGTTGTAGCCATCACGACCCTTGTGGGAGAGATTCTTGTTCAACGCCGGGAAGAGTTTCGAACCCATGACTACGACTTTGTATTGAATCTCTGTGTAAGCACTGTCGATCGTCTCCTGAGACAACAAAGTATTCATAGAGATGATGTCTTAGGAATTGGTGTAGCAGTTCCAGGCCAAGTCGATTTGAACCGCAGAGTGGTTACCTTTGCTCCCAATTTGAGATGGCGAGATGTCTCGCTAGCAGATGACCTGGAACGTGACTTGAATCTACCGGTCTTAGTATCAAACGAAGCCATGTTAGGGGCGATGGCAGAAAAGTGGTTTGGACGCGGTAGGGACGCTGGGGTGCTGGTCTATGTTTCCGTCAAAGGAGGATTAGGTTGTGGAATTGTGAATGATCGAAGCCTGTTCCTTGGTGTTAGTGGTAGCGCGGGTGAACTAGGACACATGTCCATTGACCCCAAAGGTCCCGAGTGTTCATGTGGCAGTCGAGGATGTTGGGAAGTTTACAGTGACGAGCAGGCCATTTTGGACCGGGCCTTCCGAGCATTACGGACCTCTAAGGATTCACTCCTCTTCCAATGGTGTATTGTGGAAAATCGTCGCTTGACGGTGGATGATATTGTCCATGCTGCCAACGTAGGGGATCAGACCGCCATGGAGATTGTCAGGGAAAGCGGCTGGTATTTGGGGATTGGCATAGCGAATATTGTGAATGGACTAAACCCCGATATGGTGATTGTCGGTGGATGTATCGCCGCATCGGAGATAGTGTTTGATGAAATAAATAGAGTGGTGCAGGAACGAGGACTACAAATCCCAGCGGAAAAAGTAAGCCTCGTCCCTACCGGGCTAGGTGATAAAGTCGCTCTGATGGGATGTATAGCTTTACTCTTAGATACGCTGCTTGAGCAACCTGAAGGTAGGTTGAATACGGACTCTGTCCGAGAAAATTGAGTAAGAACAGAAAGGAGGGCGGTACTCAAAACTTGGGTGGGTTGTAAGAGCGCTGTACGGTTGTGGTTTGTTACGGATTACAGATATTTGGAAGGGGTTAACTAGAACATGAAAAGAATTTTATTGATTGTTTTGTTAGTTGCTGTGATGGTATTTCCCGGGGTGGCTTCCGCGGCTGTAAGAGTTGGTGTAGCTATGCCAACCCAAAGTCTCCAACGTTGGAATCAAGACGGCAGTAATATGAAAGCCCAGCTGGAAGCAGCTGGCTATGTTGTGGATCTTCAATATGCCAATAACGATGTAGCACTTCAGGTGTCCCAGATTGAGAATATGATTCTCAACGGCGCTGAAATTCTCGTTATCGCTTCCATCGACGGCGCGTCTTTAGGTACTGTCTTAGCAGTGGCCAAAGACGAGGGCATTCCCGTAATTGCCTATGACCGCCTGATCATGGCTACCGACGCTGTTTCCTACTATGCAACCTTTGACAACTACATGGTTGGAACCATTCAAGGCGAATACCTCGTAGAAAAACTCGAGCTGGCTACACGTAAAGACCCAGTCAACATCGAGATCGTGGGCGGATCCGCCGACGATAACAATGCCCGCTACTTCTATCAAGGTGCTTACGATGCCATTGCTCCTTACCTCGAAAGCGGTATCGTTGTTGTCCCATCGGACCAGATTGCCTTTGAATCCGTCGCAACCATGGCATGGTCTTCTGAAAGAGCCCAGGCTCGTATGGATAACCTCATTGCAGCCCACTACTCCGATGGAACAAAACTTGACGCAGTGCTTTGCTCCAACGACTCCACAGCCCTTGGCGTGACCAACTCCCTGGTAAATGCTGGTTTCGAAGAGTTTCCAGTGATTACCGGTCAAGACTGTGATATCGCCAACACGAAGAATATCTTAGCTGGTCGTCAATCCATGTCCATCTTCAAGGATACCCGTACGTTAGCAAGCAACGTTGTTGGTATGGTACAAGCCATCGTCAATGGCGAAGAACCTACAATCAACGATACAGAGACCTACGACAATGGAGTGAAAGTGGTTCCAACTTTCCTCAGTGCACCAGTATTTGCTGACATTAACAACTATTATGAACTACTCGTTGAAAGCGGATATTACACTGCTGAACAACTAGGTCTCTAGAAAGACGGTTTTGAGCTGGCGGATGGGTCTCTTCCCATCCGCCCCTTCGAAGTAGGAGGATGAGACGTGTGGCGAAGAAATTACTAGAGATGCGCTCCATCACAAAAAAGTTCCCAGGTGTTAAGGCATTAGATAATGTCAACATTACCGTCAACGAAGGGGAAATCCATGCGGTGGTGGGGGAGAATGGTGCAGGGAAAACGACGTTGATGAATGTCTTAAGTGGTGTCCATCCTTATGGTTCCTATTCTGGGGACGTTTTCTTTGATGGTCAGCCTTGTCGTCACCAAGGAATTAAGGACTCCGAACGTCTGGGTATAGTCATCATTCACCAAGAACTAGCCTTAGTTCCCTATTTGTCCATCGGCGAGAATATGTTTCTCGGCAATGAGCAGCAAAAGAGAGGGCGCATCAACTGGCACCAGACGCACCAAAAAGCTGAAGAATATATGCGTATTGTAGGCCTTAGGGAAGATCCCCGTACCCTAGTCAAGGATATCAGTGTAAGCAAACAGCAATTAATCGAGATCGCCAAGGCCCTTGCGAAAAGTGTTCGCCTTTTGATTCTAGACGAACCCACATCTAGCCTTAACGAGGGCGATTCTCGAAATGTATTGGATTTGTTGCTTCGCCTCCAGAGAGAACAAGGGGTTACTTCCATCATTATTTCTCATAAACTAGACGAGATCGCCTATTGTGCCGATCGGATCACCATTTTACGGGATGGGTCTACCGTTGAGACTCTGGATAATGAGGGCAATGAAGTCTCAGAGGCTCGCATTGTTAAAGGAATGGTGGGGCGAGAGATGACAAAACGATACCCCAGCCGGTCTCGCATGATTCAAGATGATATCGCCTTTGAAGTGAAGGGTTTCACTGTCTACCACGAACTGTTCACGGAGCGAAAAGTTGTGGATAATGTGTCCTTGAAACTGCACAAAGGCGAAGTGGTAGGGATTTATGGTTTAATCGGTGCTGGTCGTACCGAATTGGCCATGTCCATTTTCGGGCAAGCCTATGGTACCAAGGCGGCAGGCACTGTCATTAAAGATGGCGTTTCTCTAGAGCTAAACTCTGTACCTGATGCTATTCAAGCGAATCTAGCCTATGTGACCGAAGACCGTAAAGGAAGCGGCCTCATTTTAAATAACAGTATTATGCACAATCTTACTTTACCGCGGATGGACTTTGTGTCCGAAAACGGGCGGATTGACAAGGATCTAGAGAGAAAAACGGCGGATCATTACCGCGAGTCTCTAGGTATTAAGACCCCTACTGTGGAGCAACAAGTAGAAAACCTATCAGGTGGTAATCAGCAAAAGGTGTTATTGGGCAAGTGGATCTTCTCGCAACCTGATGTATTGATTCTCGATGAACCAACCCGTGGTGTTGATGTGGGAGCCAAGTATGAGATCTACCAGATTATTAACGACTTGGTGGAAGAGGGGAAATCCGCCTTGTTCATTTCCTCTGAGCTCACAGAGATCCTGGGTATGTGCGATCGTATCTATGTGATGAACAAGGGGAAGATCATTGGGGAATTCCCGGCCCACGAGGCGACACAGGAGATTATCATGAATTGCATCATGCAGGAGAGCAAAGGAGAGATCGGGGCATGAATAGTTTACGAACGACATTTCGGAATAACTTGAAGCAATACATGATGCTCTTCGCGTTAGTCGCGATTGTCATTGCCTTTCAAATTCTGACCAAAGGCGTTTTGCTGAAGCCCATGAACGTGTCAAATCTGATTTTCCAAAACGCCTACGTAGTAATTCTGGCTGTTGGTATGCTGCTTTGTATATTGACAGGTGGAAATATCGACTTATCGGTAGGATCGGTCGTAGCCTTAGTTGGTGCCTTCGCTGGAACATTTATCATTACCTGGGGGTGGAATCCACACCTTTCGATTTTGCTATGCCTAGGTATCGGAATTCTAATCGGAGTCTGGCAGGGTTTCTGGATAGCCTATATGCGCATCCCGGCATTTATTGTAACACTTTCTGGGATGTTGGTCTTTCGTGGACTGACCCTGATTGTCTTAAACGGCCTGACCTTGGCACCTTTCCCTTCAGGCTATCTCGCTTATTCAACGGGCTTTGTGCCTGACCCATTTGCGGGTCTAGAGCTTTTTGGGGTTAGAAATACCACCTCGCTCTTGGTGGGGATCCTTATTGCGGTAGTTTATTGTGTCATCCAGGTCATGGGTTATCTTGGACGCAAGAATAAAGGCTACGCGGTGGAGAGTCTTTGGACTCTCATCTTAAAGATGGCTGTCATCTCGCCTGCGGTAATTTGGCTCTTTTATATCTTGGCTTCCTATCGTGGTATTCCCATGGTGCTGATTATTGTCGGGATTGTCTTACTGGTCTACAGCTATTTCACCAGCCATACGGTGATGGGACGGCACCTCTATGCCCTAGGGGGCAATGAAAAGGCAGCCCGCCTCTCCGGTGTGAAGACCAACCGCCTGCTATTCTTGGCCTATGTGAATATGGCCTTTCTAGCTGCAGTGGCCGGAATTGTGTTTGCAGCCCGACTGAATTCAGCTTCGCCCCAAGCAGGCCAATCCTTTGAATTAGATGCCATCGGTTCCTGTTTCCTTGGTGGCGCCAGTGCGTACGGCGGTGTAGGAACAGTTGGGGGTACCCTGATCGGAGCACTATTTATGGGTGTTCTTAATAATGGAATGTCCATTATGGGAATTAGCTCCAATGTGCAACAAGTCGTGAAGGGCTTAGTCTTGTTGGCAGCTGTAGCCGTTGATGCTATGAGCAAGAACAAGTTGCCCTTCAATCTGCCACGCTTTGGCAAGAAAAGCCTAGAAGGACAACAATCTGTAGAATCGTAGGCAAAGGATAAAGATAGGAGGTTTTAATAGTGAGTGTGTACTTTCCTGAAGTAGATAAGGTTCTATTTGAAGGCAAGAAGACAGATAATCCCCTGGCTTTTCGCTATTACGATCCAAAACGGGTGGTGGGCGAGAAGACGATGGAAGAACACTTGCGTTTTTCCGTAGCCTACTGGCACACATTTGTGGCTGCGGGCGTAGACATGTTTGGTGCGGCTTCGGCCCAGAGACCCTGGGACAACTTGACGGACCCCATGGAAATAGCCAAGGCCAGGGTTTATGCAGCATTTGAGTTCATGGAGAAAATGCAGATTCCCTTTTTCTGCTTTCACGACGTGGATGTGGCCCCAGAAGGTGTGAGCTTGCAAGAGACCTTTGCCAACCTTGACGAGATCGTTCTGTTGGTCAAAGAGCTCATGGCCAAAACGGGTAAAAAACTGCTGTGGGGTACCACCAATCTCTTCTCCCATCCCCGGTTTATGCATGGGGCAGCCACATCACCGAATGCTAATGTGTTCGCCTATGCAGCCGCCCGCGTCAAATACACCTTGGAGATTACCAAGGAGTTAGGCGGTGAAAACTACGTCTTTTGGGGTGGCCGGGAAGGTTATGAGACGCT
>DIPH01000008.1:0-263 GCA_002424045.1 Firmicutes bacterium UBA5493 | reverse complement strand
CTCCTCAACACCGATCTGAAATTGGAACTGGACAATTTGGCCCGTTTTCTCCACATGGCTGTTGATCATGCTCGGAAGATCGGTTTTACCGGCCAGTTTCTCATAGAACCAAAACCAAAAGAGCCTACAAAGCATCAATACGACTATGATGTGGGAACTGTCTTAGGTTTCTTACGCACCTATGGTCTCGAGAAAGACTTCAAGGTCAATATTGAGGCAAACCATGCTACGCTAGCTGGTCATACCTTCCAGCATGAGCTGCG
>DIPH01000022.1:1806-10990 GCA_002424045.1 Firmicutes bacterium UBA5493 | reverse complement strand
CAAAAACCGCTGTCGTGTGTTTGAAATTCCAAAGAATGTGGAATATATCATGGCTCCGCCCAGGATGCAAAAATACATTGACTACGCAGCATATATTTATGGTGTTTATCTACAATACATTTCCAAGGATGATATTTTCGTTTATTCCATTGACGAGGTGTTCATGGACGCCACCGATTATCTGAACTCGCAGAACTGTTCAGCCCGAGAGTTTGCTATGAAAATCATTCTGGACGTTCTCGAGACAACCGGAATTACTGCCACGGCCGGAATCGGTACAAACCTATACCTTAGTAAAATTGCGATGGATATTAGGGCAAAGCATATTCCCGCAGATAAAAATGGTGTCCGAATTGCCGAGCTGGACGAGATGAGCTACCGCCGTCTTTTATGGTCGCACCGTCCTCTCACCGACTTCTGGCGTGTAGGCAAAGGATATGCAAAGAAGCTTGAGAAGAATGGGCTTTACACAATGGGTGATATTGCAAGATGTTCCATAGGAGGGCCGTCGGATTTTCACAATGAGGACCTGCTGTACAGACTCTTTGGCGTCAACGCAGAGCTACTCATTGACCACGCCTGGGGCTGGGAGCCCTGTACGATTGAGGACATTAAGGCATACAAGCCGGGTTCAAAGAGTATGGGCTCGGGCCAGGTTCTACACTCGCCATACAACGTTGCAAAGGCCAAGCTGGTTGTCCGCGAAATGACGGAGCTGTTGGTCCTCGACTTGGTGGAAAAGGAGCTTTTGACCGACCAGATGCTTTTGACCATCGGATATGATATTGAAAACCTCACGGACTCGAAAAGACGTGAGTCTTATCATGGCCCAATTACCACCGACAGCTATGGCCGCTCTATTCCAAAGCAGGCCCATGGCAGTATCAATCTCGACAGATACACCTCCTCCACAAAGCTGATTTCGGAAGCCGTGATGGAACTTTTTGACCGTATTGTTGATGAAGACCTTCTGGTCCGACGAGTCAACGTCGCGGCAAACCACGTCCTTGATGCGGCGACCGTTCAGGACACCAGACGTTTCCAACAACTCAGTTTGTTTACGGATCAGGAGGCACAGAAGCAAGAAGAGGCCGAATTGGAACGGGAAAAGAAAGTGCAAGAAGCAACGTTGGCCATCAAGAAGAAGTACGGGAAGAACGCCATCTTGAAAGGCATGAACCTGGAGGATGGAGCCACCACAATCGATCGGAACAGGCAGATTGGAGGGCATAAAGCATGACGAAGTCCTATGACGATATCATCAATCTACCCCGCCATGTCTCAGCAACCCGTCCTCACATGCCGGCCATTAACCGTGCGGCTCAGTTTTCCCCTTTTGCTGCACTCTCCGGCTATGAAGCAGCCATCCGGGAAACGGCACGATTGACCGATCAAAGAATCGAACTGGACGAGTATATAAAGGACGCTCTAAGCGATCAGCTGCGTGCCATAGCAGATCGAATCGAAGAGCGTCCCGAAATTGCAGTTACCTACTTTCAGCCGGATCCAAAGAAGGATGGCGGAGCCTATGTTACGGCTATCGGTACAGCTAAAAAGATTAACGAATACGAACGGTTAGTCCTTATGAGCGATGGGACAACTATTCCCATTGCTGAAATAATTCGTATCGATGTGCGCTCTACTCCGCGGGACTGTCCCCCTTAATCTATCTGAGCTCTGAAGAAGAGGTGGTTGCCAATTTGCACAATGGACACCTGCTTCCACACCCAGTTGTTTTTATTTGGCACTTTTGCAGGTGCAAAGAATCCTGTAGCCCCTTGAGAGGGGTCCCAACCAACCAGTGCATCGGACACTGCATCCTTGGCGCTTTGTCCTGCAGGGGTATTGATGGATCCGTCATCAATGGGTGAATACTGGGCATAACCACGGCTGTCTCGTTGAGTTATGACTCCGTAGAGTGAATTAGGATAGTTGCGATTCTGTACCCGGTTTAGGACACTTGCTGCCACAGCCACCTGCCCCTCGTAGGGCTCCCCACGAGACTCGGCATGTACTAGGCGAGCGAAGAGATCTAGATGTGCAGCACTATAGAGAGGATCCATTTTCACTTCTATCATACTACTACCACGGCTTACCTGAACCTGAATCGCTCTATCCTGATAGTGAGCTTTCGTAACAGTCAACGTGTGAGTTCCTGCAGGAATATTGGCGATTTCAAATTGGGCACCGCTAATTTGCGACGTCTTTCCTGCGATAGTAGCTTGTCCACTCCAAAGGCCTAAACCACTCGTGCTGTCGATCACAGTTCCGGTTAGAGTACCGGTGACAGTGCCGGGGGGAGTACCATCTTGGGGCCTTCCAGAATTTAAACAGCCCGTCAACAGGAGCATAAGTAAAATGGAGAAGGAGAAGAATACGTACTTTTGTTTCATTATGAACGTCCTTTCTTTAGATAGCCAACCCGCATGTCTCTAGGTCAAGGTAAGACCAACACTTCAATAATGGAGTGTTGGTCTCTGGTACATAGTATTCGAGACAGTTTGGGTATTGGGGAAGGTCTGAAGAATAGGAGTTTCTGGAAAGGATGCAAATTTAAAAAAGGGACCCCCTAAGGAGTCCCTTTGCTTATCTAAACGACTGTTCCGTTCTGAGGATGATCTCATCTTGCAGTGCCTTTTCAAGATTGTTGAAGTGGTCGGAATAACCAGCAACCCTGACGATGAGGTCCTTGTACTCTTCCGGTTTTTTCTGGGCCTCCAGAAGAACAGCCCGATCAATGACATTGAACTGAATGTGGTGTCCCATCATTTTGAAGTAAGCTCGAATCAACGCTGTCACATGATGGAGCCCTTCTTCGCCAGCGATAGACGCTGGAGTGAATTTCTGATTCAATAAGGTTCCCCCTGTTGACGTATGGTCCATCTTAGAGGCGGAGCGGATCACGGCAGTAGGTCCGTTGACGTCGGCACCCTTCTCGGGGGAAATCCCGTCTGTTAAGGGAACTCCAGACAATCGCCCATTGGCAGAGGCCGTCATCACCGATCCGAAGTAAACATGGCAAGTTGTGGGAAGCATATCAATCTGGTAGGTTCCTCCGTAAACCGTTTTTCTTCCCCTTATTTTGTCCCTGACACTTTCAAAGATGTCAACCATGATGTCATCAGCATAATCATCGTCATTACCGTACTTAGGAGTGTGATTTAACACTAGGTTTCGAGTCATCTCATGGCCTTCGAAGTTGGCATCTATGGCATCTACAAGTTCCTTCATCGTAAATCTCTTGTGATCAAAGACATTATATTTAATAGCTGCTAAGGTATCTGTCATCGTTCCTATACCAACGATTTGGATATATCTTGTGTTGTACTTTGCTCCACCCGCGTTGTAATCTTTCCCACTTTGCCTGCAACCATCCACTACAACCGACATCAAAGGTGATGGCAAGTACTTGGCAAAGATCGTTTCTATCTTGTGATTTCCCGCTATCTTAATATCGACGAAGTGGTCTAATTGCTTCATGAAGGCATCTCGTAACTCTTCATAGGACCCAAAGTCTTCGGGCCTTCCCGTTTTTGGACCGATTTGCTTACTTGTATACGTATCGAACCCATTGTTCATTGTAATCTCAAAGATCTTCGGTACATTTAAGTAGCCCGTTAGGCAATAGGCTTCTCTACCATGTGCCCCTGTTTCTACACACCCGCTCGACCCGCCAAAACGAGCATCTTCCAGCGTTTTTCCGGCGTTTAAGAGCTCTTGGATCAGCTCTTCTGTGTTATAAAAAGCTGGTTGACCCCAGCCCTTCCTGGAAATTTCAACAGCCCTTTTCACGAATGTATCGGGGTTCTTTTCACTTACTTGTACGTTGGAGCTGGGCTGTAGAAGCTTCATTTCATCCATGGTATCCAGGATCAAATAAGAGACTTCATTCACGCCATCTTCCCCGGTGTAGGGATCGATACCTCCAGTATTGATGTTAGCAAAATCCGTGTAGGTTGCGCTTTCCTTTAAGGTGATCCCAACTTTAGGTGGTGCAGGTTGGTTGTTGAACTTTATCCAAAGACATTCCAGGAGTTCTCTGGCCTTGTCATAATCTATGGTACCTTCAGCCTTTTCTTTTTCATAGAAGGGGTTCAGATATTGGTCTAGTTTTCCTGGTGAATAAGCGTCCCATAGGTTCAGCTCTGTGGTTACACCGACATGAACAAACCAGTACATCTGGATGGCTTGGGCAAAGGTTTGCGGCTTATGGGCGGGAACAACATCGCAATTACTGGCAATCCAGAGTAATTCCTCTTTTCTCTTGGAGTCTTCTTCTTGCGCTGCTAATTCCCTAGCGTAGGAGGCATAGCGTTCGCCGTAGAGTACCATTGCATCACAGGCGATAGCCATGGCTTCTAATTGGGCCTTTTTGTCATCGGCTTCTACATCGTTAACAAAATCAAGTTCTACCAGGGATTGTTCGATGTCTGCTTTGAAATCCAGGAAGCCCTTTTTGTAGAATTTATCGTCGGCAACGGTATGACCAGGGGCTCTTTGTTCCATGAATTCCGTAAACATGCCCGCCGCAAAGGCATCCTTCCATTCGGGGGCCATAGCCTCAAGGATTTTATCCCTCGTGGATTTCCCTTGCCAATAGGGGATAATCTCTTCGGCTTGGAGGGCATAATCGCCGTCTTTAACTTTGAAGCTGATCAGTTTTCTGGCATTCATAACCTGCATGTCTTCCACACTATGAGCGCAAATTTCAGGGAATGTAGGTGCGACTTGTGGTCCTTCACTTTTTTCCCCAACAATTAACTCATCGTCCCCGATATAAAGTTTTCGATTTGCTATATAGTGTTTGAAGTTTAGGGCCCTTAGGACGGGAATTTCAACTGTTCCGAAATGCTTCTTATAAAACTCTGTCTCTAGCAGAGCTCTCTCCAAGCTTATGGACGGCTGTGTCGTTACGCTTAACTCCCGCAATCGCTTCGTTCGTTCAGTGTAACCTCTCATGAGTTTCTTCCCCCTTGACGATAGCCCTTCTTGGCCAACATATCTCTAAATTGACGCATTGCTTCTTGAGAAGGAACCTGCATTCGACTCTCTGCATACTCCCTGCCTAGTTTGTTGTATTTATGCCTGGCAATGGCATGGTAGGGCAGTAAGTCCACCTGCTTTATGTTCAATCCTTCGATCAGCTCTATTGTCCTTTCAATGTGGCTACTTTCGGCATTCACGCCCTCAATAATTGGCATTCTCAAGTGAATATTGTCATGGATTTGCGTGAGCTTCTTCAAATTTTCTATGATGTCCTGATTGGATGCACCGGTAAACTCTTTGTGTATTGCATCATCGGTAAGCTTTAGATCATATAAGAAGAGGTCCGTATACGTTGCAGCCCTTTCCAAGTCTTCAAAGGGGACTGCTCCGCAGGTATCAACGGCCGTGTGAATTCCTTCTTCTTTCAGACTCTGCAGAAGCTCTTCCGCAAAATCAATCTGTACCAGAGGTTCGCCTCCCGAAAGTGTCACGCCTCCATCTGACTCTTCATAAAACACCCGGTCTTTAAGGACTTCACCGACAACCTCCTGGACAGTGTACTCCGCTCCTGCAGTTTCCCGAGCTCCAGGTATACAGTAGATGACGCATGCACCGCAAAAATTGCACTTCTCCAGCTCTGTGACCATGGAATTGTCCACATTGATAATGGCTGTGTGAGGACAGACTTTGGCACACATCCCGCACATAACGCATTTTTCTCGATCATAAAGCATTTCCTGCCTTATGTTTTGGCTTTCAGGATTGTGACACCAGAGACATGTTAAGGGACACCCCTTAAAGAAAACGGTGGTCCTAATCCCCGGCCCATCATGGAGGGAAAATTTTTGTATATTAAAGATCATCGCCTTATTCATCGCTTGGCCCCTCTCATGCTGATTATACCAAACATATGGGCGACTGTCCCTCGATCACGTCGAAATGGAATCCTCTCAGAAACACTCTTCGTCCACTCTTCCCAGAGACGTTCTCTGTGTTCTGGAGCGATGAGGTCATTAAAAGACAGTTCCTTATTATCAAGAAGAGCTTCTGGAGCATAACCGGTTAATACAAGGCAACCGGATGAGACGTAGTTGCATCGGTATGCCATAACCTGAAGGTGGGAGAGGAAAACAGATTTGCTACACTCACTTTCCAAGAGCTTTTCTCAAATTATGACGAATTACTGTTCTTCACAAGTGAGTTTTAAAATGTCCGATGCCTCCTGTCGCTTTACTAATTCACCCCCGCTGATCTCATTGATCTCTCCATACCTTCCGATGGAGTTACCCAAGGAGCTAGGATATGTTCATATCAAAATTCCGCCGACCTGATTGATAGGCCTCATCCCCACTATTTTGCATTCTGAGGCATCGGGTTCTAGGAAACCCCAGAAACGCTTCCCCTACTAAGCTCCATAATAGCCCCGCTTAGCTTATAATTGCTTCTGAACTTGAGATATTCTCCACCGACACAGTACTCGGGCCCGATCCCAATTCTTGGTCATGCACTGCTTGTAGGATAGCCCCAGCAAGGTCTACATCATTTACCGCGATTGATTAGGTTAATGAGCCGCCCATGCACAAACATAGAGCATATATGGCCAGGCTTGGAATACATCAACACTTGATCAAAATCATCAACTGGTATATCCCTTCCCCGTGGAATGTTGCTTAGGTTGGGGTGCGGCAACGACCAATCCCCATGTCCAGGAACGATGGCTCCTTTCCCTCCCAACACTGACCTTCAGAACTCCAAAGAAAGGCTACGAGACCGAAAAGAGGAACTTACTCAGAGAATTTTTGTGTAACGATCATCATCAATCAAAGTAGAATTTCCCATTCCTGAACGCAATACTTGGGCATCGATAAAGCTCTTGAGGGATTGCACTTGTGACAATCAGTCCGCGCCGTTTCAGATACTGAATAAATTCCCGTTCCGGAAGATTCGAAATCTTGTCAGACCGCAGGACCGCCAATACCAAATCCTCAAAAGTATTATAGGGACTGCAACTACGCACTATTATCTCACGGTGATAGCGGCGGTCCCTAATTTGTGGCGAAAGGAGTCGGTAACCGGTCTGGTATTCTAAGATTACAGATTCAAGGAGAAAACTGTTCCACCCATAAGAACATTTCGGAAAAGGATCGAAATCAATAATATTTCCCAGGGCAAAATATCCTGAACCCATATAAGTCTCAAGATGGCTCGAGAGTAAGTGTAAGATAGGCGCGGGGATCACGAAGTGCGACTTCTTAACATATCTGTTTTCGGTAATTCTAATATAGTCTTTAACCATCTCCGAAAAAACGCTATATCGAGTACCATCAGACCATCCCAACTTGTCGGTGAGATTAACAAACGCCCCATAGTTGAGTTCGTACTCACATCCCAGCAAAACCTCGACAATGTTGGCTGATGTAATTTGCTCAACAGGGAAACTATTCAACAAAATGTGGGGTCGACGAAATCGGAAACTGTTTGCGAATATGTAAGCAACCACATAATAGAGGTTCTGAGAGTTTCTAATGCTATTTCTACGGAGAAAATCGACATAGGATCCCCGAACGATATTGAACAACATGCTTTCGCTCAGGTAGCCTTTATAGACCTGAGCGGCATTGTTAATACTATTTTTGATCATGACTTTCTCATGCTCTGTAACCTTAATATTGTCCATATGATTATACTCATTGTAATCCCATTGAATGACCCTTGGTAAGCGAATTGCGGAAAACGCAACAGTATAATTCTTTATCCCTGGCATCGCACGTTTAACTTCGTCCAACGTAATAGCCGAACCTTTTTGCAGCAAGAGCACACTCAACCGATCATCAACACCCTCCCTAGCCTCGCCAACCTTGTACATTAAGTCGCGCTCGTATTTGAATTCCGTAGGATACAAGTATCTCAGCATACCATGCAAAAACTGATGGTTGTCGATATTTGTTTCGGCTAAGAGCCGTCCCTTGAAGTGTTCGAAAATCTCAGCATAGTAAAAGCTAGTCTGTTCGGTCTGACTAATCAAACCAATTATGTCCTCAAATAACGACTCGCTATAAATGACCTTATCAATAGGACAGTAGTAGCTTCGACCAGCTAGTATCAATTTCGTATAATCGCGTGTCAAGCCTGCGGTTAACGCTCGGTTGTTAGTGGGTAATGTAAGTCCCGCATAATGTCTGGCAATGACCTGTCGAAGTCGCGTCATATCTTCATTATCAGAATCGCCGTTCAGCTTTATCTTAAAACCGAAGAATTTGACTACTGCATCATAACAGACAACAGCATAGGGTTGGTGGCCCTTGACGACAAAATCCCCATAAAAACGATAATTGTTGGAAAGCATCAAATTCATTAAGTCTTCTATGGAGAGAAAACCTAGCCTAAGTTTCGCAAGCTCTGACTGCAAAACATCTAGATTATCATAGAAGTTAATGCCATTCCCAATAATTCTCGCCAGCAACTCATGGACTTCGGTTTCCATATTTTGTCTGTATACAGTCGTTCTGGCAAACTTGCCGCAAAACTCGAGGCATCGCAAGTACTTGCTACTTCTTAGAATTAACGTGCAGCATTCTGCTAACCCCTTATCCCGAAAAAAACCCTCAAGAGCTGACACCGGAAAAGCAACGCCATCCGCGGACAGGATAGCTCCGGCAACTAACTCCGCGGTAGGTAATAGTTTAGAGTTCACTCTTAAGAGTAGTTGCCGCACCCTTTCACGGGTGATTCCTAGTTCTTGCCCTATCTCTTCTAAAGTGAACCCTGCAACGCGCCCTATCAATACGTCACGCTCAGTATCACGAAGCTTCTGGATTTTCTCAGAGAATTGCTGCGATATTGGTACCGCCATGTACCCTTCAATAATCCGTCCGACCGAATACCTTTGGGGAGGCAATGAATGCAAATGTAGATCTCCCAAAGTGGTAAGCTCCTGACCTAACAGATGTTTAATCTGCTGTATAGACACTCCAACGTTTTGAAGTAACCCTATAGGTATTGGTTTATTTTCCTCCGCAATTGTCCGAATACAATATGGCTCTAAAATATCCTGATACTGGTGCCCAACATCATCTCTAAATCGCACTATTTCATCACAAGTCGCTCTCCCTAGATTCTTTATTCCCATCAGCTCGTCCCTTGTTAAAGCAAATAGTTGTTCTAGAGTTGAGATTCCCGCGTTTCCT
Source organism: Firmicutes bacterium UBA5493 (assembly GCA_002424045.1). Lineage (GTDB taxonomy): Bacteria > Bacillota > Limnochordia > Darwinibacteriales > Darwinibacteriaceae > UBA5420. The sequence goes on along the minus strand of DIPH01000022.1, from coordinate 1,817 downwards.
AGAGCATTTCT
>DIPH01000022.1:1464-1685 GCA_002424045.1 Firmicutes bacterium UBA5493 | reverse complement strand
GCATTTCTGGCTCTAACTGATAGGGGACATTCTGACACATATATAGAATGGCCCTTCGGTTCCTGCCCGGTTTGCTCACTCTGGGAACCGATACTATCTCTGAATCTCATTATTTCGTCACAGGTTTTCCTCCCTAGATTCTTTATTCCCATCAGCTCGTCCCTTGTTAAAGCAAATAGTTGTTCTAGAGTTGAGATCCCCGCGTTTCCTAGAGCATTTCT
>DIPH01000022.1:0-1354 GCA_002424045.1 Firmicutes bacterium UBA5493 | reverse complement strand
GCATTTCTGGCTCTAACTGATAGTGCCCACTCGGATACGCGGCTAGAATGATCAATTGCCTTCCGATCAGTTCTCTGCCTGGTGTTGTACAAGGCCAATAGCTCTTCACTCTGCAAGCCAGTGGCATCTCTCAATTCTAGTATTTCGTTACAAGTTTTCTCCCCTAGATTTTTTACTCCCATCAGCTCTTCCCTTGTCAAAGCAAACAGTTGCTCTACGGTAGAGATGCCAGCGTTTCCCAAAGCATTCTTAGCTCTAACTGATAGGGGTAATTCAGACAAGCGAATCGAAAAAACTATCTGCTCGTTATCAGCCCCACTGTCTTCGAGGGAGTGCGTCAATTGCGTGGACTCGGTGTAGCATTCACGCGGATCAATATCATCCGTTGTTTTAGCTGTCTCTTCACATCCACGTGATTCCCGAGCGATTAGTTTATCACTCTTCGGTGCATGTTGATGAGAGAGTAAAAGTTGTTTGGCCTCTGAAACCAACGATTCTGATACGCCAGGAACTAACAGCAGTTTGTCAAAATTGAACAATGCTAAATCGTCAAGATCACCTATACCTGATTCTGCCAAATAAAACCTTATCCTCTCAAACTTCGAATCACCGTAAAGAATGGATACCGACTTTGACGACATTAACCATAAACCTCCTCTAAGCCTTTCCAAGCCGTCGAGCTCTGTCTAGTACTTTTTCATAAATCGCCTCTTCCGGCAAACAGTCCAGAATATATGTCCCGCCTAGCAAATTGAGATATTTCGACAGATCACCGACTACGTTTGTATCAATGCGACAGCCCTCCTTACGCGCATCCAAAAGAGCAGATATGAACGCTCTAGATATCATGCGATTGTTTGAAGTATTTCGCTCAAGGATGTGCATTACGTGATCGGCGTTCTCGCATACAAACCGCGTCAATTCATAAGGATCACTCCTCGATGAATCATATGTTAAGTCTCCTATCCACCATAATCTACTTATAGCGTTTCTCGTTAACGAGCGTCTTGCACCAAATCCGAAGAAAAAATGTTGTTTTACCTTGTCTTCTGTGCAATTTGAGACGATATTCCATCTATATTGAGTATACTCCCAGAAATGATTAATACATAAGCCTGTCCATAGTCGCTCGTCTGAGGCTTGGGACCCTGACAGAAACCTCAAACGGTTATAGACTCGTTTCACATTTTCAAACTCAGTTAAGAATGGCTTGTCTTGTGACATATCCAACTGGAAACTCTCGACCTTATATCGTGTCTCTATAAACGGTGAGCGACCGAAGTATTCCATAATCCACTCTGGGCTAGGTAAGGCAAAGCGAGGGTAAAGACTCGGTGTAGACTTGCACATTAAG
>DIPH01000038.1 GCA_002424045.1 Firmicutes bacterium UBA5493 | reverse complement strand
GCGCCTTCAGGGACTCGAACCCGGGACACCATGATTAAGAGTCAGGTGCTCTACCAACTGAGCTAATGGCCCACACCACAAAATTCATTATAATCCTCGCGGCTATGAGTGTCAAGAAAAAAAGAGATCCCTATCCAGCGAATCTGGGTAAAAAATGACTGTCTACTGACTACCCGATACGAACCATGTCTATATCCTCTTTGTGTCGATTAACTTTAATAACCGCGCTACGTGAGTGTAATCGCCAAGAATCATTAGGTGTTCATCAGCGGTGAAAACATGATCAGCCGAAGGCAGAGGAGATACTTTCTCCCCAACTTTAGTCGCCAAAATGCTCACCTGGTATTTAACTCTCACATTTACTTCTTTGATTGTCCTCCCCACCCAACTCTCAATAGGTGGAATTTCATAGATTGATACATCCTCAGTCAATTCAAAGTAGTCAAAAAGACTATTTGTACTGTTCTGTACCGCTAATTTGTGAGCTATGTCTCGCTCTGGGTAGGCAATCTCATCAGCACCGTTCCGCAACAAGAATTTCGCATGAACGTCACTGCTAGCCCGACTAATTACATGCTTAGCTCCTAGCTCTTTAAGCAAACTGGTAATCTGCAGACTATTCTCAAAGCTGTCGCCGACGCACACAAAGCACACGTCAAAGTTGCGCACTCCCATGCTTCGCAATACATCCTCATTTGTGCAATCCCCTATTTCGGCACTAGTCACGTGAGGTAGAACGTCCTGAAGCTTCTCTTCGTCCGTGTCCACAACCATTACCTCGTTTCCCAGCTCGCTCATTTTGACGCTTAATTGCCTGCCAAACTGTCCAATACCTATCACTAAGACTGACTTCATATTCAACCCCCTATCCGATTATGATTTTTTCAGTCGGTTTCTGGATCGAAACCGGCATTCTGTGTTGCATGAATAATAAAGCAAGCGAAATGCTCCCCACTCGCCCTGTATACATTAGCAATATCAACATGAGCTGCCCAATTATACCAAGCGATCCGGTGATTCCGGTTGAAAGACCCACGGTGCTTAAAGCAGAAACGGTTTCAAAGACAGCGTCTCCCAAAGGTAGCACGGGCTTGGTAGCGCTGATGACCAAAGAGCTGACTAACACAAGCGTTAGGTTAATTACCACTACAGTATTCGCTCTACGCAGAGCAGACTCTTCTAGCTGGCGGCCGAAAACACTGTCACCTTTAGTGTTTTTCAAGCTTGACCATGCTGAGATCACGAGAGCTGCAAATGTCGTAGTCTTGATACCACCGGCCGTTGATCCTGGGCTACCACCAATGAACATTAGGATCATTGTCAGCAGCCTAGTTCCAGGCAACGATACACCCATATCAACCACACTAAAACCAGCGGTCCTTGGCGTCACCGCCGAAAACAGAGAGACCAATATTTTCTCACCAAAAGGCAGTCCGTTTAGGAGGTTTGTTCGTTCAAATAGAAAAAAGACGATTGCGCCCCAGGTAATAAGAAAACTGGTAATAGCAAAAACGATCTTGGTGTGCAACTGGTACTCCTTGAAACGATGTCGATGTTTGAGAATATCATCCCACACAAAAAAGCCGATCCCGCCTACGATGATCAGACCCATGATGGTTAGAGTAACCACGGGATCTCCTGCATAAGATATCAAAGACGAGTATTTCCCGTATTTGCCCATGAGATCGAATCCCGCATTATTGAATGCTGAAACAGAGTGAAAGATTCCATTATAAATTCCTGTTGTTAAGCCCATTTGAGGAATAAATCGCGCAGATAAAATGACCGCGCCAAATCCCTCGAATAAAAAAGTGCCAATCAAAAGGCGCTTGATTAAGAGTACAACGCCACCAAGGTACATACTATTTACACTTTCCCGCAGAAGGCCCCGTTCTTTCAATCCAATTCTCCGCCGCAAGAAAAAAGAAAACATTGTAATAACTGCCATGAATCCGAGACCGCCTATCTGAATAAGCGTCATGATCACAATTTGCCCAAATAGTGACCAATGGGTGAACGTATCATACACGACTAGACCCGTCACGCAAGTTGCAGAAGTAGCAGTAAATAGGGCATCAACAAATCCAACTGAAACATTGCTCCGGGTGGCCATAGGAAAAGATAAGAGAACCGTACCCATGGTAATAATGACGAGATATCCTAGTACAACTAACTGTGGATACGTGAGTGATCGAATTTTGTGTCCCATTCATTACCCTCCCGATCTAATGGACTTACTACGGGTCAAGCCAAAGAACTGTGTTTGGCACCAGGTTATTTTATAAGTATAATATAAAGACACTTTACGCTGCAAGCAAATGCTCCCAATTAATTCAACGTTGCAGCTCCGGTGCATTGGCGTCCAAAGACCGGTCAGCGCGCTAAATTCGAAAAAAGGCTGCCTGGCTTTTTTTGCCTGGCAGCCTCGCACTACTATTACCACTACTTATCAATCACAATCCGTCCACCTTCAGGAGCTTCTGCGTTGCCTTGTTGAGCAATGTAATCAACCATAACATCCCGGAGCATAATGCCGGTCTCCGCCACGAGGGTTGCATTCATGAACATGTCGTAGCCATCTCCACCCGCAGCAATAAAATCGTTCGTGGCTACAGTGTAGTATCCGCCAGTTGCAAGTCTATTTTCGCCCACCTTTACGTTAATGACACGCCCGCCAGGTAATGCACCTGGATCTACCTCAAAGGTAATCCCAGACACCTGGAGGAATGCACCATTTTGCTCTGGCAACAGCCGCACGCTGTGCTCTAGAGCCTCTAGAATATCCATACCCATCATTTCTACAACAACAAGGGTGTTGTCAAAGGGCAGTGTATTATAAACATCAGCTACGCGGATGTCACCAGCATGAATACTAGCGCGGATGCCGCCCCCATTGGTAACAGCGATGTCGCTGCCTACAGCATCTCGAATCACGTCGGCAACGAGATTACCGAGATTGGTTTCTTGGGTACGAACGGAGGCACGCTCGCCGTCCCAGGCTATGTTACTGGTGCCAATCACGTGATTAAGGCGCGCCTGCAGCTGCTGATTCCAATCGTCAATAATGGATTGAACCCCCCCATGCTTCTCAACGTCAGCGGTTACAGGAATCAAGAAGCCTTCATGGGCCACAATCTCTTTATCTTCCACCTCAAGATACAGGAAACCAAGATTATTGGCGTATTCATGGGCTTGGGCAATTAGAACACCATTAACTTCCCTTGGTACGTCTAACACGGTGTGGCTATGTCCACCCACAATAACATCAAACTCAGGAACCGCCTCTGCTAATTCCACATCCTTGCTTAAGCCTAGATGACTCAAGGCGATGAGGATGTCCACGTCAGGGCGGATAACCTGCGCCGTCCGCTTGGCAATATCGATAGGATCAAGAAATTTAAGACCTTCCACATTCTTAGGGTGGGTTACTATAGGGGTCTCTTCTGCCACCAAACCAATAATACCTACTTTAACACCATTCACTTCTTTGACTAAAGCACTGTAGCCGGCAAAGAGCGAACCATCTTCCCTCATTACATTGGCTGCTAAGGTTGGAAACTTGGCATCCAAAATACGCTCAGCTAATACTTCTTGCCCGTAATTAAACTCATGGTTACCAAGGGTAAAAGCATCATAACCCATGGCATTCATGATTTCGATGGAGGGTAAACCACCGAACAAATTGTCAATGTTCATACCATGAATAGCATCTCCAGCATCAAGCAGAAGGATTTTTTCTCTGCCATACATGTCTCGGATCTCCTCGATCAACGTTGCAGCCCTAACACGACCACCTTGTTCGCCTTCGGCACCTTGAGGAATATGAGATTCAACACGTGAGTGGACATCATTGGTATGCAGGATAATGATCTCCGCAGCGAAGATAGGCAAACTAGCAGACAACACTGTTACTAGAACCAAGACCAGTACAAACCAAGAACTTCTCAACTTAGCTCTCAAAAAAATCGCCTCCCATAGTAGTCTTTTGCCCCTCTGTATTTCTACATATGTCAGTCTTTCCCTTTGTATTTGGAAAATTTGTCCTAAATTTGACCACCCCCAGACAGGACAATGTGACTTTTTATGGAACTCAAATTATGAGGGCTCGTCAGGCAGAAAGGATGAATCTCGTATGCGAAAGTCCGGTATCGTCGTTACCGTTTTGCTGTTGATTGCAGTGCTTGCACTAATGGTGGCTAGTACAGGGTTGCTGCCCATCCCGCTTTTTGGCTCCCAGGAGCCTGGTACACCCCTAGCAGTTACCTCGCCCTTCAGCAACTCTCAAGAGAAGAAAACAGAACATGTTGTGGAAACTAGGCCAAAGCTTGCAGTTGACACGCCCCATGGACAAATCGTAGTACAAGGGGGCGATGTTGAGCAAATCCAAGTCCATATGCATGTACAAACCAGAGCGGCCACCCCCGTAAGAGCCCAGGAGCTCGTGGGGGGAGTGTCCCTTGAGATCACAAATACTACAGAAGAAAATACTTTACAAGTACTCATGCCCAAGACGCGCAACAATGAGATGGTCAGAGCAGATCTGGTCATTCAAGTACCCGTCCACACCGAATTGGACCTTAAGACAAACCTAGGAGAGGTCGAAGTCAAGAACCTTCAGGGGGCCCTGCGAGTCCTTGATCATCTTGGAACGATCAAGTTACAAGGTTTCAAGGGCGATGCCTATCTAGAAACATCTCTGGGGAATATTGAGATCTCCAATTCCCAATTTGAAAAAGAACTGGTAGCCCTCTCACACCTCGGTGACCTGACCATTGAAGCCAGTCTTGCGAACCACAATGTACTCGAAAGCAGTTTAGGTGATTTAACACTACTTCTTTCGCCAGATGAATCATATGTATTAGAGGGACGCATTAGCCTAGGGTCCTTCGGTATTATGGTTCCCTTTAAGGGGCAGCAAAGTAAAGAACGTATTCAGGGAATTATTGGTGAAGGGGAGCAGAGGGGATCGATTTTTGTGGATCTGTCTCTAGGTTCCTTGGAGCTAAAAAATCAAACGAATGGGAGAGATTAATGTGAATTATACTGTGACCTATTTAGCGTATTTTACCCCCATTATTCTCACTGCACTGGTCGTGCTCTTGGTCATCGCCTTACGATGGTTTAGCTACAAAGAGCGCATGGCCCTCATTGCCCAGGGAATATCACCGGAAGACCAGCGCCAAAAACGGAAGAACCACAAGACCATCCTCGCCATTGGTCTGGTTATCGGTCTGATTGGTCTCGCCCTCACCATTGGCCTCATCACCTTAGGTGTTGGCCCCTGGCTCTTGGCAGGGCTACTGCCGCTCTTTGTGGGCCTGGCCTTTATTCTAGTGAGTCTCGTTCTAGCCCCTGCAAAACCAAAGGAACCGAAACAAAAGCCACAGGTTGAGCCAGAGATAACCACCGTAGAAGAAGAGGACATAGAAGAAGAGCAAGAAAATGAGAACAGCGAAGAGACCTTTGGATTCACAGACGATGAGAAGATCGTTGGCTAAAAAAACGAGGTGTGGCCCTCATGGCTACACCTCTCAATTTTGTTCAGAATAAAGAGTGGGAACATCCACTGCGTCTTTGGCTACCAAGATCACTGCCACCTCACCTTGGAGATTTGGGTTAGAAACAATGGTAAAATCCAGACCTTGTTTGCGAGCCTGCACTATGAGGGGCATCGCCCTGGTTCTGGCCTTTTGATGAATAACCAGCTCCACCCCGCGAGAATCTCCAAGGGCCTCCTCCATGATTTTAAGACCTTCAGTAGTCTGAATCTGCTTAAAGGTAATAGCCTGAATCACCCGTTCCCTGAAAAAGCCCAAAAAGCGTCTCTTTTCATCGGGCCGAAGCTGCGGTGTGCCGTGGATCCCTGTATGGATCGTTTTTTCCAGTTCATTGGATTTCTTAGAACCTAGCACCTGATCCCTCCAGACAAAAAAACACCTCAAAGGTGTTGAGTCTTGTATATATGGTGCCGGGGGAGGGACTCGAACCCTCACGGGCGCTTAGCCCAACGGATTTTAAGTCCGTAGCGTCTGCCATTCCGCCACCCCGGCACATCCAAAAAATATTATAGACTATTTGCACCCCTTCTGTCAACTGTCCTGTCGCCAGAGCCAGCCATAGAGAAGGTCTCCAGAACTCGTGTAGAACTGGGAGATACCCATCAGCTCTACCACCCGAATTAAAATGGCAGCACCGTATACAATCACATCTTCCCGGCCTGCCTGCAAAGACGGAATGTGACGGCGTTCTTCTAAAGATAGTCTACCCAATTTCCGATAGCATTTCTTCAATTCTTCAAGAGAACAAAAGAAGCCTGTGACCTTTTCATCACTGTACTCCTGTAAATCTTGAATCATGGCCGCAAGGCTCGTGGCAGTGCCGCCTACAGCCACCAAGGTTTTAGGAGAGAACTTGAGATTCTCCTGAACCACAGGTTCAAGGAGGGACAGATCGATGGACAGATCGCTGCTTTCGCCCTTTTCTAAGAGGCGCACCGCGCCAACTTGCGCACTACCTCCTCCTAGAAGTGTCCCGCCTCTGGTACCTGTGTAGACTTCAGTACTTCCTCCACCGATATCCACCACAGTTACGGGATCCGGGAGATGTAAATCCTGCAGAGAAAAAACAGCCCCCTTAAACGATAGTTCTGCCTCTTCTAAACCGGAAAGAATTTGCAAAGAAAGGCCTGTCTCCATCTTGACAAGCTCCGCAAATTCCTTTCCGTTTTGAGCATCCCGCACCGCGCTCGTACCCATAATGGAAGTGGGCGCACCCTTTGGAATCAAAGCGGTTAATTCGCTTAAGGCAGCCAAAGTACGTCCCATGGCCACAGGGTCCAGCCTCCGCCTTTCATCAACCCCTTGACCTAGGCGGGTGACTTTGACCTCCCTTGTAAGGGGCTCCACCTTGCCTTGTGAAACCTTAGCCACAAGTAGGCGTACTGAATTTGTACCTACATCCAAGACAGCCCTCATTCGACGAAATCCTCGCATTGTTTCGTGGGGCAAGCTAGGGGTTTCTGGAAAATCTCCATCACTTCGGCTCCGATGGGGTTTTCACCATGGGTCAAGTAATCGGCCACATGGGTATGGAGACACTTGACACCCTCTAGGCTGCGGATTCCCCCTACACCAGTCTCTGACAGCACGCGATAGCGATCAGGATACTCCTCCCTGAGGTTCTCTTGGACAACTGTGGGAATCAGGGCCAAGCGGCGCCTGGCATAGCTTTCATGATTTTGCTCAACCAGAGCTGCAAAGTCGGGCTCCTCTTGGATGCGTTTTTCGAAATGGGCAATGAGGCCTTCGCCCTCCAGCAAAGCCATCTCTTTGCGCAAGTAGGGACAGGTGAGCCAGTAGAGCGTGGGAAAAATCTCTATACTAGAAAAAGCAGCCGAGACGGGACGGTTCACAATCACCTGGGGATAACCGTGTTCACACATGGTTGCCACTCCCAAGACCCCCCGGGGCTCCCTACCGATCTGTTCCTTAATGATAGCTAGAGTTTCCTTATCAGGCTTTTCGTACTTCAGAACATCACTTCCTTAAAATGAAAACACCCCCGCGGGGGTGTCTAAAGTTTTGGAGAAAGGCTTTTGCTTCGTTTCGATCTACCTTGCGCCCCTGCCTCCCCGTTTTGAGTCCTGACTTTTCTTCAGAGCAACTTGCCTCTCATCACTGTCTTTTAAGAAGCGGGATAAACGCTCCTCAAAATCCACAGGGCTTGCGGCCTTCCTGCGGGGACCACGACGATCACGCGATGGCTTAGTAGGATTCACCTGTTTGATGGACAGGCCAATCTTGCCCTCGCTCATATTAATGACCTTCACCTTAATGACATCATTTTCGTTTAGAAAGTCCTTAATATCCTTCACATAAGCATCTGCTACTTCAGAAATGTGGACTAAACCGGTTTTTCCATTGGAGAGTTCGACGAAAGCACCAAAATTGGTTATTCCCGTAACCTTCCCTTCGACAATGTTGCCGACATCAATTGACATACGTTAAAAAATTCCTCCTCTTGGATTTTGCCGTGCAGGGCACGCGACTACATAACATTATATATTATCAGGACTTTTGTGTCAATAAGACTACCGTTTCTCCACATCATGCTCTACATCGCCAGAGAAGGGTTCTGACACTCTGTACACCACTTCACCAGGTTTGACTAGGCCCAACTGCTCCCTAGCCACCCTCTCCACATTCTCAGGGGACCTCCACTCTTCGATTTCCCGCTCCAAATCTTCCTTGCGCATCTCCAATACGACCAGGCGCTTTTGTAAAGCGTCGATCTCCTGCCTCAACCTAAGATTTGCTAGCCCGCTTTTGGCAAAACTAAACACAACCCACAAACCCACAACGAGCAGAACAATCCGCCAAGGCTGTATTCTCACGCGTTTTTTGGCCATATCCGAACATTCCCTCCTGGCTGTTGCATTCCCCCCTCCCCCGGAGTTTTCCTGCTAGGTTACAATTTTGCCTTCATTTTCTCCAGCGAAGTCTTGGCCTAAAGTGCCACGTCCTCTTGGTCCCTCCCAGGGATTTTTGCCTATGGGACCAGCTAAATCGGGCTTCTTGGAACAAAAGCACAGGAAAGGAGGCTAGCCAAATCACGAAGGAAACCACAAGGTTTAAGAAACCTCCGATGACTTGGACAAGCCACAGTAAGAGGGAAATGATCATGCCAGAAAGAAGCAAACGATAGAAAAACAGGCCCAAGAGAAGGCCAATGATCACATAGCCCCGCAATTCACCCCAGTTGGCTAAAATGAGGTAGAGCACAAGAACCGGGGTGATCAAGGCCCAAAAGAGAAGGTCCAAAAGGGGCGTGCTAAATACACTGGGGCGCAGAAGCCCGCGGATGACACGGAAGAGATCAAAGAAAAGTCCTAAGGTGATTCCCGCCAATAGGACAATTCCGAAGGCATAAAGTTGAGTGCCCAGGGATTCCATAAAGACACCTCGCTTTAGCCCTATTTAAATAGTCTTGCCAACAAGCCCTTGCTGCGCTTTGCCAGGGAATCGCCAAGGTACTCCACGGATGTGATGTATCCGCTCACGAGTAGATTTCCTTTCTCTAAATTGAGCTCCTTAATATGCAGCTCTTCTCCCTGAACCACAAGACCGCCAAGCTCTGTCTCAAGTACGATCTCCCGGTCATCAAAACTCTCTACATGCACCACTCCATCAAGGGTCAGGCGCTCCCGCTCCGCCAGAACCAGTTGGTGGCGGACATTATTTAACCTTTTGTCGTCCACAGCAACTACCTCCCTTTACATCAATGCTACTTACGTCCTATGCAACATTGTATGCCGGGAGTAGTCAAGTTAGACTCAGTCGTAGATTTTGCGGATTTCTACACCCTCGAAAAAGGTCCTCACGATCTCCTTGGGACTTTTCCCGTCCTTGGCCAGCATAAAGGCATCCCACTGACTTAAGCCCACCCCATGGCCATAACCAGTACCGGTGATGGTGAGGGTTCCGTCTGCGAATGTAAAGTCACGAACCAGGGTTGATTTCATTTTTGTGGAATCAACGGCGAGCCGAAACTCGGGTCCCGAAATCGTCTCCTCACCCTGGGTCCCCGTAACTGTTATCAAGGTAACGCGCTCACTAGGGCCCCGTTCGGTGATCTCCAAGCCCTGGATTTCCCCTACATTGAGACCAGTAGTAGCCAAGAGGCCATTCAGCTCAGATGCACTGTACTCTGCTGTCCACTCTTTGATATCGTCTGGGACATATTCGTTTTCAGGGAGCTTGACACTGGCGGTAAAGGGGGGCTCATCTTCCTTGTAATCTAGGCCCTCTTTAGCTCGGGCCGTGATGCCCCCGGAATACGCATGAAACCAGCCTCGAACAAAGCGGTTGTCATAGGTCATGACCTGACCTCGGGTCATCTCCACACCCCTTCGGATATCATTTGTAACAGCCTCTGGATTAAAGGCCTGGGTCTCTTGGATGGAAGTGGAAACATCCGCTCCATACTTGTCCTTTACCCCTCCTGCCGCGATGAAGTCCATGGTAAAGCTACGGGCAAAGATGGCCTGTGCTGCGTAGGCTTCTACGGGCCAATCGGGAAACATCTCTCCCGCCACCACCCCCGCTAGATACTCCTCTAGCATCATTTCGTGTATTTGGCCCGTTTCATTCACGAAGACAGAAAGCATCGGTTCCTCTTGTAATTCCCGTACAATATTTCGGTCATCTCCAGACCAGCTTATCAAGAGCGTAACACTGGCAATCACCACTAACACTAATCCCAGCACAATGCCTTGGTTCTTCTTGAAGTTCATAGGAAACCTCCTTTGGTGTTAGTAGTTTCACCAAAAAAGTGATCAAAAACCGCCTGAAAGGCGGGTATTATCAAAGTTTTGGGGGAAAATATTACCACTGTTAGCAGGAGAACTCGAATAATCCTAGAATTACTGGGTATATTTCCACCTTAAAGGAGGTTTATTTGTGAACAAAGCTGAATTGATTGCTAGTGTTGCTGACAAAGCAGGTATGACTAAAAAGGCAGCAGGCGAAGCGGTAGAAGCAGTATTTGCATCCATTTCCGATTCACTGGCCAAAGAGGAGAAAGTGACTATCGTAGGATTTGGCACCTTTGAAGTAAGACCTCGTCAAGAGCGCCAGGGCATCAATCCTTCCACCGGAAAACCTATTACGATTCCTGCCACAAAGGTTCCTGCCTTTAAACCAGGCAAGTCCCTCCGGGAAGTCGTAGCTCCTAAGTAATGATGAATGCAAAGCACTCATCGTGAGTGCTCGCATTCATCGGTGTTTGATTGAGACGCCCCCTAACCGTAGGGGGCTTTTCTATTTTTCCTTCAATTGAAAGGAGACATCCATGACCTGGCCCACCCTAGTACAAGTTGTCAACAAACTACGTTCACCTGAGGGTTGTCCCTGGGATAGAGAACAAACCCACGAGAGCCTGAAACGCTTCTTGCTAGAAGAAACCTACGAGCTTTTTGAAGCCATCGACCTTAAAGACCCAGACTCTATGAAGGATGAACTTGGTGATGTACTCTTGCAAGTGCTCCTCCATGCGGAAATCGCCAGGGAGCACGGACATTTTTCCATAGACGATGTGATCACAAACTTGAGGGAGAAGCTTATGCGCCGCCATCCTCATGTTTTTGGGGGGGCTTCCGTCCAGACCCCAGAACAAGTTATGAAAACCTGGGATGCCGTCAAGAAGACGGAGAAAGCCTCCGCGGAGAGAGTTTCGGCCCTAGATGGGGTCCCTAGTGTTTTTCCAGCTCTCATGCGGGCTGAGAAAACCCAGAAAAAAGCTGCCAAGGTGGGCTTTGATTGGGAAGAGACTCCCGATGTGGTGGAAAAAATCCATGAGGAGCTGGCCGAATTGGAGAAGGCCATGGAAACAGGTGTACAAGACGAGCTCGAAGATGAACTTGGCGATCTTCTCTTTGCCACGGTGAACTTGTCCCGCTTTATTCATGTGGATCCAGAGTTTGCTCTAAAGCAAGCTACCGCCAAATTTACCGAACGTTTTCACCTCGTAGAAGCCTACGCAAAAGAAGAGGGTGTAGACTTGAAGGATCTCAGCTTGGATCAACTCAATTTGCTCTGGGATCGGGCCAAAGATCACCTGCGTAAAAATCCCCAGGTGTAAAGGGAGTTTGCTAAGGGTTTACCGATGACGGGAAGCAGGTGCACATCCCGCTCCGTTAAGCTTCCGGTAATCATCAGTAAGAGAAAATAGAGGATTAGACCGCTCAAGAGGGCAAAAGAACTTGCCGCACTATTTGGTACAAAGTAGATGAGAGTGTCCTGGCAAAGGTACATCCACAAAGAGGAAAACACCGTGGCAACACCTGGATATAAAAGAGAGTGGCGCAGACTGATGGCCTTGCCCACCCTATGAACGACGGAGAGAAAGTTGAGCACGGCGATTACCGCCCAGCCAACGGTTGTTCCCCAGGCGGCTCCCAACATCCCGAAATCGGGATGGGCCAGCAAAAAATAGTTGAGGGCGAATTTGACCACCACGCCGAAAGCCAAGTTTCTAACGGGAATCAGCATATCCCCTAGACCCTGTAAAATGCCTGTGCTGGCCTGAATCAAACCTAGAGAAATGGCTCCAAAGCATAAGATTCGAAGGGGTGCCACCACCTGGCCGTAACCAAAGAGCAGCTGGCTTAAGGGTTCTCCCAGAACGAAAAGGGCGGCACAGGAAGGGATTCCGAAAATTAGTGCAATGCGTAGAGCTTCTTGAGAACGATGCCTGACCAGTTTTTTGCTCTGCAAGGCCCAGGCCTCAGAAATAGCAGGCACTAAGCTTGTGGCCAGGGCCACCGTGACAACATTGGGAAACTGGGCTAACGTTAGTGCCATTCCGAGATGACCTAGACCTTCCCTAATGATCGCAGGAGAGAAGCCCGCCATTTGCATGCGCATGGGTATCAGTAAGCTATCGGCCAATTGCATGATGGGCCAGAGAATGGTGGCCACCACTGCGGGAAAGGAGAGAGCCATCAACCTCTTTGCGATTTTCAGAAGCGGTTCGGGGCTCCCCAGATCACAGCTTGGAGAACGGATCTCCAAAAGTGTGTCATGCCTCAGTGCATAGTAGGCGGCCAAAACCAGCCAACCTGCAAATTCCCCGGCAATAAATCCCCAGGCAATACCGGTCACCGCCGTCTCCACTCCCCGGGGGCGAAGCCAGATCGCGGCGAGAACTGTAACCGTCACCCGGACTACCTGATCAGCCACTTGAGATATGGCTGTTGGGGTCATACACTGCAGACCCTGAAAAAATCCGCGAAAAGCTGCACTTAAGGCCAGAAAAAAGCATGCGGGTCCAAGCAAGGCTAGGGTCTTCGTTACCCCTACGTCTTTAGCAAAATTGATGGCAAACCAATCTGCACCCGCAAGGAGTACTAAGGCCACAAGTCCCCCTGTACCCATCATCACCACTGTTCCGACCCGAAATACCCTTTTTACGTCCTGCTTCGATCGCAGGGCCATTTTTTCTGCCGTGAGCTTGGAGATAGCCACCGGCATCCCTGCAATGGCCAAGACCGCGGCAAAATAGTGGATGGGCTTCACAAGTTGGTACAGACCCATCCCATCATCATAAATCAAGCGGGGCAGAACAACCATGTAGACAAGACCAATGACCCTACTGGCCAAACTGGCCAGGGTCAAAATAACCGCACCACGTAAAAAAGACTCCTTTGTCATATCCCACGCCTTCCCTTCGCTATTAATGCTTACGCAGGGACGATACAGGTTATGAGGAGTCCAAGAGTTTTTCTACCGTCTGTTTCTGTTATGGCTACTTTTATTGCTCCATTTGTTTGGCCAAAAAACCGGCTGCCGTTTCACAAAGTTTTAGTTCCAATTCACCTAACTGGCGATTCGTCTCACCGGTACCAAGAATCACGGTTCCAATGGGGTCCCCTTCCGAGATGATCGGGGCTATCACCTGCATGGCAAAATCCCATTCTTCGTCATCGGAACGTTCTCCCTTTCTTGTGGTTATACTGCGCCTTGATTCCATAGCCTCCTCTACCACGGCTACAATGGCCTTATCCATCCATTGCTTCTTGGGAGCACCAGAAATTGCCACCACTGCATCCCGGTCTGTAATTATGGCCACATGACCTGTAGTCTCATACAAAGAATCAGAATACTCCTGAGCAAAATCCCCCAGTTCTCCTATGGGCGAATACTTCTTTAAAATTACTTCCCCATCTCGATCAACAAAAATCTCCAGGGGATCTCCTTCGCGGATGCGCAACGTGCGGCGAATTTCTTTGGGGATGACTACACGTCCCAGATCGTCAATGCGTCGAACTATTCCAGTTGCTTTCAATGTCACACCCCTTTTCTAGAGTTAGCTTGGGGTTAGTATTAGCGCAGGCTACCACTTTTATTCACTGGCGCAAGCAGACAATACCTCAGCTAGAAACGCTAAGGCCCGCCCGTCCTCTTTATCCTTTTCCACCAGCAACTGGCCAACGCGCCCATGGCGATAGGAGATTCTCCCTCGATATTTGGTGTGCAGGGCGGCATATTTATTCGCATCGATGGCGAGCCCTTCTAGGAATTTCAACTGAAACTTCGTGGCCCGCACAGAAATACTACCAATCCCCACTAAGCGGGCTAGGATCTTGATTCTAGCAATCTGCAAGAGATTTCGCACCGCATCGGGCAAATCGCCAAAGCGATCCTGGATTTCCTCCTCTAAGTCATCACAGTCTTCCAGAGTATCTAAGGAAATAATTTTCTGATAGAGCCCCACTTTTTGAGCTGGATCCGAAACGTAACTGTCATCGATATAGGCATCCACCTGCAAATCCAAGACAGGATCGGGCAGGGACGGCTTCTCTTCATCCGTACCTTTTAGCTCGGAGATGGCCTCCTCGAGAAGCTTACAGTAGAGCTCAAAACCTACAGAGGCAATGAAGCCATGCTGCTCCGGTCCTAGGAGATTTCCTGCGCCGCGTATTTCCAGATCCCGCATGGCAATCTTGATACCTGAACCAAGTTCGGTAAACTCCTTAATGGCACCCAGGCGCTTTTCCGCGTCTTCGGAAAGGACTTTATCTTTACGATGGGTGAAGTAGGCGTAGGCGACGCGATTGGTGCGCCCTACCCGTCCCCGCAGCTGATAGAGTTGTGCCAGCCCTAAGTAGTCGGCATTATCAATGATCAAGGTGTTGACATTGCCAATATCCATGCCGGTTTCAATAATGGTGGTGCAAAGGAGAATGTCAAACTCACCATGATAAAAGTCCAGCATCACCCTCTCGAGGACAGACTCATCCATTTGCCCGTGGGCGATGGCAATTCTGGCCTCGGGAACGAGCTTTGAAAGTTCACTATAGACATAATCGATAGACTGGACCCGGTTGTGGACAAAGTACACCTGGCCTTGCCTGGCCAATTCACGTAAAATGGCTTGGCGAATGAGCTGCTCATCATATTCCACCACATAGGTACGGATGGGATAGCGATCCTCTGGAGGCGTTTCAATGACACTCATGTCCCTCACGCCAACCATAGCCATGTGTAACGTCCGGGGGATGGGAGTTGCCGACAGGGTCAACACATCCACATTGGTACTCAGTTCCTTGAGCCTTTCTTTTTGAGCCACCCCAAAGCGTTGCTCCTCGTCGACAATCACTAAACCTAAGGCCTTAAAGGTCACATCCTTCGAAAGAAGGCGGTGGGTACCTATGATCACATCAACCGTACCCTTTTTCACCCCCTTCAAGGTCCTTGAGACCTCTGCCTGGGACTGAAAACGGCTGGCCACAGCAATATTAATGGGAAAACCCTCAAAGCGCTCTTCAAAGGTGCGGTGATGCTGCTGGGCTAAAATTGTGGTGGGTACCAAGACCGCCACCTGCTTACTACTTGCCACCGCCTTAAAGGCAGCCCTAATAGCAACTTCTGTCTTGCCATAGCCCACGTCGCCGCAGAGGAGCCTATCCATGGGGCGTGGTCTTTCCATGTCTTTTTTCACCGCAGCAATGGCCTGGATTTGATCGGGGGTTTCTTGATAGGGGAAAGAGTTTTCCAGATCTCTTTGCCAGGGAGTATCTTCTGGGAAAGCAAATCCGCTGACAGCCTCCCGCTCAGCATAGAGTTTGATCAGACCTTCCGCCATTTCTTGAACCGATTCCTTGGCGCGCTTTTTAACCCGGGCCCATTCGTTTCCTCCGAGCTTAGAAAGGCGAGGGGCACCTTCCTCCATGCCAACGTAGCGTTGCAGAAGGTGAATCTGGTCGGTGGGTACATAAAGCCTGTCTTCCCCTGCATAACGAATATATAAATAGTCCTTGGACCGATTGTCCACCTGGAGAACCTCGATACCCAAATATCGACCAATACCGTGATTGATGTGGACCACATAATCCCCAATCCTTAACTCTTGGGGGGTGAGGCGTAAGCCCTCTTCGACCTTAGTGGGTCTAGGCTTCGTCTTTTGGCTCCCATAGAGCTCAAGCTCGGTGAAAACCGCCATTTTGAAGCTTGAAAACTCAAATCCGGTCTCTAGGCTACCTGTGGTAATCACGCAACTGCCAATTTGGAGTTCCTTCTTTAGCTCATCGACATAGACGGCCGGAACACCATCATCATGGAGAAGTTCTAAGAGGCGCTGTCCACGGTCTTTGGAGGACACCAACATCAAGATGCGGTAATGCTCTTTGCGGAGCTGTTTGACACGTCGCAGCATCCGCTCAATACTACCTCCAAAATGTTCAGGCATGCGGAGGTTCACAGAGGTTGTGCTTAAAGCCTCCATTCCTGCCACCCTCTTGCCTAGGACAGAGAGGTACAGGGGATCATAGTCTTGAAATTTTGAGAAGAGCTCGTTCCAATCCCAGTAGAGTTTACTTAGACTACTAAGAATCCGCCCGCGCTTGAGAAGTTGCCCAAAATTCTCGCCAATTTCCATGGAGCTGTTGGCGGCTGCTTCTTTAAGGCGGACAGGTTCATCAAGGACAACGACGGTATCTTTGGGAAAGTAATCTAGGAGGGTGACGATATCTCCAAAAAATCCTTTGTATTGATCCATGCCGGGAAAATATCCCTGTTGGTCAAAGGCTTCTAAATGGCGCGCTCCTTGTGCCAGAAGGTCATCGGCTTCCTGGGCCAGGTTCAGTTTATAAAGGCGTTCACTCTGGATTTGCACTTCTCGCCAAATAGAGTCTTTGATCTGCTCTAGGTTGTTTGGATCATAAAGGGTCTCCCGAGCAGCTTTAATCGTAACCTCTTGGATGTTCTCCAAAGATTTTTGCGTGGTGAAGTCAAAGATGCGCATAGAATCAACTTCGTCGCCAAAGAGCTCGATGCGCACAGGCTGGCGATTATAGGAGGGGGCCACATCTAGAATCCCACCCCTTATACTAAATTGACCAAAATTCTCTACTAAGGGCACACGCTCATAGCCTAAGGCGACGAGAGAGGCTGCCACTTCGTCAAGGTTTAGCCGAGAGTCCAGGTTAATAGAAAATTCTGAATTTCTAAGACGTTCTGGAGCAAGCAGGCCTTCTAACAAGCCCGTCACCGGTGCCAGAATAATTGTTCCAACTCTGTATCCGTCCTGCAGGACCTCTAGCCTACTCCATCGCAAATCTAAGGCTGTGGGCGCTTCTTCGTGGGGCATGAGCTCGTTGCCTTCCCAGACGAGGATCTTTGCCTCTGGAAGCAAGCCAGCAAAGTCTGCTGCGAGTCGTTCTGCCTGCACTTGGCTTGCTGTCACCACCAGCATCACTTTGTCAGGGTCGTAGATGGTGCTCAAGAATACCGAGCGCTGTCCTCCCGAGAGACCGGTGATGAGCTGGCCCTGTTTGGCTGCGTGTCCCACTTCCTTACTCTGACGCATCAAGTCTACTAGACCTTGTAGAGACAATATACATTCCCCCTTCCGGTCAGGTCTCCATCTTCGTTTGTTTTCGGTTGTAAAGATTCATCACAGAGAGTATGTCTTCTTGCAGCCACATCTCCGCGGCCTGGGCGGCCCTTGTTGCTGCCTCTTCTAGTATTTTTGTTTCGGCGGCATCTATTCCCTGCAATACATAATCAGCCGCGCTCACAAAGGGAGGAGGCTGACCCACGCCTACACGCAGACGAGGAAAGTTGTCACTCCCTAGATGCTGAATAATATCGCCCATTCCCTTATGACCGCCTGCACTACCCGAACCCTTCACCCTGAGGGAGCCTGGAGCCAAGTCCATATCATCGTAGACGACCAAGAGATTGTCGAGATCTAATTGATAAAAGTTCATTACATCCGCTACCGACCGCCCGCTTCGATTCATAAAGCTCTGGGGTTTTACTAGCATAATGCGCTGGCTACGAAAAAGAGCCGCGCCATATTTGGCCCCGAACTTATGCTTCGTCAGGGAAATCCCCAGCCTCTCACTGAGGCGGTCGATGACCCAAAAACCTAGATTATGCCGCGTCTGGGCGTAGCGTAGTCCTGGATTTCCAAGGCCCACTATGACTCTCAACGGTAACACTAACCTCCCTCCTACTGCTGAATGCTGCTGAATGCGAAGCATTCAGCACGGGATCAGAAGAAACGCACAGTGACATAGCGCACTGTGCGTACCTAGTTCCATCCGATGGTTATTCGGCTTCTTCCTCAACAGCTTCTGGCTCTGCGTCTGCTTCAGCTTCTTCGCCGTCAGCAAGCTCATCAACGTCTTCTTCACCGAGATCCACTTCAGCTGGAATACCAACTTTCAAAACAGCTTCGTCAGCATCTACGAGCACTTCCACACCGGAGGGTAGATCCAATTGCCCAACGTTGATCGTGTTCTCTAATTCGACTTCGCTCACATCAACCGTGATGGACTCAGGAATGTCTGTCGGTAAGCAGAGTACCTCGACTTCCCAAAGTAGAATTTGAACAACACCACCGTCATTAGGACGCCGATCTTCACCCACCACCCGAATGGGTACAGTGATTTCTAACTTCTTGGTCAGATCAATTTCATGGAAGTCTACATGTTGCAATGTACCCCGCACCGGATCGCGATGCATGTCTTTCACTAAGACAGTCCTGCTCGCTCCCTTAAGGTTTAAGTCAATGAGACTGCCATGGGCAGCCAGTGCCTTCTCTACGTCGCGAATGCCCACTTCAACACTTGCGGACTCTTTCCCGGAGCCATATATAACTGCAGGAATCTTTCCATTCGCTCTGAGTTTCCGAGCATAGGATTTACCGGTTTGGGTTCTCTCTTCCACGGATAGCTGGTAATTTGCCATTTTTTCGCTGCCTCCTTTCCATCCGACTTATAATACCATTCTTGCAAGGTTTAGTCAAACAACATGCTTACGGGTATTTCTTCGAAGATCCTCCGAATCGCCTCGGCCAAGAGGGGAGCTACGGAAAGGACTGTGACCTTCGGAATTTGCTTCTCCACAGGCAAATGAATACTGTCTGTCACAATCACTTCTTTCAGAGGACTATTCTGCATAATGTCTACAGCTGGGTCTGAGAAAACGGCATGGGTACAGCAGGCATAAACAGCCCTCGCTCCCTTATCTAAAAGGGCATTGCCCGCATTTACAATGGTTCCGCCTGTGTCGATCATGTCATCAATGAGAACTGCCGTCTTGCCCTCTACATCGCCAATAAGATTCATCACTTGGGCCATGTTGGGCTCCGGACGACGCTTATCTACAATGGCCAGCCCGCAATGGAGACGATCGGCAAGTTCCCTAGAGCGAACCACGCCGCCCACATCAGGAGAGACTACAATAACATCTTTTAGCTTCTTTTGTATCAAGTACTCGGCAATGATGGGTATACCTTTTAGATTGTCCACAGGAATATCAAAAAATCCCTGAATTTGTCCTGCATGTAAATCTAAGGTTACTACCCGATCAGCCCCTGCTGCGGTAAGGACATTAGCCAAGAGCTTGGCTGAAATCGGATCCCGCGGTTGGGCTTTGCGGTCTTGACGAGCATACGCATAGTAAGGAATAACAGCACAAACCACTTTAGCCGATGCCCTCTTCATGGCATCAATCATAATTAAGAGCTCCATGATATGCTCTGCGGAAGGGTAATTCAACGGCTGTATAATATAGACTTCGGATCCGCGCACCGTCTCCCCGATCCTACAGCGTATTTCGCCGTCTTTAAAGCGATATAACTCAGATAATCCCAGTTCTAAACCTAGGTATCGACAGATATCGAGAGCTAACTCCCTATTAGCATTCCCCGAAAACACCTTCAATCTCTTACTAGCCTGTCTCATGTTGGCTCTGTACCCTCCATTTTACTTGGTCATCAACGAAAAAGGTGCAATTTTTTCTCCCTTGGCCACCACCCTGCCTGCAACAATTGTGTTTTCTAGTATGACGCCATCAGCAATTTGTGCTTCCACTAAGCGGCAATTGGGACCAATTTTGCAGTCTTGTCCGATTGTGGTCCCCTTTTGAATGAAGCTCCCCGGGTAAATCACAGTATCCTGGCCAATTTGACAATCCCATTCGATCCAAGTAGATTTGGGATCCATAATGGTTACGCCCGTCCTTTGCCAATAGTTGCAAATGCGGTCCCGCAAAATGGCCTCCGCCTCCGCAAGCTGGATACGATCATTAATACCCATGCTTTCTGTGGCATCCTCTAAGACAAACCCGTCAATCTTGTGGCCGCCCTTGATCATCAAGGGTAGCACATCCGGCAAATAATACTCAGCCTGCGCGTTTGCGGGTGTAATTTGGGTTAAGTAATGAAAAAGTAGCTTACTGTCGAAACAATAGGTACCGGTATTAATCTCCTTGATCTGTCGCTCTTGGTCATTGGCATCTTTATGTTCCACAACGCCAAGGACCTCGCCACCCTTGGCCCTGACAACCCGGCCATAGCCTGTAGGATCAGCAAATACGGCTGTCAAAATCGTTGCAGCAGCCTTACTTTGGTTATGGTATTCCAAGAGATTATGGAACGTCGCACTGCGAAAGAGGGGCGTATCACCATAGGTCACCAGAACCGGTCCGTCAAAATCCTCTAAGAGCGTCCGGCACTGATCAACGGCATGACCCGTTCCAAGCTGTTCCTTTTGTTCCGCCAACGACACACCATCTAGGACGGCCTTAACTCTGTCAGCTTGGTAACCAACAACTACAATGATCGGAGCAAAGGACGCCAGTCGTACACTGCGCACTGTATGATTTACCATCTCTAAGCCTGCCAGCTCATGCAGGACTTTGGCCTTCTTTGACTGCATGCGAGAGCCTTGGCCCGCAGCTAGGATCATGGCCGCTGCTTGTTCCATCGTTCTTCCTCCTTCACGTCACTAAGCACTTCGAGAAGACTAGTTTACTTCCTTCCTCGTTTTGAAAGATCCTCTATGGCTTGTAAAAAGAGTTCTTCATCCGTGAGTTTCTTGGCCCTGATGGACTCTTGTTTTTCAGCTTGTTCTTCAGCTTGCTTTTCTTTTTCTCTTTCTTTTTCCAGCTTGACTTTCAGCTGCTGGAGTTCTTCCTGGGGGATCCCCCTGGTTAAGGCCTTCTCTCTCTGGGACTCGCGGTTCCTCTCCTCGTCATATACCTTTACCACAGACGATGCGAACTCCCGGAGTCGGCGGCGGTTCTTGGCATCTGCCGCGTTGATGCGCAAAACAACATAACCTAAGGATTCAAGATGCTTCTCCTTGGTGGCATCCTTGGACACTTTTTCTTTGAGGGCGTGGTAATACCCATCGACCTCCACACAGATGCGCTCACCCACCAAGATATCGACCTCAAGATCTCCTATATGCACACGGGGCTCACAGGGAAGCTTGCGCCTTGAGAGTTCGTCCAGGACTCTTTGCTCCGTGCGAAGGCCGTAATCTTCTTTTATCGCTCTCACCTCCATCTCGCAAGAAAAAACCCCGCCCACGGCGGCGGAGCCAAAGTGCCTCAGTGAAGTGCAAAGGTGCCACAGGCGGCACACCGTCTAGAGAGAAATCCAATCAGCCGGTCGAACCACCACTTTCTGCTCCTTTACATCGACTTCATGCAAGTAAATCAAAGAAAGATGATCGTCTATAAGCTTTTCTTCAGGCCAGCCCGTCTCGATGAGTACACCCTTGCCCACCACCGTGCACTCAAACTCTCCCATAAGGTCCGTAAGACCCCGGAGTGTGCCTCCAGCCTTCATAAAGTCATCGATTAAGAGTACCTTACGGCCCCGGGGCAAAGCCCGTCTGGAGAGGGCCATGGTTTCCACCTGCCGAGTGGAACCGGACAAGAAGTTCATGGTCAAAACCGGGCCTTCAGTGAGACGACTTTGTCTGCGCACCACAACCAGGGGTACATCTAGTGCGTGGGCTACCTGCAAAGCGACGGGAATACCCGCGGTCTCAACGGTAACCACATACTCAGGGGCATGATCGCCAAATTCTGTAGCGAAGATCGAACCTACTGTTGGCAATATCTCGGGAGAAGAAATTAGATCATCAATATAGACAAAGCCTCCAGGTAAGATGCGCTGGGGCTCCCGAAGGCGGGAGCAAATATCTTCTATGTGGGAAAGAATGTGTTCCCTCGTTAAGAGGGGAAGATAGCGCACTCCTCCTACTGCTCCGGAGATGGTCTCTACTTTTCCCATATGTAAGGTCTCAAAGGTGGCGCGAATAATGGCCAGATCTTCCGATAGGGTGGAACGAGCCACTCCAAAAAGATCGGCAAATTCCCCCACGGCAAAAACATGATGAGGTCTTTCCACTAAGGTTTTCGTAATGGCCGCAATGCGGTGTGCTCGCCTCATGCTAGGCCTCCTTGTCTTGCACGGCGGCAATAATCTTTTCTGCCAATTCAAGATCGCTTGGTTTGTCCACGTCTGTACTCAGCTCTGGATAGGGCGAAATGATGAATACACCACTATGGCCCAAAATGTCACTGGCCCTCTGCTCCAATTCACGCAGGGTGAGCTGTTTTGTACAGAATTTGAGGATGAAGAAAAAACCGAGCATCCGAATGATCTTCCAGGGTTTCTTACGCCTGGCGATCACTTGATCCATCACCCAGCGTGAGTTCATCACAGCCTGGGGATTGGCCAGCAAAATATTGCCCCCGGTAAACTCCCCTTCTTTGAGGGTAAAATACGTGCGAATTGTCTCAGGGTAGTGTTGCTCATTGGCTTCCCGGGAGATCAGAGGATAAAAGATCTCACCCTTAAGCTCCTGGCAACGATGGATAAAATCATCGATGGCTTCGGCATGAAGAAAGGGGACATCAGATGTAACAAAGAGGACTTCATTCTTCTTTTCTAAAACGTCCATGGCGCGGAAAATATTCTCGGTGAGACTACCCCCAGCCTCCACCCATCTGGCCTGGGGCGACAGCGCCTCTTTGATCTCCGGTGGCGCCACCACAACTACATCTGCAATGTGAGATGAACTTAGTAACGCCTCAATCACGTAATTCACCATGGGCTTGCCGTGAATGGGAATTTCCGCCTCCCACTTTTCCGAACGGACCTCTTGAAGCTGGCCAGTATTCGGGGCTCCCGCTAATACTACGGCATCCACTTTCATCACTGTTGGTCTCCTCCGTTCATCTCGGACACATCTACACCTTTATCCATTAAGCTAACCACAAAGACCTGCCCTTCCTCCCTATAGCGGTCCTGAAAATCTTGAGCCTGGATAAGGCTTGTAAAAAGGCCAAAAACAGTCGGTCCACTCCCGCTCATCAGGCTAAAAACCGCTCCATGATCCAAGAGCCTCTTTTTCCACAGACCCACTTCGGGCACTAAATCGGCGGTAACCGATTCTAAGGCATTTTCAAGAATATGATCCCAGGCTAGACTCCCGCCATGCAGAAACTCCAGCAAACGGTCTGTGGAGTCACCACCATGGGCATAGGGCTCTAGCTTACTATAGATTTTAGCCGTTGAGACCGAAGCCTCCGGCTTAACAAGGACCAGGGCCACCTTTGGGAAGGGCCGCACAGAAGTCACCCTCTCCCCAATGCCCTCTACGAGGCAAGTACCTCCTTGCAGGCAAAAAGGAACATCGGCGCCAATGGTCAACCCGATCTTCTGCAATTCACCTAAAGCTAACTCCGTTTTATACAGCTTATTCAATCCATAAAGAACGGCTGCAGCATCGGCACTTCCGCCGCCTAAGCCAGCACCCACAGGGATGGCCTTTGTCAAGGAGATGGCCACACTAGTCCTACCTGGCAAGCCGGTGTGGGTCCAAAAGGCCTTTGCAGCACGCCAGCAAATATTCGTCTCGTCGTTAGGTACCAGGGGGTGATCACTTTCGATGGAAATACCCTGCTGGGCCTTTTTTTGGAGAGTAATGGTGTCAGATAGTGAAATGGACTGCATTACACTTTTCAAGAGGTGATAACCGTCAGCCCTGCGCCCTACCACATCTAAGGTTAGGTTCACCTTGGCGTAGGCCTTCAGAGTGATCTTGTCCATAACAGTTATCACGAAGCACTCCTCCCATCGTACCTTTATTTCCGCACGTAAAGGAAAATTCCTTCTGTATTCAGCGGGACAAAAGTAACCAGGCGCCACCGGCCATAAGGAGAATACCCAAACCCTTCCAAAGGCTAAAGGGAACGGGTTCTAGGCCAAACCAGCCTAAGTGATCAACTAAAGCTGCGGTGAAGACCTGCCCTAGAATAATGGCGGTAGTAGCAGAGGCAACCCCTACCTTAGAAATGGCTGCCACCACCAGGTAAATAATACCAACACTGAGGATCCCGCCTAAGTAGGTATACCAGGGTGCTTTCGCTGCATGGCCCAAGCTCCCCATGCCTAGTCCTACCAAAAGGAGCCCCAAGCTCAAAACAGAACCCACCACATGTACAATGAACGTCCCCTCCAATAAACCTACCACTTTCGCCAACGCAGTGTTTAGAGAACCCTGTAAAGCCATGAACATTCCGGATAAAGCTGCCAAGAAAAGCGCAAGCATCTCATCTACCCCTTTTCCATTTGGTCCAGGTGTATTGTGCCCAAGATGGGCGTCCAAGATGGGCGTCCAATTTCTGATCGCAAAGAGCCCTTTGCCAAAGGTGGCAAAGGGCACTAGCATCAAAGAAGCCTTATTTGCGTGGAATGTACAGACTCTGACCGACTTTCAGCGTCAAAGGGTCATCCTGAAGGCTGGGATTGGCATCTATGATGGCCCCTTCGGTTGTATGGTACTTACGTGATAACTTCCAAATGGTATCGCCGCTCTGTACGAAGATGTAGGTTAGGGTGGGAGGATCTTCCTCCATGGGGTCCACTTCCACTGCTTCAACGACCACTTCCACCTCTAAGTATTCCACAACATCAACAGTAAAACGCAGTGTGAGAGCTGCTTCAAGTGTTTCTCTGTTGATTAGATCTGGCTGCACCGCCAGAACTTCCACCTGAATTCTAGGCTGCATACCTAGCTCTAAGCCAGGAACTGCCAGTGTTTGCTGGAATGGAATTACCTCTGGGAACACCCCTCTAAATAAGGGTTTGGTATCCTCTTCGGAATGGGCTAAGTAGAACAGCTCCACGTCCAAAACGCCTTCCACAATGAGCTTATCATTTTCCACTTCATAATCTGTCACATGGGCGACAGCCGTGCTGACTAGAAGTTCCCGCATGGGTGGGAGGGACGGACCGAGTTCAATGAGCCCCCGCACCACTTGCTGCTGCTCTTTCTTGCTTACAAAGCTGTCCAGGGCCACAAGCTCTTTACGCACCTCCACCTGATTGCCTGGGGCTCCAATTTCTGTAAGGATTTGTATGGGTTGATGGTCCCGTAAGAGCAGGTTGCCTTGAAGATGCATCTCAACCCGGGCGCTTTGACCGTCATTCACTACAAAAGCCTCACTCTGGCCGTAAAGACGGGGCTCGAGGGTCATGCCTGCCTCGATCTCTTTGTCTTCAAAGACGAGTTCAAAGGGGAGGGCTTGTGGAAAGTCCCGTAGCTCTACGGTCAGATCTTCCCCTTCGTAGAGCACGTTTAGACTAGCTACACCCTTGGTCACCAGCTTACCTTGGCTAACCTCGGTTTCCTGCAGCTGAATCTTTGTTGTCACATCTAGGATGGATCCTAGATGTGCTATCCCTTCCCCAGAAAACTCCAACATTCCAGTAATTTCTTTGTCGACCTTGAGCTTCAGAGCGGATGGTAGTGGATGTAAGATCACTCCATCGGTGGTGAGTTTGACAGGTTGCGCCATGTTCACGTCAGTGATGGCCACATATTCCCGGACCTGCTCCACCCGTGCCAGTATCGCCACCATGAGGTCCACATCCAGTGAATATTGTCCCCCAGCAAGATCCCATTCGCAAGCTAGGGTCTTCATTTCTACCTCAGCCATCATCTCCGGCTCCGCCCCAATTACCTCTACATGAGTGTCAAAGGGGAG
This sequence comes from Firmicutes bacterium UBA5493, assembly GCA_002424045.1. Classification (GTDB taxonomy): domain Bacteria; phylum Bacillota; class Limnochordia; order Darwinibacteriales; family Darwinibacteriaceae; genus UBA5420. The sequence goes on along the minus strand of DIPH01000038.1, from coordinate 51,314 downwards.
GGCACTAGGCCATTCCACCCGCCTTAATCCCGCTTGCTCGTCTTCTAAGGTCTCAGGCACATAGACCATGCTTAGATCGATTGCTCCCTGGACATAGACACGATCTTGGTCTGCGGTGATGGACTGCACAGTCGGCGTGCCCTTCACCCAAACGATTCTTTCTACGGGAGCTGCGGTGCTGGGCAATTCAACCTTACCCTGGAGGACTGTTTGAAGCGCATTTTCCCCCACACGATTTACCGCAACAAGGCGGCTTTCTTTCACACTTAGGCTCATCTCTCTCCCCCTTTTTGCCATAAACTTGTTTGCTATTTCCCTAATATCTATGAAGAGCGCCGGCAAAACATGTCTATTCATCAGAAATATTCAAAGAAGCGGGGCGAAAGTGGCTGGTGAGGGTCTGCCAGATTCTGGGATCTTCCATCCCCAGTTCATCAAGGATCAACCCTGCTAGGTTATGGCGATTAGCCACAGCAGAAGTCTCTGCCATGAGACTATGGTGGGGAAGGCGAATGTGGTATTCGGTACCCCGTTGTTTATAGGAGTAGTACGAAAATCCCCCTTTGTCCTGGCTGAGACGGGCACCGTGGCGAAACGCTTTCGAAAGGGCCGTCTGGTAAGGCAAACGGCTTGGGGTGCCCCCTTCCTCCATGTCCCCTGGGCCAAACTCCCACTGTAGTGCATAGACAGGAACCTTGAGGAGAATTTTCCAGGAATGGATGGAGGGCAAGAGCCAATCCACCAGTTCTTCCCCGCGACTGCGTTCAAATAGGGGTCCCGGCCTAAGTGGGGGAGGCACATCTAGGACCACCCGATCCACGAGATGATTTACATAGGAATAATCTACGCCTCCCCAGAGCTTCCAATGGGGCACCTCAGGTCCGAGCTCTGCCCACAGCATGGCAGGGGGTTTGAGTCTGCGTCTAAGTAGCTTTAGAAGTTTGAGATAACGCCTCCCGTCCAAAGGCGCTACCGCCCTCCACGGAAGGTAGAGACCATGACAACCCTGGCCCTCTATGGATTCCAAGAAGCTCTGAGCTGTCTGTTTTCGTTTCCAAGGGGTGCGCAGATGGTGATGGATTCTCACCACGTCAGAATCATGGCCAAGATCTGGCCTAATTACGCAAGGTCCCTGCAGGGAGCCCAGTGGACGACCCTGGTACACGACCCCGGTTAGGGGTAGATCTCCTCTTAGAGTACTTGTGCAGATGCCCCAGATTTCCCGGTCAAAAAAGATCAGGCGCTGACCGGGATAGACTGTCCGCTTGTGGCCGGTGCCGACGAAGGCTTCAGGCCCCACCTCGTAGAGATCGGCAATTTGCTCCAGTGTTTCCCCAGGCTCCACCACATGAACTCTCCTCTGAATGGGCACGTTCTTTTTCAAGGCCAAAGCAAAAAAACGCTTCCCGGCAATGCCATCGGCCACAAGTCCATGGTCACGTTGCCACCGCCTAACCGCATCTTTGGTCAAATAACCAAAGTCCCATTCTGTGCCGAGGTCATAGCCCTGGAGGCGCAAAAAGGCATGCAACTCTGCCACATCTGGTCCCTTGTGGCCAAAACGCAGCGTGCGGGATCCTAGTTTTTTCCCTGGCAAAAGGGCCAATTGTACCGCCTCCTTCCCCCATTCTTATGCGTTACTTCGGGATTTGAGGACAAAAAAAAGCACCGTTTCGGTGCTTACTTACGCCTCTTGGCGCATACATGTATCAATTAATGGCTGCTGGTGTGTCTCCAATGGTACAATCATCAACCATTACTTCTACTGTTCTGGTGAGGACATCTGCGTATGTGTAAGAAAGACGCTCTAGAGAATGGGATTCGTCTAACTTCACCACGAAAATCTTCGGATATGTGCTTTCGATGACTCCTTCGGCTTCAACAATCTTCTTTCGCCCGCGATTTGCCCGCAGTTTAACTCGCTTGCCGACACAAGATTCCAAGTCTAGCCTAATCTGCTGAAGGCTATTTACTCCTACGGCCATCTTGTCACCGCCTCTATACCATTTTGTCGAATTGATTCTACCATGGTATGGGTTGTTTGTCAATTAAATTATTAGTTTATCAATGCTCCCCGCCGGTGTCAAGTAGGAAAATGCCTTTTTTACGAAACTTTTGGTCTTTTTGGCCTTTTTGGCCTTTTGCGCAAGCCTTGGCGCAAGCTGACTATTTCGTATAGCGATCAGCCACAGATGAAGCTCCATAGGAGTCGGGTTTGATTTTACATAAAAACCCAGATCCATTCACCATGCCCACCACTTCCTTCACCAGTGTCTTGGTGGCGCCATTGCTTCCCACATCCAAATGAATCTCCAAATTCAACTCCTGGCCAGAATCGGCCAACTTCTCTGTTAAGCGTGATGCTACACTCAAACTCAAAGAGGCCTCATAAAAGATCCTCTGCCGCAAAGAGCGAGTGTAGCTCTCGTAGCGCCTGGTATAGAAAAATCGTCCTCCTTTGCCATGGCGATGAACAATAAGGGCCGTGACAAAGCAGGTCTCGTCCTTAAGCTGTGAATCAGTTCCAACAATGAGGCTATACTTGTCCTCAGGATTCTCTGAGGCATAGGCCAGAATTTCTGCAAACACTTGATCAAAGCTAAGGGGGCCCTTGGTAGGGCTAATGAAATCCACTCTGCTTTACACTCCCTTCAGAAGCTCCTTCGTTAGCGAACTAAAGTCCTCAAGTGACAAACGCTCTGCCCTGACGTTGGGCTCGATGTTTGCTTTCTTCAAGGCTTCGTCCAGCAATTCGGGGCTTAAATCCCACTCGTCGACTATGGTCTTGAGGGCATTGCGCACGGTTTTGCGCCTTTGCCCAAAACCTGCCCGAATCACGGCAAAGAGTTCTCCGCGCGGGGCATCCACCTCTGGGGTACGGGGCCCTAGCTCCACCACCGCCGAATCCACGGCAGGGGCCGGAATAAACACAGTTCTAGGAACATTCATGGCTAAGCGTCCCTCGGCGTAGTACTGGACAGCCAACGAAAGTACACCGAAATCTTTGCTTCCCGCTGAGGCCAGCATACGAGTTGCCACCTCTTTTTGCACCATGACCACCATGGATGCAAAGGGTAGATCACTTTCGAGGGCCTTCATGATCAAGGGTGTGGTGAGATAATAGGGGAGGTTTGCTACGAGCTTGAGAGGCTGACCCTCCCAGCCAGCATTCTGCAGCAGCTCCTTCCAATTAGCATCAAGGGCATCCCCCTCCCAAATGGTGGTCTGGGGATTGTCAAGTGTCTCTCTTAATATGGCCACTAAAGCCGTGTCAATTTCCATGGCCACCACATGATCCGCCCGTTCCCCTAGGTGTACCGTGAGGGCTCCTAGGCCGGGACCAATCTCTAAAGCCCATTCGCCTCTTCTTACATCGGCAGTTTGGATAATTCTCTCCACAATGTTTTGATCAATCAGGAAGTTCTGACCAAAACGTTTTTTCGTGCTAAAGCCACGCTCTTTCATGATGCGGGTGACATACGATGGATTCGTTATGTGGGACATGTGCTTCCCCCTAGCCAATCAGATCACTAAGACCCTTACTGATTCTTCTTAACTCTGCTTTAAACTCTTCGTTATCGTATTCCTCTAGGCGGTCTAGAAGATCACAAATGTCGTAGTACTCTTCCTTAGATAATTCGCCCAGTTCAACCAGGTTGCGGCAGGTATCAACAAAAATCAACTTCGTTCGATCCATATCGCCCATGGTAACCCCCTATTACTTTGTATATTCCTCAATAAAACGGGTGTATTCCTTAATAAAGCGGAGTTGGACGGTACCAGTGCTTCCCTTACGCTGCTTGGCAAAGATGATCTCTACGAGGCCTTCTGTGCCTTCCGCTTTGGCCTTATCGGGATAGTAATAATCCTCTCGATAGAGGAAGATGATCACGTCGGCAAATTCCTCAATATTTCCAGAGTCCCGGAGGTCCGACATCATGGGCCTTTTGTTGTCTCTACTTTCTACACTTCGGTTAAGCTGCGACAACAAGATAATGGGAACATCCAGTTCCCCTGCTAGATCTCTCAGCTCTCGAACCATTTCACCCACCACTAAGGTCCAGCTCCGATTGGTATTGTTAGGCGGCTTAATCAATTGTAGATAGTCGATGACAATCAGACCTAAATCGGGATGTTCCGACTTGAATTTCCTGGCCTTGGCCCGCATCTCAGCTACGGTGAGACCCCGCTTATCCACAATGGAAATAGGTAGGTGGTACAGTTCATTGAATACCTTTTGGGTCACTAAGAACTGTTCATCACTGAGTTTCGTTTGATATTCAACGGAGGTTACAGCCTGCTCGCCACCTTCTTTATGGGCAAAAAGCTCGCTGAGGACAATACGGTCCCCTAATTGCTCGTCATCCATTTCTAAGCTAAAGAGTAAGACCGGAATGTTCCGTTTGGCCACGTTAGCGGCCATATTTAGGACCAAAGCTGTCTTACCCATGGACGGACGGGCAGCCAAGATAATGAGGTCCTTTTTCTTAAAGCCCGTTGTCATGCCATCAATGGAGGGATAGCGTACCGAGAGACCATAGGCATCAAGGATGCCTTCTTTCCTCTTAAGCAGGTTAATATAGCACTTGTTTAAAACTTCCAAGAGATTCTTCACTTCATCGCCCGCGGCATCAATACTCTGGCTTGCCGCAAACATGAGCTCCTGGGCTTTAGCCTGAACCTCTTCTAAGTCTTCGTTTTTGGGATCGAGGACCATGGCTTTAATGGTATCACAGGCCTGGGCGATCCTGCGAACGCCTTCCTTATGGAGAAGAATTTCCACACTAGGATCAAGCTCACTTAAGGCCACAAAAGACTCGGTGAGGGGAATCAAGAGTTCCGCCGGTGCATCGGTTATGGAGTCCGTTCGGAGACGATTATAAATCTGGGTGTAAGAAATGCGTCCCTGCTTATTGTAAATGTCGAGAATGATTTCGTAGATCCGCCGATGGGCGGAGTCAATAAAGTGGGCGGGACGCAGGCGATCGATCACTCTGTCCACTTGGGTGGGATGTTTAATCAAGATACCAAGGATTTGCCTCTCGGCGCTTAAATCCATGGGTACATCATAGCTTAGTTGTTCAATCGAATTCATCGGGGAAAATCTCCCTCCAGCGCTGTTCTACAGGATTCTGCTCCTTACAGCTTGTAATCGGTCCCAGCACTTTGGCTAAGTAGGGATTCTCTAGAAGATCATTGTAAGTCCGTATGCCCACGCCATGCCAATTACGCAAAATGCCCTCTAGGTAGGGAAAACTAGGATGGGCTGCGGAAGCGCACATCTCTTCGACGGCAACAGCGATCACTTCATGGGTCAGATTTTTGCTCTGCATCCAATAGAGCAGCTTCCGTTTTTCATCAAGGGTAGGAACGGTCACCCTCGCAGAGACATAACTCACGAGCCACTCGAAGGCATCTGTTTCGGCGCCTGGGATAGTCTCGGCGGTGGCCGCTTGTGCGGTAGTCCCATTTAATAGCCCACTTTCCTCTCCCTGAGGAACAGTCAGCTGAATCTCTAGGCCTTCATCATTAATCCAGCCCCTGTCGGCCAAAAAGGCTAGAGCCTGGCTGACTTCTCGTTTTTCCAAGCCCATTTGCCGGGCTAAAGAATTGATCTGCATGGGGCGTCCTAGTTGGGATAGGGCTAGAATGTTGATCCAGACTAATGTGGCTGTGGGGCCTAGATCAACCTGGCACTTGAGGATCTCCCTTGGAACCTGGATGGGCAAGCCTTCCACAGGACGAAGGAGAACACCTTTACTCTTTCCGCCAGACATAATCATCACCCTCCCTTAGTGCTCGTCCACTAGACGTTCCCACTCTGCGTATTTTTCATGTAATGTGTCCTTGACCTCGTGATATTCCCGAATGACTGTGAGGGCAAAACTTTCTCCATCTTGATAGAGATCTGGCGAAGCCAAGGTAATTTCCAGATCTTCCATGCGCTCTTCGAGGCGGACAATTTCATCTTCCAACTCAGACCTGGCCTCCGCGAGCCTTCTGCGGGCGTTGGGGGAAGTCTTCTTGGCAGGACGCCCTTGGTTTTCTCTATAGTTTACTGTAGCCCTTTGGGCTCCTTTAGCCCCTTGGGCTCCTTTAGCCCTTTGGGCTCCTTTAGCCCCTTGGGCTCCTTTAGCCACTTCGGCTCTTGTAGCGTAAGCCTGTTTGAGGGTTTCCTCGTACTCTGCAAAACCGCCTGCAAACTCATGGAGGGATCCGTCATCTAAAAACCACACCTTGGTAGCTAGCTTATCAATGAAGTAACGGTCGTGGGAAACAAAGATAATGGTACCTCCAAACTCAGCAAGGGCCTTTTCCAAAGCTTCTCTGGCGAAGATATCCAGGTGATTGGTGGGTTCGTCTAGTAGTAGTAAATTAGGGCGATGTAGAAGTAGTTTTGCCAGGGCTAGGCGATTTCTTTCTCCTCCGCTTAATACAGAGGTCTGTTTGAAAACATCTTCGCCCCGGAACAAAAGGCGGGCCAAAACCGAACGTAGAACACCGAGTTCGAGGCGGTGCTCATCGTAAAGCTCCTCCAAGACGGTGTTTTCAGGGTCAAAGGATATGTGTTGCGAAAAGTAGCCCACATCAACCCCTGTTCCCCACCGTAGTTCGCCTTCAAAGTCCAGCTCCCCTCCTAAGATCTTTAGAAGCGTACTCTTCCCGCTGCCATTGGGTCCCAAAAGGGCAATGCGCTGACCCCTCTTCACCTCGGCCTGGAGCGGTTTCAATACTAGGTTTTCGCCGTAGGTTTTGCTGATGTCCTCTAAGAAAACGATATTATTCCCCGACTGACGCTTGGGCTCGAAGCGAAAGACCATGGTAGGATCGTCTAAGACCCGCTCGATATCGGGTAGGCGGGCCAACTTTTTCTCCATACTCTTGGCCTGCCTGGAGCGGGTTCCCGCCTTAAATTTCTGGATGAAAAGCTCCATGCGGGCCCTTTCTTGCTGCTGCCTCTCGAGACTCTCTTCGATTTGGGCCTGCCCCAATTCACGCTGGGGCATGTAGGCAGAGTAATTTCCTTTGTATTGATACAGCCTGTACTGCTGCAACTCCCAAATACTTGTTGCAACCTTGTCCAAAAAGTAACGATCATGGGACACCACAATGAGGGCGCCGCTATAGGAGGCCAAAAAGTCCTCCAGCCAGCGGATGGCTTCGATGTCCAAGTGGTTGGTAGGTTCGTCCAACACCAAAAGGGAAGGACGGGCCAAAAGCAGGCGAGCCAGACTCACCCGCATTTGCTCGCCTCCACTGAAGGTATAAAGGCTACGGCTTAGATCAGCCTCTGTAAAACCCAGTCCCATGGTGACTGCGTTCATTTGTACAAGATAGTCATAACCACCGCCGTGCTCAAAACGATCCTGTAGGCTAGCGTAACGCTTCATGGCCTGATCCAAGTCTGTACCTGAAACAAGTCTGGCCATCTCCTCTTCTAATTCCCGCATAGCCCTTTCTAGCTCAATTTGTTCGGCAAAGGGCTCCTCAAGATACTTCTGCATTGTTTGAGAGCTTTGGGGTGGAGCCTGCCACAAGGAGCCCGTTGTATAACCTCCGGGGCAAATGACCTGGCCCCGCTCTGGGCTAAGTTCGCCTACGAGAGTTTTCAGAAGGGTGGTCTTTCCCACCCCATTGGCACCCACAAGGCCGATGCGATCGGTGAAGCCTACTTTGGCGGTGACATTTTGAAAAACGAGTTCATCTCCGTAGAATTTCCATAAATCCTGGATGATCATCGCGCTAGCTCATCACCTACCTTAAGAAATGCTGGTACGCAAGGCCTGCCGTTCGCGATGCTTCTCCAAAGCGATCGCAATCAAGCGATCAAGGAGGGCAGGATAGGGCAGACCAGAGTGTTCCCACAGTTTGGGGTACATGGAAATTTGGGTAAAACCCGGAATGGTGTTAATCTCATTGACGAAAATTTCGCCCTGTTGATCCACAAAGAAGTCAACGCGGCCCATCCCCGAGCAGTCCACAGCCTGGAAAGCCCGTATAGCGTAGTCCTTAATCTTCTGGCTCTGCTCGTCATTAAGGGGAGCGGGAATAATCAACCTAGACTTTTCATTATGGTACTTGGCTTTGTAATCATAGAATTCATGGGCTGGAACAATTTCTCCCGCCAATGATACCTGGGGTTTGTGATGCCCCAAGACACTGCACTCAACTTCTCTGGCTCCAATCAAACCTTGTTCTACAACCAACTTGCGATCATATTCTAAAGCCAATTCCACAGCGGGCCCCAGATCTGCGGGGGATTTTACCTTCGTAATTCCCACACTGGACCCTAAGTTGGCCGGTTTTACAAACATGGGGTAGCCTAAAGCAGATTCTAAGCGCTCCTTGATGACTTGGGCGTTTTCCTTCCACTCATAATGAAGGAAGCTGTCCCAAGGGAGGAGAGGCAATCCTGCCTGGGTAAAGAGTGTCCTCATGAAGGCTTTGTCCATGGCCGCTGCCGAAGCGGCTACACCGGCCCCAACATAGGGAAGGTTGGCTAATTCCAAGAGCCCTTGGATCGTGCCGTCTTCACCAAAGGTCCCGTGAAGAACAGGAAAGACCACATCTAAATCAGGATTCTCCTTAGGATCTGCCTGGATGGAGGGGCCTTGCCAGCTTCCATCTTGATCGATTTTGATGGGAATAATTGTATACTTGGCCCCATCTAAAGCCTCCATCACCGATTGGGCTGACAGTAAAGATACTTCGTGTTCCCCCGATCGGCCGCCATAAATAACACCCACCCTTAACTTGGGCATACTGCATCCTCCCTTTGTTACTATCTTAGTCGTTACACAAACAAATTACATCCATCTCTACTTCTACACCCTTAGGTAGGGCGCTGACTTCCACACAGACTCGAGCGGGCGGATTTTCTGGGAAGAAGCTGGCGTAGACTGCATTCATCTTGTCAAAATCGCCCATGTCCGTGAGGTAGACAGAAACCTTAAGGGCATTGGCCAGGCTACTTCCCCCTGCCTGGGCAATGGTCTCGAGATTATTTAAAACTTGCCTTGCCTGGGCTTCCACATCGCCATAGGCAATTTCACCGGTTTCCATATTCAGTCCGAGCTGGCCGGAAATGAAAAGCAGATTGCCTGCCCGAATCCCCTGGTTATAGGGGCCAACTGCTGCTGGAGCCTTTTCACTGTGAACTATCTTACGCATTTGATTTCCCTCCGTGTATGTATTCTTTGATGTATACTATTTTCCCGTTCCAAAGCCAATTCCCTTGAAAGGTTCGACTAATTTTTTGTAGAATAGGGGAAATGGAGGTGTGGTACTTGTGAAAAAAGACGTCAAGTCTAAAGACGACGGTCGTTACATCATCTTTTATAGCTTTCCCAAAAAAAGTAAGGAGTGAGGAGTGAGACGATGTCTGAACTACGTTGGAATCCACAGTTAAAAGAGTGGGTTATTGTGGCCACCCACCGCCAAGATCGTACATACAGACCTCCTGCAGAGTATTGTCCCTTATGTCCCACCCTGCCTGGGGCCTTCCCTACCGAGGTTCCCGCGGAGGATTACGAAATCGTGGTCTTTGAAAATAAGTTCCCTTCCCTCAGCCAACCGCCGCCGCCACTAGGCGTCGAAGGAAGTGCCCTCTACCAGACGGCTCCTGCAGAAGGAATCTGCGAGGTTGTTCTTTATTCCTCAAATCATCACAGTAGCTTAGGGGAGGAGTCCGAAGAACATATTCGAAACCTAATTGAGGTGTGGACCGATCGTTACATCGAACTGGGGCGAAAACCAGGTATACAGTATATATTTATCTTCGAGAACAAAGGTGATGCCGTGGGGGTTACCTTAAGTCATCCCCATGGGCAGATCTATGCATTCCCTTTTATTCCACCAACTCTGGAAAAAGAACTACAGGCAGCCTTAGAACACCAAACGGCTACAGACAAATGCCTGTATTGCGACATTATGGCGGAAGAAAAAGAAGATAAGGTGCGGGTCATTGCAGAAAACCAGGAATTCATGTCCTTTGTGCCCTTTTTTGCCCGTTACCCTTTTGAGGTCCATATTTACGCCAAGCGCCATGTTACAAATCTTGCGGAGTTAACTCCCGAAGAGCAAGAGGGGCTGGCGGCCCTCCTGAAAGAGGTTCTGGTTAAGTATGATTCCCTCTTTGGTATCTCTCTCCCGTACATTATGGCCATCCATCAAGCGCCTCCTAAGGGAGACCATCCCCATTACCATTTTCATATAGAGTTTTATCCCTTGAACCGCACAGAGACAAAGCTCAAGTACTTGGCAGGAGTGGAATCTGGGGCCGGTACCTTTATTACAGATATGAGTCCAGAAGAGCAAGCGGCCAAACTGCGGGGTGATCAGTATGGAGAATAGCATCAAAAAGGAGTTCCGGGAGAAGTTTCAAGGCTCTAGCGAGCCTCTCATCGTCCGGGCCCCCGGGCGCGTCAACCTTTTAGGAGAGCACACCGATTACAACGAGGGCTTTGTCTTTCCCATGGCCATTGATGCGGGAATCACCATGGCAGGTGCCTTAAATGGAAGCACAAGCGTCAATCTCCATTCCCTGGATTATGATGCCCAGGATCGTTTTGACGTAGCAGACATCGGGCCTTCATCTGAGAAGAAGTGGACCAATTACATCCGAGGCGTGTGCAGAGAGTTTCAACTAGCAGGCTTTGATCCCCAGGGTATGGACATCCTTATCCAGGGGAATGTGCCGCAAGGGGCTGGCCTCTCTTCTTCCGCCGCCTTAGAGGTGGCAGCGGCAGTCTTAATTAACGCCCTCCACGGTTTTAGTGCGGAAAATGTGGAATTGGTGAAGCTGGCCCAGAGGGCCGAAAATAACTTTGTAGGTGTGGCTTCAGGTATTATGGATCAATTTGCATCGATGATGGGGCAAAAAGATCATGCCTTGTTTCTGGACTGTCGAAGTCTAGAGTATGAGTTAGTTCCAACACCCTTTGAACAGCAGGGCTACGCCGTGGTTGTGATCAATAGCGCAGTTCGCAGGGGGCTTGTGGATTCTGCCTATAATACCCGTCGCCAAGAATGTACAGAAGCGGTGGAACGTTTAAAGCATGATCTTCCAGGGATTTCTTCCCTACGGGATGTAAACATGGAGGATTTATCCCTAGTCAACGCTCTACCACAGGTTTTGGCCCAAAGAGCACGCCATGTGGTCACCGAGAATAACCGTGTGCTTAGGGGCATCTCCGCCCTGAAGGCAGGGGATTTGGAGAGTTTCGGCAAAGAGCTCACCGCTTCGCACCAGAGTCTGCAGCACGACTTTGAAGTAAGCTGCGCTGAACTTGATCTTTTAGTTGAGCTAGCTCTTAAGGTGCCCGGCGTCCTCGGTTCACGCATGACGGGGGCCGGCTTTGGCGGCTGTACCATTTCGCTCGTACCCCGCAGCCAGCTAGCCGTCTTTGAGCAAATTGTTGCCCAAGACTATTTGGCCAAGACCGGTCTAAGGGCAGAATTCTACGTTTTTAGCGCCTCTCAAGGCGCCAAAATCATGTGACGATTGACGGGTCCTGCGTCAGAGAAGTAGAATATCCACAATCTTAAAGTAGATAATTAAGGACAAGGCATCCACAATCGTGGTAATAACGGGCGCAGCCATAATGGCCGGGTCCTGTTTCAGGGCTTTCGCCACCAAGGGAAGCAGGCCCCCAACCGTTTTCGCCAGAAGGACGGTGGCAAAAAGGGCGAGAGATACGCTCAATGCAATCAGCTGCTCACCGGGATACATCAAGATCAAGCGCACATAGTTCACGGTCGCTAAAGCTGCTCCTACCAAGCCACTGACACCCAATTCTTTCAAGAACACGCGCCCTCCATCCGCGAGGGTTACTTCACCCAAGGCCATACCGCGAATGATCAAGGTGGAGCTTTGGGAACCAGCATTACCGCCAGTGTCTGTGAGCATGGGAATAAAGGTGACCAAAAGAGGCATAGATACAAAGGCTGCTTCATATTTCCCCAGAATAGAACCTGTGATCATGGCAGAAACTAATAGGATCAGCAGCCAGATTATGCGGTTTTTAGCCAGCGAAAAAACGCTGGTTTTCAAATAAGGCCGTTCAGAAGGGGCCATGGCGGCCATGATCTGGAAGTCTTCGGTGGCTTCTTGCTGAATGACTTCTACGATATCGTCCACTGTCACGATTCCGACCAGTCGGTTTTCGTGGTCAACGACAGGCAGTGACAAGAGATCGTATCTGGCAAAAATCTGGGCCACCGCTTCTTGGTCATCGGTAGTCTGGGCAAAGATGACGTTCTTCTCCATGATATCACCGATGACGGCATCGTCATTCTCCAAGAAAAGGTTTTTCACCGTAATGACGCCTTCTAAGTGCCGATTGGCGTCCATAACATAACAGGTGTAAACTGTCTCCTTATCTAGGGCGGTCCGGCGAATCCTGGCAAAGGCCTCCGACACCAACATATCTTTTTTTAAGTCTACAAACTCCGCTGTCATGATACTACCAGCGGATTCGGGAGGGTATTTCAGAAATTGGTTCACCAATTTACGAGTCTCAGGTGAGGCATGCTGTAGCACCCTCTTGACGACACTGGCAGGTAGCTCTTCCAAAAAATCTGCCGCGTCGTCCACAAAGAGCTGATCAATGATGGAGCCAACTTCTTGATCGGTAATGGCTCCTACTATGTATTCCTGTTTATCGCTGGGCAAATAGGCGAAGATTTCTGCGGCTCGATCCTTGGGAAGTGACCTAAACACCAAAATCACGTGCTCACGGCTGAGATCGTCTAGAAAATCAGCAATGTCAGCGTCCTGCAAGAGGGGCAACTCATTTTTCACTGTTTTGAAGTCTTTTGCCTCTACTAAGCGCTCTAGGTCGCGAAAGTCTTGAATGCTCATATCTTCCCCCCTGTTCCTTAGTGTGCCTTTAGTCTATCATGAATCACCGGCGTTGTTCAATTCTTCTAGACAAAAAAACCGGCGACCACTTACGTCGCCGGAGCCATCTTAGTTCGCTATAGACCAAGCTTGGGAGGGAAACTCCCCCTCAAAGATCTGACTTAAAAACTCTGCCACATGGTCAATGGGTACGATCTGCACACCTTCCGTAAACTGGGGTAGGTTGTCCATATTGTCCTTAGGAACAAACACCCTCTTCACTCCACCTTGCTTGGCCCCATAGATTTTGGCGTGTAAACCACCCACCGCCTTCACTTTACCGCGTAGGGAAATCTCGCCAGTGACTGCAATATCCTGAGGAATGGGTAGCCCCTTTACAGCGCTGATAATGGCAGCCAAAATGGCAACACCAGCCGAGGGACCATCGATATTTCCGCCGCCCACAACATTTACATGCACATCAAAGTCATCCAATTGCTGACCTGTTAGGGCACGAAAAACGGAAGCGGCGTTGAAAACGCTGTCTTTGGCCATGCTTCCTGCGGTATCGTTAAAGCGCACGTGACCCTTACCTGGCTCTTTGCTCGGGAAAGCAACCGCTTCTATCTCTAAGACGGAGCCTAAGTAACCGCTGACTCCTAGACCTAAAATGCGCCCCACTTCACGGCTGGCCGAAGCCTTAGCACCCGCGTAAGAGCTCAAGCGGGCGGATTGAATCACATCGGTCATATCCGCTGTGGTAACCGTAACATCACTTGGCATGCCATCGTCCCGATATAGAGCGGCACTATAGGCATCGGCTAGGAGCCGAGTGGCGCGCCGTCCTTCAATGGTGTACTCCGCCACTAGATCCGCCACTTCAGGTTCTAGTTTTGTCTCCAGGCGCCTCGCTGCGGCATGGACAATCTGAACAATATCCGGCGGCGCCAGGGGATCAAAGAAAACCTCTGCACAGCGCGAACGAAAGGCCGGGCTGATCTCTGAAGGATCCCTCGTTGTGGCTCCTATGAGAACAAAATCCGCAGGGGCACCCTTGGTAAAGAGCTGATGAATGTACTTAGGAATCTGCGGATCATGGGGATCGTAATAGGAGGACTCAAAGACGACGCGTTTATCTTCGAGAACCTTCAAAAGCTTGTTTTGTAAAACAGGATCCAATTCACCGATTTCATCAATGAAGAGAACCCCGCCGTGGGCTTCTGTCACGAGTCCCAGTTTAGGCTCTGGCACTGAACCCTCTGCTAAATCCCTCCTGGCCCCCTGATAAATAGGGTCATGGACGGAACCAATCAGAGGATTGGTGACTTCTCTGGGATCCCAGCGCAGTGTGGTTCCATCCACTTCTACAAAGGGAGCATCCTCTGCAAAGGGTGTGTAGGCCTTGGACTTAGCAACCTGCAAAGCTAAGCGGGCTACTGTGGTTTTCCCTACCCCTGGAGGCCCATAGAGCAGAATGTGCTGGGGATAGGGCGAGCTCAATTTGGTGAGCAAAGATTTGATAGCATCACTTTGACCCACGACCTCATTAAGACTTTGAGGCCGCATCAAATCCACCGTCGAACGGGAAAGAGTACGCTGCTCGAGGATCTCTAGTTCCGCGAATTTCTTGAGGGTCTGGGCATTATCGGGCCCGCCCTCTTCTTTCAGCACCTGCGTACGGAGATCCCTAATGTATTCCAAGTGCCTTTCCTGCATCTTGGCGCTGACTTTTGCTTCGAGTTGATCCTCCACCGTGCGCCTGGCCAAAAGATCAGCTAAATAGTCCTCCAATTCGTCAAGGACTTCGTCGACCTCTTCGGGCGGTCTTGGATCCACAATAGTGGGATCCTCATGGACCAGACGCTCTAGGGCTAAAACCCTGTCTTCTATTTTCTCGGATTGCATAAGCTCTAGAGAGCCGAGCTTGCCGGCCTTTAAAACTAGCTGATCACGTCCGTGTACCTCAGCCAAAATAGTTAGAAGTGCTGAAACATGTTTTTCTAATGAAGGTCTCAAATCCGAAGATGAATTTTGTGATGTTGTCAATTGTTTTGTATCCAATGGGGATGAACCCTCCAAGCAAGTATTTCCCAGCCCTGTGTCTTACTCAGGTGTAACTTCTACCGTGACGGGCACATGGACCTTAGGATGTACTTTCACAGTAATAGGATGTGAACCCAGCGTCTTTATTGGCTCCTTGACGTCGATTTTCCTCTTGTCAATTTCTACCGAGAACTGACGCCGCAGCTGCTCCGCGATTTCCTGGGTGGTAATTGAGCCAAAGAGTCTGCCACCCTCCCCTACTTTAGCGGACACATTCACTACCTTGTCTTTTAGAGCGGCTCCTGTTTTTTCCGCTTCCTTAAGCTCACGACCGACTTTGGAGGACTCTGCTTTTTTCACCTCCGCCACCTGGCGCAAATTGCCTGCACTAGCTTCCACGGCAAGACCCCGAGGTAAAAGGTAGTTACGACCATAACCCTCAGCAACTTCCACCACGTCACCTTTACGGCCAATCTTTTTGACATCTGCCTGAAGAATAACTTTCACGAGACACCCACCCTTCTAATCTTCTTCATCTCTATCTGTTTCTTGATGTTCTACCTCAATTGGTTCGTCTTCGGGAGCATTTAACCTGCGAAAATCAAAAACTCCATCTGCCACTGTTAGAAAAATGAGGAGCAAGAGCAAAAGCTGCGTTGTAAAAAGCAGCATGAGCAAGAGCACACGAAAAATTGTTGGTACATTCTTTTTCTGGAAATAGTACCACGCCAGACTAATGCCTGCAACCAAGTAGGAATAGAAGGAAATAAAGAACAAATTTAGCCCCAGAAATTGAAGCCACGGGGGGATCTCCACGATCTGGCTCATGGTAGTCACGATCAGCCCAAAGGCGAAAAGCAGACCAAAATAACCTGGTATACGCCACTTGGTAAAGGGTACAATCCAAGGCGTGCTAGTATCTCCAAGGCGCTTTAGAATCGCCCGTCCAATGGCTAGATTGATATAGCTCATGCTCACCGCATAGACCAAGAGCATAGAAGGCAAGCCCACCCGAAGCGCCGTGGGTACAAATGACTGTAGCGCTTGATATTGCTGCAGAACCTGCCCTGTAACTCCCATACTTTCAGACATTTGAATGGCCTGATCAATAGCCTCGCTAAACATAGCCAACATGTCACTTAGGATATTGCCCCCAATGATCAGAGAGTACAGTAGAAAGTTAAGGCCAATGACAACCAGATTGGATGCAATCCCCACAACCATCAGCTTGGGAAAGGAGAATTTCTCCCGGAGAGCCATTCCCACAGCCACGCCCACAAAGCCCCAAATAATGATGGTGAGTCCCGAGAAAACATGGCCAGCTACCAAACTGGAGATCAGCGCCGCCGTCACGGCAGCGAGAATGCCGTATTGAAAGCCCTGGCGGTACACCAAGAGCATGAGGGGTATGGGCACAATGACGGATGGGATCCCTATGTATTCACCAAGGATAGCCACAAGAACTGTGATCGCTCCGAGCATGGCCCCTTCGGTTAAGGAACGTGTTTTCATCAATTCACCTCTAACTCTAAATTTGAAAAAGGAGCAGCTTTGCTGCTCCCCGAGATCTTAGTCAATCGTGTAAGGCATCAATGCCACATAACGTGCCCTCTTTATCGCATTGGTAACTTGCCTTTGATGTTTTGCACAGTTACCAGAAATGCGGCGTGGCAAAATCTTGCCTCGTTCTGTTACATAACGACGTAGACGGCCTACTTCTTTGTAGTCAATCTGCTCGATTTTATCGACGCAAAAAGAGCACACTTTTCTTCTGCCTCTACGACCTCTTTCTCTAGCCATTATCTCGCCTCCAAACCAATCTGATTAGAACGGAATATCATCAAACTCCGGTTCGGGCGGTCCATCTGCTGATTCATCGGATCCAGTATCGTGAGCACGATCCAAGAAGCGTACATTATCGGCTACAATTTCTGCAGCCTTCCTTCGGATGCCATTTTGGTCATCGTAGGACCGGATCTGCAAACGTCCTTCTACTGCAACAAGGCGTCCCTTACCCAAGTGGTTGGCACAAACTTCGGCCAATTTACGCCATGTTACGATATCAATGAAATCTGCTTCCCTTTCGCCTCCCTGGCTCACAAAGGGTCGATCCACTGCAAGAGTAAAATTGGTGACCGCTATACCCGATTGCGTATAGCGTAATTGTGGATCAGCTACGAGTCGCCCAATAAGAATAACCTTGTTTAACACCTTTCGTCACTCCTTTGCTCATTCTTGATCCTTACGAACGAGCAGATAACGAATGACTTCGTCAGTGATCTTGAGAATTCGTTCGACCTCAGAAGTCGTTCCGCTTTCTGCTTTAAAATCGATCACCACATAGAAGCCTTCGGTATTTTCGTTAATTTCATAAGCAAACCGTCGTTTGCCCCATTTGTCAACCTTCTCGACCTCACCACCGATACCCTCAATCAGGTTCTTGGTTCGTTCGATTTGGGCCTCCAAACCCTCTTCATCGAGTCTTGGGACAAAAAGTACCATAAGCTCATAATCACGCACCGTAGCTTCACCTCCCCTCTGGACATATGGCCCTAAGTCAAGCTTAGGGCAGGGCAAGACCTATTATATCACCGCTCTATTTTGAAGTCAAACATTGAAACGGAAGAAAATGACATCGCCATCCTGGACCACATAGTCTTTTCCCTCGATCCGCGCTAGACCTTTCTCCCGGCAGCTTGCTACTGAACCTTCATTTACCAATATTTGCCAGTTAATTACTTCTGCTCGGATGAAACCCCTCTCCATGTCGGAATGGACTTGTCCAGCGGCCTGGGGCGCTAACATTCCCCGGGAAATAATCCACGATCTGGTTTCGTCACCCTTAATGGTATAAAAGGTGATCAGGTCTAGAAGGCGTACACCTGCCGCGACTAAACGGTGGAGGGCGGGCTTGTCCATTTTAGCTTCAGCCAAGAAAAGCTCTGCGTCATCGGAATCCAAGCGGCTAATCTCCATCTCAAAATCAGCCGCCATAACCACAACTTCGGCACCTTCCCCTTGGGCCCATTCCAAGAAGGCGGGCTCCAATTCCTGATCGCCTTCATTAATGTTGGCCACATACATGACGGGCTTGGCAGAAAGGAGGGGTAAATCGGCCATGGTAGGAAGATCTGCGCGGCGCAGGGGAGTACCTCCCTCCAAGGCGGCCTGATAGTGATCCAAAAGGTCTAATTCTTCGCGGTAGTGGGGTTTTCCGGTTTTGAGCATCCTCGTGGTGCGCTCACGGCGGCGTTCGATGGCCTCTAGGTCTGCGAGCATCAATTCTAAGTCAATAACCTCAATGTCCCGCAGTGGGTTAATGCCCTCTTCCTGACTTAGCACATCATCGGCCCGAAACAGACGGACGACATGAGCCAAGGCATCCATCTCCCGGATTTGGCCTAAGAATTGGTTGCCCAAGCCTTCGCCTTTACTTGCGCCACGCACAAGGCCTGCAATATCTACAAATTCGATGGTAGCACCGGTGATGGTCTTTGGTTGACTGACTTTTGCTATGGTGTGCAGCCGCTCGTCGGGTATTAAGACCATCCCCTGGTTGGGTTCGATGGTGCAAAAGGGATAGTTTAGGGCGGGAACATCAAGCTTTGTTAGGGCGTTAAATACGGTGGATTTGCCCACATTGGGCAGGCCAATAATTCCAATACGCAATGCCATTGATTTCACACTCCCAAAAAGGTAAACTTAACTGAAGGAGGAGAGGACATGAACCGTATAGCTCGGGCTGGTATCATAGCTGCAATCTACATTATCTTGGTCTTTGTCTTCCAAGCCATTAGCTTTGGACCCATTCAATTTCGAGTGGCGGAAGCGTTGACTTTGCTTCCCATGGTCTATCCTGAAGCCATTGGAGGCCTTTACGTTGGCGCACTCTTATCAAACATCCTAGGAGGACAAGGCCCTTGGGATATCTTCGGCGGGAGCTTTGTGACCCTTTTGGCTGCCTACCTGACCTACCGCTACAAAGGCCGCTTCATCGGTTATTCCTCCCCCATTGTATTGAATGCTTTTCTGGTCAGCTTGTACCTCTGGTATATCTTGGATGTACCGGCCTATTGGCCCCTTGTCCTTAGCATCGGCCTTGGACAAAGCGTCGTTGTGCTAACCCTAGGAGTTCCCCTACTCCGCTTTGTCCAGAGGAATAAAGAGAAATTTCTATGACAGAATTTCTGCTAGAATCTCGTCCCGGTAAGCGGTTTGGGCAGTAAAGTCCATGGCCTGGGCGTAGTATTCTTCGATGTGAATATGACTAGATTGGGCCTTCAAAAGCGCGTCGAAGCCTTTTTGAAGTAGTTCGCCCCAAAGCTTGTGATCTCCTGCGTTAGCCGCGCTCTCGCCAGAGCCTAAGGGGATTCTACGGCCTACTAACTCCTCCAAATTGTCCAGGGATATTGCACTTAAGACCGCGATCTTCGCACCTGGGATGATGATATGGAGGAGTTTGTGCGGATCCAAAGGATAATGAAAGGCCTCTAGGTCATGGCCCGCACTTTGGGCGTGACTGACAATGGCAGAGAGTGACTCCCCTTTACCTGTACCAGGACCCCCTTGAAGGACGAACACATGGCAGAGACCTTGAACTAAGCTTTGGATATGGCTCACATAACCCTCAGGTGTAAGGGCAGAAGCAAAAAGATGCCGTATTTTCCCTTGTTCCCCTTCATGATCTGGAGTGGTGGAGTCGATGATACTTTGGATCTCCCTTACTGCTTCTGGAGAACTACCATGGCTTCCCTTTTCCCGATTGCGAGCGGCCATGTTTTCTTCCACAGCAAGGGCTGCAGCAAAATAGCGAAACGCTGCTGCGAAGTGAGCTTGCTTAATGCGTCCACCTTCGATGATTTCATCCCGCTTCGTTTCTAAAGCCCCAGCAGACCAAAAATCACCGAGAGAAATGAGCTGATCTCTGCAACCTGGTAATTCGGCATCCATGACATGGGGTGCCGTGGCGTCGATCAAGGCGATACGGAGTTTTGGAAAGGACACTGCATCTAAGGCCTTGGAGTCAGAGCTGCAAAAGAAAAGTTCGTGATCATAACCTCGGTTTCCCACGGCGTTCGCTATATGGCGCATAAAGCTTGACTTACCCGTACCGGGGCCTCCCTTTAGAAGATAGATCCTTTTAGCCTCAGGACCAATGATGTTGTCAAAGAGGGAGTAAAACCCCTTACCCGAGTTACTTCCGGCAAAAAAATGACGAGTTTGCACCATCGATACCTCCCTGGAATCCTTTACGGTTAGTATATTCTTCCCATAGGCTAGGTGCCTACTCACTTAATAATCTGCCTGACCAACTTGTCTCGGGGTACCAGAATTACTCGCCCGCAGGTGGTGCACTTAAGACGAGTATCCACGCCTGGTTTGAGGACCTCCCAAGTCTGGCCTCCGCAGGCATGCTTTTTTTTGAGGCGCAAAATTTGCCCTACTTCATGCATCTTCTTCCCACCTTTTCCCTCTATTACAATAATTATAGCACAGCTTTAGGCGTAATATTAAAAGGGTATCCACAGATGAGCGAGAATTAAGGACAAAGGATGACCTATTCTAGAAAGGATGACGTTCTTGAAAAAGATCAATTTTGTACTTTTGCTTGTGATTCTTTCCCTTTCCCTGATCTCCTCTCCAGTTGCCATGTTCGCACAGAATGATGAAATTGTAGCTACAGTAAACGGGGTAGCCATCACCAGTGCTCAGTTTTACGAGGTTTTGGAGACACAGTACGGTCAGTACGCTCTACAGGAACTGATCCAAAATGAAATGATCAGACAGAAAGCCGAAACCCTAGGGGTTACACTTGATGAAGAGGCCTTTGCCGAAATGTATGACATGGTCCTTGCCCAGGTCGGTGGTGCTCAGGGCCTGCAAATGTTTTTGATGCAGAACAATGTAACGGAGGAAACCTTCATCGAACAATTGAAGTGGAATATGCTTATCGGCGACTTGGCCCGATCCGAAGTGGAAGTGGCGGAAGGCGAAGTTGAACAGTTCTTTGAAGAGAACCGTTCCTATTATGATGAGCAGGAGACAGTAGAGGTAAGCCACATTCTAGTAGAAACTGAAGAAGAAGCCAATGAAGTGTTAGGACTCCTTCAGGAGGGTGGAGATCTAGTGAGCCTCGCTAGCGACTACTCCCTAGACCCCGGTACAGCCTCCCAGGGTGGATATCTTGGAGTGATTCCCAGAGGATATACAGTTCCTGAATTTGAAGAAGTGGCCTTTAACCTTGGCGTTGGTGAATACGGACTAGCCGAGAGCAACTTCGGTTGGCATGTCATTACTGTTCATGCCATCAACGAAGCAAAGGCAGCGATCTTTGCAGAAATCGTTGACCTGGTAGAAAAAGACTTCCGCGGTAGCAAAGCTTTGGATTTACAGAGCTATATGTACAAACTCGAACAGGAAACAGATATTCAGGTGGAGTGGCAGAAATAAGATAGACAGAAATGCAAAACGCCCCCTTCCGGAAGGAAGAGGGCGTTTTTTGTGTGAGGATTTTCTTAGGCTTTCTCCCAGCGTAAAACGGGATGCCTTGCCGCTCTGGACTCATCAAGCCTCTTGATAGGCGTATTGTGGGGCGCCTCCAGGAGGAGTTTTGGATCTTCTTTGGCCTCCTCGGCAATCCTACGCATGACATCAATGAACTCATCTAAGGTTGACTTGGGCTCGGTTTCTGTAGGCTCGATCATGATGGCCTCATCAACGACCATGGGGAAGTACACCGTCGGCGCATGATAACCATAGTCCAAGAGACGTTTAGCAATGTCCAAGGTACGGGCCCCCTGCTCTTTCTGCCACACACCCGATAGCACAAACTCATGCATACAGGTGCGGTCATAAGGCAGATGGTACACGTCCTTCAACTTGTTCATCATGTAATTGGCATGCAATACTGCTGTCTCACTCACCTGTCTTAGACCCCGAGGTCCATGGGAACGGATATAGGCATAGGCCTTGGCATAAACCAAGAAGTTTCCATAGAAGGAGCGTACCCGTCCGATGGAATTCTCTGGTGTGACAAAGACGTACTGGTCACCCTTCTTTTCCACAATGGGTCCTGGCAAGAATTGTGCCAGCTCTTCACGGACAACAATGGGCCCTGCACCTGGTCCGCCGCCGCCATGGGGGGTAGAAAAGGTCTTATGCAGATTAAAGTGCACCACATCAAAGCCCATATCGCCTGGGCGTGCAATCCCCATAATGGCATTGGCGTTGGCTCCATCATAATAGAGAAGGCCGCCCGCGTCATGCACGATTTTGGCGATTTCACAAATGTTCTCATCGAAGAGACCCAAGGTGTTAGGATTGGTGAGCATCAGCCCCGCTGTGTTTGGACCTACAAGACCCCTGAGGGCTTCTACATCCACACCGCCACGGTCGTTGGAAGGGACTTCCACCACTTTGTAGCCAACCATGGCACAACTGGCCGGGTTGGTTCCGTGTGCCGAGTCGGGGATGATCATTTCTTTGCGGTGACCCTCTCCCCTTTGGCTATGATAGGCTTTGATAACCATGAGCCCCGTTAGTTCACCATGGGCGCCTGCGGCCGGCTGCAGCGTTGTCACATCGAGACCAGAAATGACGGCTAGATACTGGCCAAGGTTGTACATGAGCTCGAGTGCTCCCTGCACAGTTTCTTCCGGTTGATAGGGGTGAATGGATGCTAAACCTGGAAGGCTGGTCACATCTTCATGAACCCTGGGATTGTACTTCATGGTACAGGAACCAAGGGGATAAAAGCCCACGTCTACGCCATGATTCAACCTAGAAAGCTGAGTATAATGGCGAACAACCTCAAGTTCG
Source organism: Firmicutes bacterium UBA5493 (assembly GCA_002424045.1). Lineage (GTDB taxonomy): Bacteria > Bacillota > Limnochordia > Darwinibacteriales > Darwinibacteriaceae > UBA5420. Next base: position 28,612 of record DIPH01000038.1, on the reverse strand, counting down.
CTTACTTCCGGCAAAGCAGGGGCCTCATCACGCAAGAACTCCTCTGGAATTAGATCAGTCACCGGTACTTCTGGGACATCAAGATCCGGAAGCCGATAGCCCCGGCGCCCAGGTGTGGAGCGTTCAAAAATTAAGGGGACAAGTTTACGCGTCGTCATGAGATCAACCCCCTTAGTAGATTTACAAAGCTGTCGATTTCTTCCTTGGTCCGTGCTTCTGTCACCGAAAAGAGCACCAGCTCAGGCAGGCCAAAGCGTGCCAAGGGCAGGCCCCCAACGAAGCCATGCTCAGCGAGGCGCATGTTCACTTCTTCCCAATCTACAGCGCCCTTAATAACAAATTCTCTAAAGGTAGGTGCGCTAAAGGGAGAGGACAGACCATCAACTTGAATCAAGCGTTCTTTCATGTAGTTGGCTTTTTGCAGGCATTGGTATCCCACATCTTTGAAGCCTTCTTTACCCATAACGCTCAGATAAATCGCAGCAATAAGCGCGTTTAACGCTTGGTTGGAACAAATGTTCGATGTCGCTTTTTCCCGGCGGATGTGCTGTTCCCGTGTTTGTAAAGTGAGAACATAACCTCTTGTGCCATCGGTATCTACCGTTTCACCTACAACGCGACCTGGCATACGCCGAATCAGTTTGGTGCCACTGGTGGCCAAGAAACCTAGAGAAGGTCCTCCAAAGCCCATGGCATTACCGAGGCTCTGACCGTCGCCCACCACAATATCAGCACCAAGCTCGCCTGGGGATTTCAGCAGACTCAAACTAATGGGATCCACTGCCATAACCAGCAAAGCACCATTGTCTTTTGCAACCTTCTTAAAGGAAGCTACATTTTCCAAGAGTCCAAAGAAGTTTGGCTGTTGAACTACAACACAGGCCGCTTCGGACCAGGGAATGCCATCAAAAGCCTTGGCATCGACAACGCCAGTTTTCTCATGGTAGGGCAAGTAGGCGATGGAGACGTCCTGGCTCTTTAGGTAGAGCTTGACTACATCTTGCCACTCGGGATGGAGAGAACTAGGGAGCACAACAAGTTCTCTACGGGTTGCGGCACATGCCATCAGAGCTGCCTCAGCTAAAGCGCTAGCTCCATCATACATAGAAGCATTGGAGGCTTCCATACCTGTCAATTCGCAAATAAGCGTTTGATACTCGAAAATACTTTGCAAGACGCCCTGGGTGATCTCTGGTTGATAGGGCGTATAAGCTGTAAGGAATTCACCCCGACCCGCAATGTGCTTAATCATGCTAGGAACTAAGTGATCATAGGATCCGGCGCCTAAAAAGGAGACGGAGGACTTCAGATCATTGTTCTTTTCGGCTAGTTCCGAAAAATGGCGGACCAGTTCGGCCTCGCTTAAGGGTGCGGGGAGATCGAGGTCAGCGTCAAGACGCATTTCCTTAGGGATGGCAGTGAATAGATCCTCTACCCTATCAATCCCAAGGCTCTGTAGCATCTCTTGCTGTTCTTCCTGCGTTAACGGAAGATAGCGCATACTTAAACCCCCTTCACAAATGCTTCATACTCCTGTTTGTTCATTAAATCGCCTGTCTGGGCAACGCCTTCTACTTCAATTTCCACAATCCAACCTGCATCTAGGGGAGATTCGTTGACTAATTCGGGGCTATCTTCTAGCGCCTCATTAACGGCTACAATCTCACCGCTTACGGGAGAATAAACGTCAGATACGGCTTTGACCGACTCCAGGGCAGCAATGCCTTCGCCTTCTTCAACCTGATCGCCAACGGAAGGTAGATCCACGAAAACGATGTCTCCCAATTCATTTTGAGCGTAGTCGCTAATACCAACGCGGATGATATTACCCTTCACTAATAGCCACTCATGTTCTTTGGTAAACCGTAATTGTTCACTCATGATGAAACCTCCTCAGTAGTTTTTTGGGTCTATCGCAAAAAGCTCAGGGTCAAAATCGAGCTACGCTAAGAAGCGCCCTTTGATAATCTTTGCCCTGGCGAGCTTTTTCCTTACTTGAACCTGTATTTCGGTATCTGCTTTGGCGTAAGCCACATCCACATAACCCATGCCGATAGCATGATCGAGGGTTGGGGAGTGGGTTCCGCTTGTGACAGCACCGATCTCTTCACCTTCTAGATTGACCAACGGATAACCCTGACGGGGAATCCCCTTATCGATCATGGTGAAAGCAACCAGTCTACGCTGGACTCCCTCTTCTTTTTGTTTTTCTAAAAAGTCTCTACCAATAAAGTGACCCTTGTCGAACTTGACAAAGCGAGTCAAGCCTGCTTCTAAGGGACTTGTGTCTTCGCCGATATCGTTGCCATAAAGGGGCATTCTGGCCTCGAGGCGGAGAGAGTCACGGGCACCTAGACCAATGGGTTCTACACCGTATTTTTCACCCTTTGCCAAACATTCATCCCACAATTTCTCAGCTAGTGCGTTGGGGAAGTAGAGTTCAAATCCATCTTCACCTGTATAACCAGTACGGGAAAGCAACAGTCTCACATCTTCGTATGTAACTTCAATGAAGGTGTAGTTCTTGAGGTCTGTGAGTGATAGACCCAAGATTTCCTCTACCAGCGGCGCAGACTTAGGACCCTGTACTGCGATGAGTGTCAATTCGTCGCTGAGATCTTTAAGCTGGGTCTCTGGCTGCAAATGCTGTTCAATCCAGGCATAGTCTTTCGCTGCGTTGGAGGCATTAACCACCAGCCAAAAACCACCTGCTGTACGATATACAAGGATATCATCGATGATTCCGCCGTCTTCCTTGGTAAGGCAGGTATATTGAATTTCGCCCTCCTTGAGAAGACTAGCGTCGTTCGTGGTGACGTGATTCACGGTGTTGAGAGCTCCTGGTCCCGTCACTTCGAACTCTCCCATGTGAGTTAGGTCGAAAATCCCCACCTTTGTCCGCACGGTATTGTGTTCCTCCAAAACTCCAGCGTACTGAACGGGCATCTCAAAACCTGCGTAGTCTACCATCTTGGCCCCTAAGGCCCGATGTTTGGCCGTTAATGGAGTCTGTTTCAATTGTCCATCTCCTTTCCATGTGTTTGATCTGCACTTCCAATCTTAAGCAATACATCCTTCTCCATGGGAAAGCAGTTTCCTTCTGTCACCTTTTCTTCTTCCTATGGATATGATAAAGGGCAATGATTGCGGTAGTTAGGGGGATGTGAAATGTTTCTGCTTAAGAAGGTTATGGATCCCATTTTAAAAGCGCGACACAAGACAATGATTCTGATTTGGCGCCGCAAGCGACGCTAGCGGAATTTTCAGTAAACAGACGCTAGCTGGGGTTTTAGTTTGTGTTATACACAGTATCCACAAGCGTTGTGGATAACTATGTGGATATTACCTGTTAAACAGATAGAAAAGGGCTAGTCCAATGGCAATCACCACAGCCCAACCGATGCGCATGATACGTCTGCTCTCTGGATTGCGTCGCGTTTCATCGCGAAACCTATGGCGCTCTGATCTATTCGCTTGTTTCATCAAGTCAATACCGCGCCCGATCTCTCCACTCTTGCGATACAAGACCCCTAGATTATGCGTTGCGGTTGGGTTGCCCGGATCAAGGGCTAAGGCACGCTCATACGCTGCTTTGGCCCGGTCCATCCAGTTTCGTTCAGCGTAAATGTTTCCCAAGTTGGAGTGAGCAGTAGCAAGATTGGGGTCAAGGGCCACGGCCTGACTGAAGCATTCTTCAGCCTGCCTCAAGTCGTCACGACGAGCAAAGACGACACCCAACTTATTGTGACCCCGTGCGTGCTCTGGATCTAACTCAATGAGTTTCCTGAGGCACTCTTCGGCTTGATCTAGGTTCCAGGCCTCCAAATAACCTAATGCCTCTTCATACAATTCGTCGATTTCAGGTGTCACAAGGCCACCACCTTCGCACATCAGTGTTTCTATTATACCTAAAAACCTCCAGAAATGCCAACCCTATGGAAGCAACTCGCGAGCTAAGTTCGCTATGATCCAAAGCCCAGCTAGACCCAGGATTGGATAGGCTACGCTAATCAGTGTACTAAACCCAAAGTAGGAAAGCCCCAAAGAGGCGGCAACAATTATAAGGCTCGCCCTAGACCAAGAGACCCTTTGGGACTCCGTAATACGACTGACCAGCGCCAAGGAGTGGGCTATGCCCGTAGAGTACATGGCGCCCCACAGCACAAACTCATAGCTCGCCAGGGCTATATGACCCCAACCTTTTACTACATGCTTTAGAGGAAAGGGTCTTGCGAGCTCTTGGGGACTTAGGCTCGTTAAGGCAAAAAAAAGCAGAACCATACTTGCCCCCAGGATGAGATTAGCCACTAGTGCCAGCTTCCACCGATCTTTTCTGGTCTTGACGTAGCTGTGGATGCTGGCCAAAACCGCCATGGAGAAGCCTAGATTATAGGATCCATAGAGAGTGGCCGCCTCCAGACCTCGCCAAGAGCTGTGTTCTGGGAGACTAATACCGTGATTCTGGAGGCGGTGCAAGGCCAAGACGCAGAGGATCATCACCAGGAGGGGCGCCAGCCAACCGCTGGTCTTGACCACACCAGCGGCCCCTTTACGAAGGACAGCAAGTACCAGAGCTGCGCTTCCTAACTTCAGAATGAGCCCGGTCAGAGCCGTACTTCCCATGGCACCGATACCTGCCAGCATCACGCTGGTTCCAATAAGGAGGAAGACGGAATAGAGCAGATCAAAAAGCCAGATGAGCCTGTGATCGAGGCGAGCAAAGATCTGGGCATAGGAAGATACACTCTTCTGGGCACAATACTCAAGGATGAGCACAGTTCCCAAGAACAAGAAGGAAGCGGCTACGAGAATTCCCCAGAGACCCGCTGAACCATAATTCACAAAAAACACCACCAACTCTTGACCAGAAGCAAATCCGGCGCCGAGCACTCCTCCAATGTAAAGCGCTGCAATGGACCATAAGCTCACAATACCACCCCCCTCCAACCTATTCGAGGAGGAGTTTCGTGATGTTCTCTCGGTCCGATCTTTTCTTGGTGCATAAAGTGGGGAAAGGTTGCATAAACTAAGACAAGTATACCTGCCTGGAGGTGGAGCATGTTTTTCGATACAGATGTCGTGGGACGAACCTACTTTGGTGACCCTCTTTCCTCAGCCCACCTAGGGGTGACGCTGGCCTCTTTGCCTTTAAAGCCACACATTGATATTGTGTGCGTCGGGACAGACCGATCCACCGGGGATTCATTAGGACCTTTCATTGGCTCAGCCTTAGTAAAACGGCAAAAAGATGGACTTTTACCCCCAAATGTCACAGTGCACGGGACAATTCACGAGCCTGTACACGCCTTGAACTTGGAGAAAACCGTTGAACGGATCAACAGTGAGAACAGGGAAAGCACCATTATAGCTATTGATGCCTGTTTAGGGCGGGTAAAGAGCATCGGCTACATTTCTGTAAAACGTGGTCCCCTGCATCCAGGTACAGGTGTGAGCAAACAACTCCCCACTGTGGGTCATTACCATATCATTGGTGTGGTTAATGTAGCTGGTTTTATGGAGCATGTTGTGTTGCAAAACACTCGCCTGAGCTTAGTAATTCAGATGGCCGATGTTATTACGGAAGCCCTGACCATGTGTCTGGGCAACCACCTCTCTGAAGCAGAAGTTGCGCCCGGGTCCTACCAGAATGTCTAACTACATGTTCCACGTGGAACATTTGGCAAGGTGCCTAAAAATAACAGGAGTGTTCCATGTGGAACACTCCTGTCTAAATTCCTCGAATCATCTCCAGAAGCCGTTCTAGCTCCTCATCGGAGTAGTACTCGATAGAAATTCTCCCGGCACCTTGCCGATAACTCATGGAAACCTTCGTGCCGAAGATGCGCTGCAAATCCTCCTCCAAATCAACCAACTCAGGACTCTTCATCTTGAATGTTCCACGTGGAACACTCTTGGGCTTCTTCAAAAGTTCCTCTAACTGGCGCACACTCAACTCTTCTTTCACAACCTTGTTGGCCAGCTGCGCCCTCCTCTTAGTGTCACTCACTCCCAAGAGGACCTTAGCATGACCCATGGAGAGCCGCCCGTCCTGAACCATTTGCTGCTCAGACTCGCTCAAGTTCAAAAGGCGGAGTGCATTTGCCACGGAGGGCCGCTTCTTACCAACGGCCTCAGCAACCTGACTTTGGGTAAATCCAAACTCGTCCATAAGCCTTTGGTACCCTTCGGCCTCTTCAATGGGGTTCAGGTTTTCCCTCTGGAGATTCTCAACGAGGGCTACTTTCATCATTTCCACATCGGAAAAATCACGGAGTAGTGCAGGCACAGCCCGAAGACCAGTTAACCTCGCCGCCCGGACCCTGCGCTCGCCGGCTACGAGCTGAAAGTTTGCGCCATGCTCCCGAACAATGATCGGCTCAAGTAGGCCAAACTCCTCAATGGACTGGGCCAATTCTTGCAGCTTTTCTGGGTCAAAGTGCTGCCTTGGTTGAAAAGGATTAGACTCAATGCGATCTAGAGAGATTTCCTGAATATCCCCGGTGGTTTCGGCTTCTTCCACTTCAGGAATGAGCGCCCGCAGTCCCCTTCCCAATCTTTGTGTGCTCATGAGTTCAAAACCTCCTGCGCTAAGCTTTCGTAGGCTTCGGCTCCCTTTGATTTTGGGTCATAGAGTGCGATGGGCTGGCCGAAACTCGGTGCTTCGCCCAAACGGACGTTACGGGGAATGATGGACTTGTACACCCTCACTGTATTTTGAAAATAGGTCTGTACATCCTCAATGACCTGCTGGGATAGGTTGGTGCGCACATCGTACATGGTCATGACCACGCCTTCCCACTCCAAAGCAGGGTTAAGGTGTTCTTGCACCATGGCGATGGTACTCACCAATTGGCTCAGACCTTCGAGAGCGTAATACTCACATTGAATTGGTACCAAGACTGAGTTGGCCGCTGTCAACCCATTCACCGTCAAAAGTCCTAAGGAGGGAGGGGCGTCGATTACTACGTAATCATATCGATCCTGCACCAGTTCTAGAGCCTTTTTGAGACGAAACTCCCTGGAAATCGTGGACACCAACTCAATCTCTGCACCAGCTAAGTCTATGGTGGCCGGTGCCACGTGAAAGTTCTGGATATCCGTTGGCTCGATGATGCGCTCAATTTTCTCCCCATCGATTAAGACAGAGTACATACAGCGACGAATTTTCCGTTTGTCTATCCCGACTCCACTGGAGGCATTGCCCTGGGGGTCCACATCCACCAAGAGCACCCTTTGGCCTGCCAGGGCTAGGTAGGCTCCTAAATTCACTGCTGTGGTGCTTTTTCCCACGCCGCCCTTTTGATTAATGATTGCTATCACTCTAGCCATTCATTTCACCCCCATGCGGTTTTTGCACCGTTACCACAATCTCATAAATATCGTCATTTTCTCGTTCATCTACCTTGACAACAAGTCCGCTGGACTGCAAGGTATTGGTAAGTTGCCTCACACTATTCGTAAAAAGGCGCAGGTCCTTGATGATCAACTTGCGCTTTTTCTCGGGCTTATCACGTTTTCCCTTGGAGTTCTGCGGATCCAAGAAGGATGTCACAAGCTCTTCTGTCTGCTTAACGCTGAGATCGTCCGCAACAACTCTTTCTAGCACCTGGAGTTGCTGCTCCAAATTCGCCAGACGCAGAAGGGCCCGACCATGGCGTTCGCTAAGCATTTCCCGGGAAATAATGTCCCGCACTTGTGTGGGAAGTCTCAGCAAGCGTATCTTGTTAGCTATGTTAGCTTGACTTATTCCTAGTCTGGTTGCCAGTTCGTCCTGGGTCAACTCGAATTCTGTCAAGAGCCTCTCGTAACCTTCGGCGATTTCAAAGACATGGAGATCAGAACGCTGCAGATTCTCAATCAGGGCAAGCTCAGCTGCTTCCCGGTCGTCCACATCTCGAACGATGGCGGGAATCACTTCCCAACCTAGATCTTTGCAGGCCCGCAGCCGTCGCTCACCTACAATTAGTTCATAACCAATGGCACCCCGGCGAACCACGACTGGCTGCAAGAGACCATGGGTCTTGATGGATTCGGCCAACTCCTCCAAAGCCTCTTGAGCAAATTCCTGCCTCGGTTGGTACTTGCCGGCGCCGATAAGGTGGATAGGAAGCGCTTGAACCGTCTCGCTCCAGCTATCGAAGGCTTCATCCTTCGGCCCCTCTGAGCGCTTTCGATTCAACAGAACCTCCGTTAACTTCATAGACTCACCCCATTCCCAGTTAATATTGTAATTCTGTATAGAGAGGCGAGTTCCTTCCCATATACACCAAAACAAAAGGGAGTCTCCGTTCCTTGAACGAGACTCCTCTAATGCTCCTTATTGTAGGGGTTGCTTATTGGGTAATCCTGCTCTGCGGGGATAGGCTTGGGGAGTGGGTGCGTATTTTCGAAACACCAATAAACTACGTTCCCCCATAGAAAAGGGTAAATCCATTTCGAACACTTGTTCTAACCCTACGTTGAGTTTCCCCATGGCACCAGAGCTTTCCTTAAGCTCTGTATGTGCTTCACTTGACTTATAAGCAACAAAACAGCCGCCTACCTTGACCAAGGGGGTGGCCAATTCCAAAAGAACAGGCAAGAGAGCTACCGCCCGACTGACAACCAGATCATATGTTTGCCTGTGATTTTCGTCTTGACCGGCATCTTCAGCCCTCGCGTGCAAAGTGGTTACATTGGTGATTCCTAAGTCCCTTGCGGCCCCCTCTAGAAAGCGCAGGCGTTTGCGGAGTGAATCCAAGAGCACAACAGACCATCTCGGACGGCAAAGGGCCAAAGGGACTCCTGGAAAACCTGCACCGGTTCCCAAATCAAGGCAGCTCGTAGTTAAGGGCCATTCCAAACGCAAAAGGCCCAGGCTATCCACGATGTTCTTCACCGCCATCTCCTCAGGACCTACGAGCCGGGTCAAGTTTAGGGTCTGGTTCGTCTCCACAATGGACTCGGCAAAGCGGGTAAAGGCAGGGAGGGAGCTTGATAGCTCCTCTAATTCCCATTCCTCTAATCCTTGTAGTAAGGCCGATTGGAAGAGTGTAACATCAAAGTCCATTAATCTGACCTCCGTTGCTGTTGTTCGAGATAAACCAACAAGACACTAATATCGGCGGGATTTACCCCAGAAACCCTAGAAGCCTGGCCAACGGAACTTGGCTTGATTTCACTCAGCCTCGTGGCCGCTTCTCTTGAAAGGCCCTTGATCTCCTCATAAGGGAAATCCAGGGGCAATCGTTTTTTTTCCATCTTTTCAAACCGTTCAATAGCCGAGTCTTGCCGCGCCAAATAGCCGTGGTACTTGACTTGGATTTCCACTTGTTCCGCTACCAGGGGAGGTAGGTTGGGTAACTCGGTAAAGTGACCTAGATCCACGTACTTTAATTCGGGACGACGCAATAGATCCGCCAAGTTCACTCCGTGCTTGAGGGGAGCTGTTCCAAGTGCCGTGAGCTTGTCATTGACTTCAGGAGTGCCTCCTAAGATAGTCTTATTCAAGCGCTCCACCTCTTCATTGACTTGGGCCATTTTGCTCTCGAAGGCCCCATAGCGCTCTGGGGAAATCAGTCCCAGGGAATAGCCAAGGGGGGTGAAGCGTGCATCGGCGTTATCCATACGCAAAGAAAGGCGGTACTCCGAGCGGGAGGTCATCATACGATAGGGCTCCGTAACACCCTTTGTGACCAAATCATCAATTAAAACCCCAATATATCCTTGGGAGCGGGGAATAATTACAGCATCTTGACCTCGCAAAAAACGGGACGCGTTAATACCGGCTATAATACCTTGAGCCGCAGCCTCTTCATAGCCCGAAGTACCATTGATCTGTCCTGCAAAAAAGAGTCCAGAAACATCCTTGCTTTCTAAGGAAGCCCTGAGGGCTAAGGGATCAATGCAGTCGTATTCGATGGCATAGGCGGGCCGCAGAATTTCCACATCCTCAAAGCCCGGAATGGTTTTGAGCATCTCCTCTTGCACTTCATAGGGTAGGGATGTAGAGACCCCGCTCAAGTAAGCTTCATTGGTCTGCCATCCCTCAGGTTCAATGAAAATCTGGTGGCTCTCCCGGTCAGGAAACTCTACAATTTTGCTTTCAATAGAAGGGCAATAGCGGGGACCTGCTCCAGTAATGGCACCACTATACATGGATGTGCGACTCAGGTTCTCGCGGATAATACGATGGGTCTCTTGTGTCGTAAACGTCACCCAGCAAGGGATTTGCTCAATATCTAGGCTGTTTGTTTCAAAGGAGAAACCAGAAATATTCGGATCACCCGGTAGTTTCTCCAATTGATCATAATTAAGAGAGCGGAGGTTCACCCGGGGAGGAGTACCAGTCTTGAAGCGCACGATGGGAAGCCACTTCCCGAGAGCATCAGCTAAGTCCACTGCCGCATGCTGTCCTTGGGGCCCAGACTCATATTGTAGTTCGCCAATGTGAATGATGGCCCGCAAGTACGTGCCGGTGGCCAAGATTACACAAGGTGCATAAACCCTAACACCCCCACGGAGAATAACGCCCTTAATCGCCCCCTTTTCCACGAGTAAATCTGTAACCAGTGCTTCCTTAAGATACACACTATCGGTGGTTTCTAAGATGTTTTTCATGCGTCTTTGGTAAAGCTTGCGATCAAGCTGCACGCGAAGGGACTGCACCGCAGGTCCGCGCCTCGTGTTTAACATGCGCATTTGCATCAAGGTGGCATCACAGTTCTTGGCCATCTCACCACCTAGGGCATCAACTTCCCGGACCAAAGTAGCCTTACCCGATCCTCCAATGCTAGGGTTACAGGGCAGCAAGGCCACATTATCCAAATTCAAGGTAAAAATGACCACCCTCTGACCCATGCGTGCGGCAGCTAGTGCTGCTTCGACTCCGGCATGTCCCGCTCCAACCACAATCACGTCATAACTCTGAGGCATAGTTAACCCCTTCCTACTACTTGCCTATGCAAAATTGGGCAAAAATGCGGTCTAGGACGTTCTCCCGCACCGTTTCCCCAGTTATTTCCCCTAAGTGCTCCAAAGCCGCATACAAGTCCACTGCAATTAAATCAAGGGGTAGGCCTTGATTGAGTGTCCCCAAAGATTCCTTGAGAACACTCTCGGCTTCTTGCAGAGCTTGCTTATGTCTGGTGCGGGTTATGAGGGCCCGGGAGCCAGCCGCGCTTGTAATACGGTCCCTAGCTACAAGGCTTAAGATAACGTCACTTAGGCCCTGGACAACCTGGCGGTTTTCCTTAAGAAGGGACATTTCTAAAACAGGCGAATTCGCCACATCTCCCAAGTCTTCCACATCCCACAGGGCCGGCAAGTCTACTTTATTAATCAACACAACTCGTCTAGTGTCATGAGTACGCCTCAACACTTCAAAATCATCCTCGGTAAGGGCTTCACTACGGTCTAGGACATGCAAGACCAAATCAGCCTCTTTAAGAAGGTCCAGGCTCCGTGCTACGCCAAGCTGTTCTACCACATCAACACTCTCTCTAATCCCCGCGGTGTCAATCAGGCGTAAGGGCACACCCCGCAGATTCACCACTTCTTCAATGCTATCTCTTGTGGTTCCAGGAATGTCAGTAACTAGGGCCCTATCCTCATCGAGTAATGTATTTAAGAGGCTCGATTTTCCCACATTCGGCTTACCGGTAATTACGGTCTTTAGGCCCTCCCGCAGGATTCTCCCATCATCGGCTGTATCTAAAAGGTCTGCGATTTCAGCCAAGGTATGCTTGAGCGTATGTTCTATCTCCTGAAGTTCAACCTCAGGCAGATCATCTTCTGGAAAGTCAATGCTGGCCTCTACCTGCACCATGATTTGATACAAGTTCTCTTGAAGCCCCTTGATACGCCGGCTCAAACTTCCTTCTAGTTGATCCACCGCAACTTCCAACCCAAGGCGGGTGGGGGAACGGACAAGATCCATCACGGCCTCGGCCTGGCTCAAATCCAAGCGGCCGTTCAAGAAGGCCCGTTTCGTAAACTCTCCAGGCTCAGCCATCTTAGCCCCTAGCTTTAAGCAAAGGGCCAAGACTTCCTGTACCACAACAACACCACCGTGACACTGGAGCTCTACCACATCCTCTGCAGTATAGGAGTGGGGGGCACGCATAACTAAAGCTAAGGCTTCATCCACCGTCCTTCCGGTTCTGGGATCTACCACTTTACCATAGCGCAGCCGATCACATCTGGGATCACTGAGTTTTCCTCCTTGCCTCCCTTGGAAGACCCCATCGGCGATAGCTAGAGCTTCAGGACCACTGAGGCGCACAACGCCTATACCCCCTTCGCCTAGGGGGGTAGCCACAGCTGCAATGGTTAATTCTTTCATCGCCATCACCTCAGCTATTATTCTACCACAGAACAAAAAAAGAGCGTACAAAATGAACGTTTTCGTTCACTCTGCCACGCCCCAAAATTCTACATCAGCTCACCATTTATTCGGGAAGAATAATTACGCGGCGATAGGGATCTTGCCCTTCGCTCTGGGTTATTACCCCTCCAAAGTTCTGCAGCTCCTGATGGACGATGCGCCGTTCAGCTGCACTCATGGCATCCAAAGCCACCCTGCGGCCTGAGGACTCGACCTTCATGGCCGCCCTTTGGGCTAAAGAACGTAAGGTTTCTTCGCGTTTCGCCCGATAGTCGCCAATGTCAAGGTTAATTCTCATCCAATCGCCGCCCTGACGATTAACCGCCAGGCTGGTAATGTATTGCAGGCTATCGAGGGTCTGCCCTCTGCGCCCGATTAAGATACCCAAATCGTCACCCTGAATACGCAGGTTAACGCTCTCTTCATCAGCCTGCCCAGTGATGGCTGGATTAAGACCCATATGCCCGAAGAGTTCACCCAAAAACTCCAGGGCCTTCTCTAACTTAACCTCGTATTCAGGTACTTTTTTCTCAACACGCACCTTGGCCTGCTTCGAGCCTAGGATCCCCAAAAACCCCTTATTTCCTTCTTCTAGAACCGTCACTTCAACATCGTCGCGCTCCACTTGCAGCTCTCGAAGCGCTTCGGCGATGGCTTCCTCCACCGTCCGAGCTACTACTTCTATCGACTTCATTGTTCGGCCCCCTTAATTCACGGGATACAACTTATTGATCCACGCCTGTTGCACAATGGAAAACACATTGCTAGTAATCCAATACAAGACCAACCCAGAGGGTAAGTTCAAGCTGAAAAACCCAATCATAAGTGGCATCACAATCAACATGGACTTCTGTGTGGCATCTCCCGTCATGGTCAGCTTACTCTGCAAAAACGTAGTTGCCGAGGCTAAGATGGGGAAAATATAGAACGGATCCGCTTTACTGAGTACCCAAAGCCCAAAGAATACGGCTGTCTCATCGGCGGGAATATTCTGTAGCACCCGGAAGAAAGCCCATAAAATAGGCAGTTGCACGAGCATAGGCAGACACCCACCTAAGGGGTTTATCTTATGCTTCTGATAGAGCTCCATTGTGAGCTTCTGTTGCTCTTCCTTATTATTCGCGTACTTTTTATTAATCTCGTTTATCTCTGGCTGTATCTTACGCATGGCTACCATGTTCTTGTTTTGACTCAATGTGAGGGGAAAAAGCAACAAACGAACAATAATTGTGGTAAGAATGATACCGAGTCCGTAACTGTGCGTTACCGCCACGATTTGCTCAAGTACCCAGCCCAGCCCACCGGCAATAAAATCCATCAAGGTAAAGCCCTCCAATCAACTAAGGAACGGGATCATAACCACCCGGATGCCAAGGATGGCATCTGCCAATTCTCTTTATGGCCAACCACAGTCCCTTCCATCCATGCTTGTTTATGGCCTGGATGGCATATTCAGAACAAGTGGGGTAAAACCGGCAACTACGAGGTAAAACCGGTGAGATAAACCTTTGGTACCCCCTAATGAAAAAGAGCGCCACCTTAAGCATGCTCTTCACCAACCTTGGTGGATTCACTCCGACCTAAGGCCACGAGGCCCGAATATTTTAGCACTCGGCATAAATCGTCTTCTAACTCCTTGAAGCTTGCGGTGACCGACTTCTGTTTAGCTCCAATAATTATATCAAATCCAGGGGATACGTGCCCAGCCTGGCTCTGCATAATTGCCCTGAGCCTTCTTTTGATTTTGTTGCGAGTCACCGCGTTCCCAACCTTTTTGCCTACGGCAAAACCTACCCGCGAGACACTTCTGTCTATGGGTAGGACAGAGACTACCACATATTTACCAAAGTGAGGTTTCCCCTGTTTATAGACTACACTAAACTCCTGAGGATTCTTTAAACGCTCCACCTCAAAACCTCCCGAGCGTCCAAACTACCCATTAAGCAGAGAGAGCCTTGCGCCCTCTTGTCCGCCTGCGGGCTAAAACCCTGCGACCAGCTGTAGTCTTCATCCTTGCGCGAAAGCCATGCAGGCGTTTTCTTCTACGATTCTTAGGTTGATACGTCCTCTTCACAAGTCTTCCCCCTTTCACAACAAAGCAAGCGACACTCAAAGCGATTATATCGTACTTAACAAAACCATGTCAATAGCAATCGGTCCTAGGCCTGTTGAGCACCTGGCCATGCGCAAAACAGACCGGGCATGATAGTGACCCGGTCTGTAGCGCTAATCCTCTCATAGTTTAAGACAAGGGGTCTTCTCAATCACTCACCTGATCATCAGATAGCAGCCAAATCCTCACGGAATCTTGTAAAGCTAGCCTTAACCCGGTGGCAAATACATCCTTACGCTCCTGTGTAGAGTCGAACTTTTGAACCAACATCCGCTCTGCCGCATCTACCAGTTCTTGTGTGGGCTCATATGCTTGCCACAAAGCTTGGCTCATTGTCAGAGAGGTGTACATTTGCTCCAATAGATGGCCGTGAAAAATCGCATGTCGTGATCCAGTCCAACCCCCCGTATAAAGGTGGAATAAACCCTCATAGGGATCACCATTCATCCAGATCGGGCTACTCATAGAACCAGTCATATACCTCCGATCAATAGCAAACCCAATTGATTCTAATTGATCAGCAATATAGTCTCCTATCTCGGTACGCTCATCCTCCGATCGAATAATAAAGATCAACTCCACTACTTTACTACTGTAGTGCCATCTATCGTTAATTAATTCGGCACCCATTCTCTCCATCTCGTCCTTAATTATGGCCTGCGCTTTAGCTTTATTGTAGGCGTACTTACTTTCTAACTCAGCCATAACGTCTGACATAAATCCATATTCAAACGATCCGGGGGGGATGAATGTTACGATTGGTTGAAAATTACCTCTTATCTCATTGGCAAGAAATTCTCTGTCGATGAGTTGATTCATGGCCTCTCTAATAACGAGAGAAGCGAAGGGATTTAACCTACTCGAGTCACGAAAGACGACAGGATTAAAGGTTAATTCTCTATTCGAAGATGGCAACGGTAGCACCGTTATGGGCGAAGCAACAAACTCAATGCTATCTCCTTTTTCGGCAATCAAAGCTCTTGGCTCAAAAAAATAGCCAGTCAATGACGGAACTACAATTGTATCAGTTGCCGTTGTCTTAAATACTGCGATACCTTTGCTATCCGTTTGAATAACACCAGATCCATCTGTAAAACTCAGATTCACACCTTCAAAGCCCTTACCCAACTCATCGACCACGGTAATAGTGATGGTATCAGGTCTATAGCGAAATCTTCGAATCTCGCTATTGATCATATTAGGTTTAACTGCTAAAGCGTGAATCTCAAAGTGTTCATTGGGCATGATCAAGGGTGTCTCATAGAGCTCAAAATCCCCAGGGTAATCAGGGCTTGTTGTACTAAAATATATCTGGGCACCTTCGGTATCTGAATGAAGTGCAATTTCTGTTCCCTCTGCTACAGGATAAATTTCGTTTACCGCCGAGGTTACTGCCTGAACAACCTCAGCGTCTAGCACTGAATATGTAGAAAAACTTGTCACTTTTGCTATGGCAAAACCGTCCTCGATGGTCGTTAATTGATAATCCCATTGATCATCTACCTTATGGAAAATGCCTGTTCGGGTCGCCTCAGCCTGGTCAGAAAGGGGTAACCTCAAAGTTACACCGTCTGAGAAATCAAGGCTACCTGTTGAATCAAAACTCACGGAAACGGCAGCACCGACGGGAGACAGCCCATTTGGAAGCTGAATGTCATCCACAACATCACACACAGTTACTGTTGTATCAATGGGTACTACAATATCGCTTAGATCCAAAGCAATGCCTTGCTCGAAGGTAATATAATCACCCGAACTAACCGGGATTGGTTCGCCAAGAGGCTCAATCTTCACAAAGACCGCCGTAACTGACTTTATCCCATCAACGAGAACGCTTGTTTTGGCAAATTTGCGTTCTGCTACGGGGCCAATCCAATGGCTAAACTCCCAATTAAGTTCAGGCGTTGCAGCCAACTCTATAGTTGTAGCCTTCGCATACTCATACTTTCCAACTTTTGGGGAGACAGATCCCTGACCTTCCATGCCAACTGTAAGTTCAAATCTTGTTACAGAACTTCCTCCACCTAGGCAACCGCTTAATGTTAATGAAAAAATCAACATCACAACCATGGATACCACTGCCGCGTTCCTACGATGCATTCTTCCAACTCCCTCTGCTGATTTATGGCACTTCCATAATTTTCCATATAAAAATGATAGCAGGGATCATATTTCATGTCAACACCAGTTGTGCACACAATTCACAGGCAGATGTCCCCAAACCTGTGGATAAAAGATCTAAACACACGTTCCTACACCTGATCTGCCCATGCCAAGCCGTTTTTTTATCCACAACATGGGGATAACCTGGGGATAACTGCGTGGTTTTTCCCTGTGGATACTTTTCTCCACCTCTTTTTAGCTGGCTGGACAATTTTCTATACAATTTCATCTTCTTTACGCAAAAGTCTTGTGATCATTCTGTGTAAAACTTTGGGGAGAAATCCTTGTTTATCCACAAATAAAACCGACAGACTGGGCTTTCGCGTTTTTGTGGATAAGCTGTTGAGTTTGTGGATAAACTGCTGTATTATTGGTTAGGGACAGGTCTTGGGACGTCCTTTTTCTGTGGATAACACTGAGGAAACATTGTGCCTTTGGACACAGGTAAAAGCAGGACCTTGTGGATAAATCAAGAATTGAACTGTGAACAAGTCATCGGGAGGTTACCTTATGGAACAACTAAACCAGCTGATTTTAGTATGGGATGAAGTCCTGGAAGTCATGGCCGCTGATCTGCCTGAGCGTTCGTTCGACGCCTGGCTGAAAAACAGCCGTCCAGTACAACTCGATGGCAATACATTGTATATCGAATTTCCTAACGAGTTCACCAAAGACTGGGTCGAGGCACGTTATGTAAATCCTCTCCAGAAAACCCTGCGACAGGTGGCCAATCGCGACTGGGATATCAGATTTACGATCCCCAAAGGTGTGAAATCACTGTCCACACCAGGTGAGCGCGTGTACGACGAAGAACCTCGTCCCCAACAAAGACATAGGGCCCTCCAAGAAGAGCCCGTGATGGAGCTTCCCTTAAGGGAGGCTGCTCCTGTGTCCTCTATCTTAAATCCTCGCTATACCTTTGAGTCCTTTGTCGTAGGTAATTCCAATCGCTTTGCCCACGCCGCCTCCTTAGCGGTGGCAGAGGGACCTGCGAAAGCTTACAACCCCCTTTTTCTCTACGGAGGAGTGGGTCTTGGAAAGACGCACTTGATGCACGCTATCGGCCATTATGCCCTGGAGCAGGACCCTAATATTTCCGTTGTTTACGTCACCTCTGAAACCTTTACTAACGATTTGATTTCTGCCATCGGTAAAAAGTCTATGGTGGACTTCCGAAATAAGTACCGCAATGTGGACATCCTCTTAGTAGACGATATTCAGTTTGTCGCGGGTAAAGAATCGACTCAGGAAGAGTTTTTCCATACATTCAACGCCCTTTACGAAGCAAACCGGCAAATTATTATCTCCTCTGATCGGCCTCCGAAAGACATTCCTACCTTGGAAGAACGCTTAAGGAGCCGCTTTGAATGGGGACTCACGGCCGATATCCAACCGCCCGATCTAGAGACCAGAATTGCCATATTGCGTAAAAAGGCCATCGATGATAACTTAGTGATCTCTCATGAAGTGCTGAGCTACATCGCGACCCATGTCCAATCTAATATTAGGGAGCTCGAAGGGGCATTGGTGAGAGTCACCGCCCACTGCAATTTGCACAATGCGCCCTTGGATCTGGAAACCGTGGCCAGTGCCTTAAAGGATATCTTGAAAGCTCCAGCTAATAAGCCTGTTACGATGGAGGGCGTCATGGAAGTGGTGGCCGATCACTACTCCATTAAGGTAACGGATATGAAATCAAAACGACGTACCCGCAATATTACCTTCCCTAGGCAAGTTGCCATGTATCTCATCCGCCACATGACAGACCGTTCCTTGCCTGAAATTGGCGAAGCCTTTGGCGGTAGAGATCATACCACGGTAATCCACGCAGTGGAGAAAATAGAGAAGGAACTGAAATTGGATCCTTCGCTGCAAAACACTATCACAGAACTTGAGAATCTTATTCAGCGAGGGTAAGGATAACCTGTGGAAAAGCCACGGGATAACTTTTTGGCCTTTTTCGCCATTGTTGAAAGTGTGGATACTCTTGGACAATGATCAACAGGTTGTGATCTGACCTAAAGTCTAGCCCATACAATCATTACATGTTTTCCACATTTACACAGGCCCTACTACTATTACTACTAAAAAAGATCTATATTAAGCTAAGTAAAGCAATTAACGTCAATATTCCACAGGAGGTATATTTATGCATTTTCTAATCAGAGGCAGTGAATTGGTAGCGAGTGTGGCCATGGTCGAAAAAGCTATATCGACAAATGGTCAGACCCCAGTTCTTGAAGGTCTTCATCTCTTGGTTGATAAGAATGGCTTAACCATTACAGCCAACAACCTGCAAATGGCCATTCAAACGCAGACTTCTTGTAATATGATGAAAACAGGAGAACATGTTGTTAACGGAAGATTATTCTCTGAGTTGGTGCGCAAACTGCCAGCGCAAGATGTAACCGTGGAATGGAACGACGGAAGAATTTTGATCAGCGCTGGGACCATGGAGTTTTCCTTAAACACCATCACGGGAGAAGAGTTTCCAGAATACCCCCAATGCGACGAAAAGGTCATGAGCCTTACGGACTATGAACTGCTGCGGCTCATTCGAAACAGCGCTTTTGCTACGGCTAATGATGATCATCAACCGATTTTTTCTGGAGTCCTCATGGAAGTCAAAGACCGCAAAATCAACTTTGTGGCTACCGACTCCAATCGTCTCGCGTTTGTTCAAGCCGAAACGGGTAGTACATTTATTGAAGAAGGTTCCTTTATTATCCCCAAGGTCAATCTCGTAGAATTAGGTCGCTGTTTGCCTGTAAACGAAACCAACATTCAAGTTTTCTCCGGCAACAATCAGCTGGCCTTCAAGTTTGATAACACCGTTTTCACGACACGCTTAATTGATGGTAGGTTTCCAAATTATATGTCCGTTCTGTATACCGAGCAGAAAACGAAGATGAAGATGAAACGGACGCAGTTAATTCAAGCCTTAGAACGGGCTGCTATTGTCGGACGGGTGGATAATGCGCCGGTTTTAATCCAAGTAAATGAAGGAGTCTTGGAGATAGAAACCACATCAAAATTAGGTAAGTCGCAAGAACAGTATAATATCGAGCACGAAGGTCCCCCTGAGCAAGCCGCCTATTCTCCAAAGTTTATGTTGGATATGCTCAAGACCATGGATGCAGACGAAGTGGAGTTTCGTTTCGAAGGATCTAGGCAGGCTTTAATGAAAGCAGCCGACAGTGATCAGCATCTCTACATTCTCATGCCCATTAGAATCTAAAAAAAGAGGATTGATACGCGTGAAGGAAGTAAAAATCAGAACCGATGTCATCCAGCTTGATCAGTTCTTGAAATGGACGAATGTGGTGGGCAGTGGAGGAGAAGCCAAAATCTTGATCCAGAGCGGACAGGTCTTAGTCGATGGTCAAGTTGAAACGAGGCGCTCTCACAAGCTTACTCCCGGAACCATCATTGAATTGGCCAGTGGAGAAAAGTTTCAAATCAAGGCGCAGAGCTAGATGCATATTAAAAATCTTTCTTTGCACAGTTTTCGAAATTACGAGAGGGCAGACTTAGCCTTAAGCCCGGGTCTGAATATTTTCGTGGGCAATAATGCTCAGGGAAAGACCAATCTTTTAGAGGCTATCTATGTCTTGTCCCTGAGTAAATCTTACCGTACCATCCGTGAAACCGAACTGATTCGTCATGGTTATGAACAGACCATCATAAAGGCGCAGGTGGCAAAAATGGCTACCCTAGACTTGGCTGTAATGGTGAGCGAAGTGGAAAAAAAGCGCCTTTTGGTCAATCAAAAGTCAACGACAGCTAACTCTTTTGTAGGCTGCCTGAATACGGTCTTATTCATCCCCGATAGTCTCCAATTGGTGAAAGGTTCCCCGGGAGATCGCCGCGGTTTTTTAGATGTGCAGATCTGCCAAATTGACCCCGTCTACCGCAATAATCTGTTAAAATACCAGAGGGTGGTTCGTCAACGTAATAGTCTATTGAAGGGAGCCTGGGAAAACCGGTCCCAGTTAAGTCAGCTCCCTGCCTGGGATAATCAGCTTGTGTCTCTGGGAGCAAAAATCATGATGCGTAGACAAAAGGTTGTGGAAACCCTGCAGTACTATAGCAAGGGCGCCCACGAGAGAATCAGTGACGAGCGGGAAGATTTACACTTAATCTACCAGCCCTTTTTTGAGACGGAAGAAAGCGCAGCCCGTGACAGAACGTATACAAGCGCCGATCTGGAAGATATCTTGCGGCAAAAACTCAAGGATCTTAGAACAGAAGAGGTTCGCCGGGGTTATACCCTAGTTGGACCTCAAAGGGACGATTTGGTTTTTCGGATCAATGACGCGGACCTAAAGAAGTATGGTAGCCAGGGTCAGCAAAGAACAGCTGTCCTTGCCTACATTTTGGCTGAACTGGAGTTGATGTGCCAAGAGACGGGAGAGTATCCTGTTGTTCTTTTGGATGATGTCATGAGCGAGCTGGATAAAAATCGCCAGATGCTTCTTTTATCTATTTTAAATCAGAAGGCCCAGACCATAGTAACTACAACCAGCCTGGATAGTTTTACGCCCGAAACCAAAGAACGGGCGAGTGTATTTATGATCGAGCAAGGGCAAATTCTGCATTAATGAAAGGACGAGTCTATGTTCTTGCACATGGGTAATGATGTTGTGGTACCATTGAGTGAAGTCATTGGCGTTGTTGATCTGACCGAGAAACCGTCGAAGTTGAATCGGGAATTTCTAAAGACTGCAGAAGAAGAGGGTTTTATGGTACAATTAAGTGAAACACCTGTTTCCATTGTGATTTGTGCTAAGAACGTTTATCTTTCGCCTATTTCCGCAAGAACGCTTTATAAAAGGGCAACGGAAATTTATTGATGCTTGTGAATCAAGCATCAGGAATCAGAGACTGAGTTGTAAGGAGAGTTGATTGATCTTGGAAAAGCAGCAAATGGCTCCTAATTATACAGCAGACCAGATCCAGGTCCTAGAAGGTCTGGAGGCGGTTAGACTACGCCCGGGCATGTACATTGGAAATACCGACATGTATGGTCTGCACCATCTTTTTGTGGAAGTGGTAGATAATTCCATCGACGAGGCCATGGCTGGTTACTGCGACCTCATCGAGGTCGTAATTTACGAGGATGGTTCTCTTTCTGTTAAGGATAATGGTAGTGGTATCCCCGTTGAAATCCACTCGAAGACTAAGATTTCCACATTAGAGACTGTCTTGACCATGCTTCATGCAGGAGGGAAATTCGGCCAGGAGGGTGGACACTACAAGGTTTCGGGGGGACTCCATGGTGTAGGTGTTTCGGTTGTAAATGCCCTATCCCAGTGGCTTGAGGCCAATGTTTGGTATAATGGTCGCCATTATTCCCAGATGTATGAAAGGGGAGTAGCCCAGCAGCCTCTGCAGGATTTAGGCCCCACTAAGGAACACGGAACCATGATCCGTTTCAAGCCTGATGCTGAGATCTTTGATACCGTTGATTTTCAGGCGGAAATGATTGTCTATCGCCTGCGGGAGTTAGCCTTTTTGAACAAGGGAACGACTATCACATTCATGGATCGTCGCTCCAAGCGCCAGCACCGCTTTTTGTACAAGGGCGGTATCGTCTCCTATGTTGATTACCTCAACCGTCATAAGACGGTGATTATGAAACATCCAATCTACTTGGCCGCAGACAAGGATGGAATCGAGGTGGAGACGGCCATTCAGTACAATGACAGTTATACGGAGACCACACTAAGTTTCGCCAATAATATTAACACCCACGAAGGCGGAACCCACTTGATTGGTTTTCGGAGCGCCTTAACCCGGACCATCAATGATTATGCCAGGCGCAGAGGTTTACTGAAACAAGCTGATGAGAATTTAAGTGGAGATGATGTGCGGGAAGGGTGTACGGCTCTAATTAGCGTTCGCATTCCTGATCCGCAATTTGAAGGACAAACTAAGACGAAGCTCGGTAACAGTGAAGTTAAGGGTCTGGTGGAATCCATTGTCGCGGAAGAGTTGGCGGAGTTCCTAGAGCAAAATCCAGGTGATGGCAAGCGAATCGTGGACAAGGGAATTCAGGCAGCTAGGGCCAGACAAGCTGCCCGCAAGGCCCGGGAGCTCACGCGCCGCAAGAATGCCCTGGAGATTTCGTCCTTACCTGGCAAGCTAGCCGATTGCAGTCTCACGGATCCTGAACTATGTGAGATCTTCATTGTGGAAGGCGACTCTGCTGGAGGTACAGCTAAACAAAGCAGAGACCGCCGCTTCCAGGCTATTCTGCCCTTGAGGGGCAAGATCTTAAATGTGGAAAAAGCACGTCTGGATCGAATTCTCAGTAATGCAGAAATTCGCTCCATGGTCACAGCCTTCGGTACCGGTATTGGTGAGGATTTCGACATCACCAAAGCTCGCTACCACAAAGTTGTTCTCATGACCGACGCGGACGTGGACGGAGCACATATCCGTACCTTGCTCTTGACGTTTTTCTATCGCTATATGAGGCCCCTCTTAGAAGAGGGTTACGTCTATATCGCTCTACCGCCCCTGTATCAAGTGCGTAAGGGAAAGGATTCGCATTATGCCTTTAATGATGATGAGCTTGAGGAGATTTTGGAGCGTGTTGGTCGTGCAGGTGCAATGATCCAGCGTTACAAGGGTTTAGGTGAAATGAACGCGGATCAGCTGTGGGAAACCACCATGGATCCAGACAAGCGCACGATTTTACAGTTGAAAGTGGACGATGTCATCCTGGCCGATGAAATTTTCAACACTCTCATGGGAGAGAAAGTAGAACCTCGTCGCGAGTTCATCGAAGAGCATGCCCATGAAGTAACAAATCTTGATATTTAGCCGAGGGGTGGATCGAGTTGAGTATAAATCTGCATAATGGAAAAACGCTCCCCATCAAAATAACGCAGGAGATGAAAACCTCCTATATCAACTATGCCATGAGTGTCATTGTGGAACGGGCGTTACCTGATGTGAGGGACGGTTTAAAACCAGTACAGCGCCGCATTCTCTACGGTATGATGGAACTTGGCAATAGGCCTGATAGACCCCACAAAAAGTCTGCCAGAATTGTGGGCGAAGTCATGGGTAAGTATCATCCTCACGGAGACTCGGCTATTTATGATGCCATGGTGAGGATGGCCCAGCCTTTCTCGTATCGGCATTTGCTGGTGGATGGTCATGGTAACTTCGGTAGCGTGGATGGAGATCCACCAGCGGCCATGCGTTATACCGAGGCCCGCCTATCAAAGCTAGCCATGGAAATGATCAGAGATATTGACAAAGATACGGTAGATTTTTACCCGAACTTTGACGAAACTCTAGAGCAGCCCACGGTGATGCCCAGTAAGTACCCGAACCTATTGGTGAACGGAGCTGCCGGAATTGCGGTGGGTATGGCCACCAATATTCCTCCCCACAATCTCGGAGAGGTAATCGATGGCCTAATCGAGCTCATTGACAACCCCGACGTGGATATTAAGGGGCTCATGAACCATATTAAGGGGCCTGATTTTCCAACCGGTGCCACGATTTTGGGGCGGGAGGCGATCAAAGAGGCGTACACAACCGGTAGGGGCCGTATTCGTGTCAGGGCAAAGAGCCAAATTGAACAGATGTCCAATGGTAAGACTCGTATTCTAATTTCTGAGCTTCCTTACCAAGTAAACAAGGCTAGGCTCATTGAGAAAATTGCAGATTTGGTACGCAATAAAAAGGTGGATGGGATCACAGATTTGCGGGATGAATCGGATAAATCGGGAATGCGCGTTGTCATTGAATGCCGCCGCGATGCTGATCCCCATGTGGTTCTAAACCGCCTCTACAAGCACAGCCAGTTAGAGGACACCTTTGGCGTCATCATGCTTGCCCTCGTTGATAATCAACCTAAGGTTTTGAGCCTTAAGGAGGTTCTGAACCATTACCTCGATCACCAGAAAGAGGTTGTGGTCAGGCGTACTCGCTTTGAACTCTATAAAGCGGAAGAACGGGCCCATATTCTAGAGGGCTACCGCATCGCCCTGGATAATATCGATGAAGTTATCGCCATTATCCGTGCTTCCTATGATAATCCCAAGGAGCGTCTAATTGAACGCTTTGGCTTGAGTGAACGGCAAGCGGTGGCCATTTTGGATATGCAGCTGCGCCGCTTAAGTGGACTTGAGCGCGATAAGATCGATGCAGAATACGATGAACTGCTAAAAACCATTGCGCGCCTCAAGGCTATTTTGGGTGATATGAACCTGGTCTATGAAATTATTAAAGATGAGCTGATCGACATTAAGGATCGCTTTGCCGATCCCAGGCGCACAAAAATAGGGTTGTCTGTGGGTAATTTGGAGGATGTGGATCTGATCGCCGAAGAAGATATCGTGGTGACGATTACCCACCAAGGTTATATTAAGCGTCTGCCTGTGGATACTTATCGTGCCCAAAGGCGAGGAGGCCGGGGGATTACAGCTTTGAATACGAAGGCTGATGACTTTGTGGAGAGGCTCTTTGTGGCCAGCACGCACAGTTATATCCTCTTTTTTACCAACAAGGGGCGGGTCTATCGTCTGCGTGGTCATGAGATACCAGAAGCGGGTCGCAATGCCAGAGGTATGGCTGTGATTAACCTGATTAACTTTGAACCAGGTGAACGCATTGAGACCACCATTCCCATTTCGGAGTATTCCGATGATCAGTACCTGACCATGGCTACCCGAAAAGGAATCATTAAGAAGACAGCCGTGAGTGTTTTCGATACCAATCGTAGTGGAGGACTCATTGGTATTTCCCTGGACGATGATGATGAGCTCGTAGGCGTTGAGTTAACAGAAGGGGACTCGGAAATTCTCTTAGTCACCAGTGAAGGCCAGGCCATTCGTTTCTCGGAGGAACAAGTCAGAGCGATGGGCCGTCCAGCGCGTGGTGTTATTGGAATCAAGCTTGATGCAGGCGATCAAGTGGTTGGTTTAGTTGTAGCTAGCGATGATGCGGATCTTCTGGTTGTGACAGAACAGGGCTTTGGCAAGCGCACAGCTCTCTCCGAGTATCGCCAGACCAACCGAGGTGGAAAAGGCGTCTTGACTCTGAAGAGGACCGAGCGTACAGGACCTATTGTTGGGGTTCATGTGGTGCGTGAGGGTAATGAGATCATGATCCTCTCGGTGGATGGAATTATGATCCGCATGAAGGTATCTGAGATCTCCCGCTTAGGACGGAATACCCAGGGCGTCACCTTGATGCGACTAGATGAAAATGATCGTGTGGTGGGCGTTGCAGATATCGTGGGTAAAGAGGATGAAGAGGATGAGGATGAGGAACCTCCGGCTCCGACAACGCCCGTTGACGAAGGTTGATCTTGATTCCTTTGGCAAAGTATGGTAAAGTTAGGTCGACTCAGCAGTGAAAGATGTTTCTGTGCGAAAGGGGATGTTCAAATATGATCAACCATGTCACCTTGGTGGTTCTAACCTGAACTGAATATTTGGCGCACCAGTAATTGTGAGGGGCAACCCGCAATTTTTGTGCGCCGAATCCAAGTAACCTTTCGTTTATGCTTTATAAATGGCGTTTTGCCGCGAGTGGCAGTCTTCGATAAGGCTGCTTATTTCGCGGCATTTTTGCGTCCAGAACAGAATTAGGAGGTTTCTGATGATAGACCTGCACGAATACGGCTTTCAGAATTTTGACAGGGATCTGGCTGAAGGAGTGGTTCCTGCCAGGGTGACCGGGATGCACAGAGATCTGTTCGAGGTTGTCTGTCCATACGGGAGAACAGAGGCCAATTTAAGTGGCTCCTTTCTTTATCATGTTAGGGAGCGAAGTGATTATCCCACTGTAGGGGATTTTGTGCTTCTTAATCATAACGAACATGGCCATTCACAGATTACAAGCGTCTTACCGAGAAAATCGAAATTCTCTAGGACAGATTTTTCGGGCCATGCTGTAGGGTATGTCAAGACCATTTTGGAGCAGGTTGTGGCGGCGAATTTCGATTACGTTTTTATCATGTCATCCCTAAACCATGACTTCAACGTTAATCGAATTGCTCGGTATCTCACTCAAGCACGCCAAAGTGGAGCTATACCGGTTGTTGTCCTCACCAAGGCGGATCTTTGTGAAAAGTGGGACGCACAGATTGACGAAATTCAAGACATCGCAGGAGATATCGCCGTCATTCCAGTAAGTAGCCATACGGGTATGGGATTACCTGAATTAGACATGTACCTACAGCCCGGCAAAACGATAGTGTTTCTAGGCATGTCCGGTGTGGGAAAGTCGTCACTTCTCAACGCCTTGGCCGGTGAGGAGGTCATGACGGTAGCCGAAGTGCGGGAAGACGACGATCGTGGTCGTCACACCACCACTCATCGCCAACTCATCATGCTCCCTTCCGGTGCCATGATCATCGATACGCCGGGTATGCGCGAATTAGGCTTATGGGAGGCAGATGGGGCAATTAGTGCATCCTTTGCGAAGGTACAAGAGATGATTACTCGTTGTCGTTTTTCGGATTGCCGCCATCAAACTGAACCTGGCTGTGCCGTACTGGCTGCGTTGGCCGACGGTTCTCTCCCACAAGGGCAATGGAACAATTACCTTTCCCAAAAACGTGAGGTCACATTTGCTGAGGCAAAAAAACGGAAGAATAATAGAAAGAGAAGTCCACGCCATGATCACGTCTGAGACAGAGAAGAAATCACTGCTCAAGGCTCTGACCGAAATGCTTGGAACAGAGGCAGACGTTGTTCGGTATTCGACGCATGTGCTGCAGGGTGGAACAGTGGGTGAGGTTCTTCTCCTGTCGGGCGATGCGCAGACAAGTCGTGGTTTATCTCCCTTTTCCGTTGTCCTCAAAATTCAGAAGGAGTGGTATCGCCACGGCGATCCCGATTCCTGGCGAAGGGAATATGAGCTTTACAGACACGGCTTCGGCATATCCATGCCGCCAATGCTTAGAATCCCGAAGTGCTATTTTCTAGAAGCAGGAGACGGTGTTACCCAGATTTGGATGGAATTTGTGGAAGGCAAGACGGGACCCAACCAGCTGCACGCCGATGAGCTGGCTCTGTCAGCAGAACGGCTTGGGGAGTTCCAGGCATGGTTCCATCTGCGCGGTCAGCGCAGACTGGCCTATTTGCGCAGCTATCCGGCGGTTTGTTCCAGTTTTGATCTATGGTGGAATAGAGTGAAGTCCTATCTTGACCAGCCCATGGATGGTTTTCCAGATGAGCTAAGGCATATTCTCAATGATTATGCGGCTCGGGCACCCGATCTTCTTGCTTCCTTTGATGCGCTTCCAGAGACACTGTGTCAGGGCGATGTTCACCACGACAACATGATCCTCAGACAGTCCGAGGGAGAAACGGACGTGTATCTGATTGATTGGGATTCAGCGGGATACGGACGTATGGGTGAGGATGCCATAGATATGCTGATGGAAGCTTTCATCTACTCCCACAGGGATCCCTCACTTCTACCCATGTTTAAAGAGAAAATCATGGAGGGATACTGCAAAGGTGCAAAAAAAGGTGGTCTTACCTTAATATTAGACGATGCTCTGATCAGAGATATTACTGCCCTTTCCTGGGGCTTTCGTATGGCAGACCGTTTTCTGTACTGCAAAGATCAACCGTCAAGAACAAGAGTTGTGCACATGCTGCGATCTGTCCTGATGGACGGAACTAGTGTTAGATAGGGTTTTGTGGACATTTACGATTTACGAAAATTGAAAAAGGGTGTGATTTACGAAAATTGAAAAAGGGTGTTGACACCCATTTCGGTCTGTGATAGAGTATGGAATTGTCGCCGCCATCAAATGGGGTTCACCCCCAAGGCTTCAGGACGAAGGCTTCAGGGCGGCACTATTTTACAAAAAATAGCCGAATTGCAAATTATGAAGCGTTGACGCCGGGGCGGTAGTGTGATAAGATAATCTCGCTGTCCCCCAAAAGACGTTGATACTTTTTCGGGACACAAGAACCTTGAGAACTGAATAT
>DIPH01000015.1:163716-163850 GCA_002424045.1 Firmicutes bacterium UBA5493 | reverse complement strand
CATGTTGTGCAGCTTTCAAGGTATTCTAATCTTTTCAGCAAACTGAAAAGCTTTTGGAGTTACTTCGTAACTCCACGAGCTATGTGCTGAACGATTGATACTCTTATACATTTTCTTGGTGGCAAGAGCGAAGG